>JBDUBI010000254.1:0-5008 GCA_040004225.1 Acidobacteriota bacterium
GCGTTCGCCCGCAGGCGAACGCAGGTCCCGCAGTGAGCGAAGGCGACGGTTGGCGGCGTTATCGCGCCGGAGCCACCGTCACGCCCGGCGTGACATCGGTCGTCGTCGTGCTCGTGGTCGTCGTCGTGGTCCCGGTCGTGGTTGTCATCTCCGCCGAGGGCGAGGGCGACGGCGCGGGCGCCCCACTGCTCGTCATGCCGCCGCCGCCCGAGGAGTCGCCCATGATCTGAAGTGCGCTGTTGACGCTCACGACGCCTTCCGCCGCCTTCGCCACGGCTTCCGCGCGCGACTTTTCATCCTGGTTGTGCACGGGGCCGGAGAGAGTCACGACGCCATTCGTCACGTTCACATCGAGACTGGTGAGGGTCGCCGCGCCGACGTCGGAGGCGAGCTTTGATTTGATGCCCGCCTTGATCTTTGCGTCCCGAGCCTGACCCTCGACCGTCTCATTCGGGCGGCAGGCGGCGACCGAAACGACCGCCGCGAGCACGAGGAATACCCGGGTGTATGTCTTCATAAAGTTCCTCCACGGCTTCGAGCCAGCAATAGAGATGCCATGGCGGCAAAAGGCGGGCTCTCGCGCCGGGCGCCGGCACCCTCCCTCAGGAAAACCAGACGGTGGAGGCCCAGCCGAGAAAGCCGCCCGCCGCGAGAAGAAGAAGCCCGATCGCGACGAGGACCCATCGCGCGGCGGGAAACGCCATCACCGGGCTGGCGGAAGGCTCGGGCGCGAACAGGCTTTGCCTCATCACACGCCTCGACTCGAGAACACTTTCCGCTCCGGCCACCAGGTGCGCCTGCCTGATCGATTTACGGCGATCGTCGCCCTCTTCCGCGGCTGCGGATTGCGCGGCCTTCAGCACCGCGTTCTTGATGTCGCCGCCGGAGAGCTCGAAGCGCCGAGCGAGCGCCGAAAAGTCGACGTCGGGCGCGAGGGGCGTTTTCCTGGGATGAACCTGCACGCGCCATATGGCGTCCCGCTCTTCGACGCCGGGCGCTTCAAACAGAATGTGCGTGCGGATGCGCCGTTCGAAAGCGGGGTCGAAATTGGCCGCGAGATTGGTCGCGAAGATCACCACACCGGGAAACGACTCGAGCTCCTCGAGAAGAATGTTGACCGTGTGATTCGCCTCGCGTTCGTATCCGTGCGAAGTCCCCGCAAACCGCCGGCTCGCGATGGCATCCGCCTCGTCGAAAAAGAGGACCGCGTCGGCGGAACGCGCCTCCCGGAAAACCGCGACGACGTTCTTCCCCGTTTCGCCGGCCCAGGCGCTCTCCATCTCGCCGTATCGGACTTTGAGCAGCGGGCGGCCGAGCGTGTGCGCGACGGCCTCGGCGCAGATCGTCTTTCCCGTCCCGGGTGGCCCGGCAAAATGAAACGCCAGCCCGAGTCCGGAGTCGTGGCGCTCTCCCAGGCCCCAGTCGTCGTAGAGAAGACCCCGCTTTTCGATCTGAACGAGCGCTTCCGCGAGCGCCTGGCGGGTCCGGCGAGGGATCACGACGTCCTCGAACGTTCGCCGCGGCGAGATCACCTCGGCGAGATTCCTCCGGGAGCCGAGGGTCAGGAGCTCTCTCAACATGCTTCGGGATACGAGCAATTCGGAGGCCAGCGTCCCCCGGCCCGCCAGTTGCACAGCCGGGACCGGGGAGGGACCCATGGACGACAAATGCCAGCACGAGCCCTGCACCTGCAAGCCGACCGGGGAGGGCGCCGCTCCCGATTTCTGCTCGGAGCCCTGCTCGCTTCACAAGATCGAATTTGGCGAATGCGCGTGTGAGCACGCGGAGTGCCGCGGCCACACTTAAACGGAGGCGATCCTTTCCGGCCCGCGGTGGACAAAGATCGGCCGGGTTTGCGGTCCTGCCGTCGGATTCACGTCACCCGCGCGGGCAGAAACGGTCCGGGATGGCCTCGAGGCAGTCGAATCAGATGATTGCAACTCGCTGCCCCGAAACGTCTTACGGGTTCCGGCTCCCGGGTCGGCCTGATTTTGAAGAAAAGGAACGCCGGTTGCACGTACTCGATCCAGAGAGCGGAGGGCGTGATGGCAGCGGACTGGCTCGACAGCGCAAGGGAAGACATCGACGATCCCCGAAGACACACCCTGGGGGGATTTCGCCCCGGCCGCGGGTTCGGGGCCTCGGAGATGGACGAAGACGAAACCCTCTCGATCGAATTCGAGAAAGACGACGCGTCGCCCGAAGAAAACCCGTTCGGAGATCTCTCCGCCGCAATGCCGCGGCGCTGAACGGTTTCACACCGCACGACAGATCTCATCCGGGGAGCGGAGCGACGAAGAACCTGCCGCTGTGAAAGATCGGCAGCGGGTTCTTCGCTCCGCTCCGGATGACAACCTTCCGAAATCCCGCGACAACGCGGCCGCGCGCCGGGTGGCCTGCGGGGGAATCTGAGGCCTGAACCGGATTGCCGGCCCGTTCTCTCGGAGCTCGCTGAGGCGCATTCGGGCGGACCGTCGGACAAAGACCACAGTTAAGTACGGAAGCGTACCGACCCCGGGCCGGGCCGGTGAGTAACTTGACGTCCCCATGATGACCTGCGCCGGCCCGGACCTCGACCGACAGATCGAGAAGAAACTAAACGGCGACGCCAAGAAGAAGACGCCGCCGTACTCGACCAGCGAGAAAGCGGCAAACCGCCTCATTCGCCGTCTGGAAATGCAGGACATGCCGTGCACGCTCGAAGAGATCGACGGAGCCTGGTTCTGCACCTTCTGGGTTCTCCTGCCGGGCGGCCGAGAGCGGCTCTCGACGGGAAGCGGCGAAACACGCGCTCTGGCTATCGCGCGCGCCGTCATGAACGCCCGCCTGGGAATGGGCGCGAGCCTCTCCGCGGCCCCCGGTGGCATCTCGAACCGGGTCCTTTGGGGTCACTCCGCCGGTGCGCCCGAGGCGTTCCGCCCGTGCGCTGGTTGCGGGGCGGACCTTCCGGCGCGGAACCGGGAAGCCATCAATCGCTTCTGCACCGTCTGTTCGTGGCGCGCGCATCGCGCCGATGTCGCCGGCGATGAAACCCGGAAAACGCAGGAGCCGGCTCGAGGAGAGGTGGCGCAGATCGTGATCGTCTCCGAAGGCACTCCCCGTGGCGACGGTTTCTCGGACGACCCTTCCCCGGACAAGAGCCCTGGAGCGCGGGTCAGCGAGATCTGAAAGCGATCGAATCCTTCGGGGCGGACCTGTCGACGGGCGGAACGCGGCGGCTTAGTTCTCGCTGATCATCGCGAGCCGGTCGAAATGCCGGCGAATGACCCCGTAGCACTCGCACGCCACGCCTTCCAACCCCTCCCGGTCGATGATCTCGATCCGGCCCTGCCGGTAGGCGATGAGACCCTCCTCCCGCAACTCCCCCGCGGCCACCGTCACGGTCGCCCGGCGGACTCCGAGCATCATCGAGAGAAACTCCTGCGTCAGGAAGAAGTCGTCGCCGTCGACGCGGTCATGGGTCATGAGGAGCCATCGCGCGCAACGCTGCCGCAGAGAATGGAGGCGATTGCATGCGGCGGACTGGGCAATCAGCGTCAACAGTGTCTGCGTGTAGTGCTGGATGATGTTGAACAGAGGGCCGCCGTTTTTGATCTCGTTCCGAAATGCGGACGCCTTCATTCGCAGCGCGTGGCCCGCAACCTGCACGAAAGCCTCGAGAGACACTGTGCCCGTCGCGAAAAACATGGGGAGCCCGACCATGCCTTCATTCCCGACGGTCGCGGCTTCGACGGTGGCGCCATCTTCCATTGTCGTCACGAGCGACGCCACGCCGTTCAGCGGGAAATAGACATCGGTGATCGCTTTTCCCGGCTCGTGCAGAGGCTGCCGGATTTCGAATCGGATCGGCTGAAGCAGCGGCTCGATGCGCTTGAAATCTTTGGCCGACAGTGAGGCCAGAAGATGATTCTTGGGAACGCTCTTGCCCCCGGGGGTGACGCTCGGCTTGGCCATGATGCCCTTTCTCAGGTGTCGGCCGAGTGCCTTCTGATCCTGCGATGTCAGCGACGGTACAGGGCGGAACCGTACGAAGCCGTACGTCAGCGCACACCTTGCGGGGTTCCGGCCCTCCCAAAACCGCGCCCGGGCGCACCAGGACCGGGGGGCGACGTTCTCCAGCCGCCATAGAGTGCAACGTGCACGATCAGGAGGCGCCATGCCCCAGACCCCGCACGTCGAGAAACACTTCACGTCGTCCGCCACGATCCGCGACATCGTGATCGGCATGTCGGACGGCCTCACGGTGCCATTTGCCCTGGCCGCCGGACTCTCGGGCGCGGTGAGCTCGGCCCGCGTGGTCATCACCGCGGGACTCGCGGAGATTGCCGCCGGCTCGATCGCGATGGGTCTCGGAGGCTACCTCGCGGCGCGAACGGATGCGGAGCATTACGCGGCGGAGCGCGCGCGAGAGGACCGCGAGACGATCGAGATCCCGGAGGAGGAGACCCGGGAAGTGATCGAGCTTTTCGAGGACTATGGAGTGCCCCACGGTTCGGCCGTCGAGGCGGCGCACGCGCTGCGAAAGGATCGGAAGCGCTGGGTCGACTTCATGATGAAGTTCGAGCTCGGACTGGAAAAACCGGATCCCGCCCGCGGCCGCACGAGCGCCTTGACGATCGCGGGCTCGTACATCGCCGGCGGTCTGGTGCCACTTGGCCCGTACTTCTTCGTGAAAGAAAACAGCTCCGCGCTCCTCGCGTCCGTCGCGGTCACGATCCTGGCGCTCTTCCTCTTCGGGTGGATCAAGGGCCTCTTCACCGTCAAGCGGCCGCTGCAGAGCGCATTCCAGACGACGATTGTCGGCGGCCTGGCCGCCGGCGCCGCTTTCGCGATCGCGAAAGCGATCAGTTAGAGAGCCAGCACATAGCTCCTCGCAGGCTCGAGGAGCAGAACGCCGCAAGCAAGGCCTGATTCTCGGCGCTGCCCTGCGCGTGAATTCCGCCCCTCACCCCAGCCCTCTCCCCGGCGCGCGGGGAGAGGGGGCAGAGCTGCGCCTCCGCCGCGCACG
>JBDUBI010000234.1:0-5004 GCA_040004225.1 Acidobacteriota bacterium
ACTCCTGGTACGACCCGTACCGCGGGGTCACTTCGCTCGTCCGCATCATCGACGGAAAGCTCGAGCCGCGGACGAAGATTCGCGCGATCGGCACCGGCCTTCAAGCCGAAGTGGAAGAGGTGGGCGTCTTCCGGCCGGAGCGAGAGACCGTGGCGAATCTCTCCGTCGGCGAAGTGGGATCGTTCTGGGCGAACATCAAGGACCTGCACTGGACCCGCATCGGCGACACGATCACCGAGGTCCACCGCCCGACGGCCGAGGCGCTTCCGGGATTCGCCGAGGCCAAGCCCATGGTTTTTGCCGGACTGTTCCCGACAAACTCCGATGACTACGGCAACCTGCGCGAAGCCATGGACAAGCTGCGGTTGAACGACGCCTCGTTCACGTTCGAGCCCGAAAACTCGACTGCCCTCGGATTCGGCTTCCGGTGCGGCTTCCTCGGGCTCCTTCATATGGAGATCGTCCAGGAGCGGCTCGAGCGGGAGTTCGACCTCGATCTGATCACGACGGCCCCCGGCGTGAGCTACCGCGTCATCACCACCGGCGGCGAGATCCTCGAGGTGGCGAATCCAAACCTCCTGCCGCCCCCGAATCACATCGAGAAGATGGAGGAGCCGTACATCTCCTCGACGATCATCACGCGAGACGATTTCCTGGGGGGACTGCTCAAGCTGTCGGAGGATCGCCGGGGCGTGCAGAAATCGCTCGAATACCTCTCCTCCAACCGCGTCGTCCTCACCTACGAGTTCCCCCTGAACGAAGTGGTGCTCGATTTTTACGACAAGTTGAAATCCATCTCGAAGGGCTACGCGTCCTTCGACTACGAGTTCATTGGTTACCGGGAGGGGGATCTCGTCAAGCTCGATATCCTCGTCAACGGAGAGCCCGTGGACGCCCTGTCGCTGATCGTTCACCGCGAGGAGTCGGCCGTGAAGGGGCGCCTCCTTGCGGCCAAGATGAAAGAAATCATCCCGCGACAGATGTTCGAAGTGATCATCCAGGCCGCGATCGGCTCCAAGATCATCGCGCGTGAGACGGTTTCAGCCATTCGCAAGAACGTCATCGCCAAGTGCTACGGCGGTGACATCACTCGAAAGCGCAAGCTCCTCGAGAAACAGAAAGAGGGGAAGAAGCGGATGAAGAGGGTCGGGCGGGTGGACATCCCGCAGGAAGCCTTCCTCGCCGTTCTGAAAGTCGAATGATGAAGCCGACCACCGCCGGAACGACCGCCCCCGTCCCCGAAAACAGCCTTCCCGCGCATTCCGCAGGCCGCGAGTGGTACGAGTCTCTGCTCGTCGCCGGGATATTCGTACTCTTCGTCCGCACGTTCATCGTCCAGACCTACCAGGTTCCGACGGGCTCGATGGAGCGGACGATTCTGGTCGGCGACCACCTGCTGGTCAACAAGTTCGCCTTCGGGCCGCGGCTGCCCCTGTTCGCCGGGTGGATGCCGTATCGCGACGTGCACCGGGGCGACATCATCGTCTTCAAAAAGCCGGGTGACGATCGCAACGACAACAACGTCCTGGTCAAGCGGGCGATTGGAGGTCCGGGAGATCTCCTTCAGGTCCGCGACAAGGCCCTCTCCGTCAACGGCGTTCCGGCGGACGGCCCCCACGTCCAGCACATCGACCCGGAGCTCTACGCCGCGGGCGATCCGCGCGTCCCGGAGTCGAGCGTGCTGCGGGATCAGTTCGGTCCGTATCGCGTGCCGCCGTCCTCGTATTTCGGCATGGGAGACAACCGGGACAACTCGCTGGACAGCCGCTTCTGGGGCCCGATTCCGCGGCCGAACATCTTCGGACGACCCTTCCTTCTGTACTGGTCGTACGAGGCCGAGCCGAACTCCCACATCTGGCGCGGACCGATCGACAAGCTTCGCCAGCTCGGCAGCGTGGCTGTGCATTTTTTCTCCCGGACGCGATGGGACAGGATGTTCCGACTGGTGCGCTGACGGAAGCGCCTTCGCCCGGAGAGGCGCCGGTCGAGAGCCGGCGGAGGCCGTCTCCGGTGCGCGAGTACATCGAAGTCGTTCTGGTGGCGGTCATCTTCGCGCTCTTCGTCCGCACTTTCCTGGTGCAGGCGTTCGTGGTCCCGACCCCTTCGATGGAAAACACCGTCCTCGTTGGGGACCACCTGGTCGTCAACAAGTTCATTTTTGCGCCGCACCTGTGGGGAAAAATTCTTCCGTACCGGGAGCTGTCGCGGGGAGACGTCTTCGTCTTCAAGTTTCCCGAAGATCCGCAGCGCGACTTCATCAAGCGCGCCGTCGCCGTGCCGGGGGACGTGCTGGAGATCCGCGACAAGCTGGTGTTCGTCAACGGGGAGAAGCAGCCGGATGCCCGCGCCATTCACGCGGAGAGCCGGATCTGGCCGGACGACCGGGAGCTGCCGGATGCCCTGCGCCGGCGCGATCAACGTGCCCCGGCACGCATGGCGTCGGGCTCGTACTTCGCCCTCGGCGACAACCGGGACAGCTCGTACGACAGCCGTTTCTGGGGGCCAGTGCCGGCGTCGAACGTGAAAGGCCGGGCGCTCTTCATCTACTGGTCGCTCGCGCCACCTTCCGTGCCGGCGCCGACGGGGCTCGGAGGCCGGCTGAAGGACCTCCTCCACCGCACGCGATGGAGAAGGACTTTCCTCGCTGTCCGATAGGCGCGCGATCCGCCCGCCCAGGGTCGACGGGAGAGCACCTGCTAGAATTGCGGACAATCTCCGAGGAGGACTCATGCGGGAAACGCGCCGGATGCGCGGGGCGGCGACCCTGGGTTGCATCGTGTGGCTCGCGATTTGCGGGCTGATCGGCTACGTCCTGTACAAGGTCGTTCCCGTGAAGGTCAACACCTCCGCGTTTGCGGACTTCCTCCAGGAAGAGGCCGCTTTCGGGTCCATCAAGAGTCTCCCCCAGCTCCAGTCCGAGATCCTGGCCAAGGCCAAGGAAATGGACATTCCCGTCACCCGCGACAACATGTCCGTCAAGCGAACCAAGGAGTCGATCACGGTCGAGGCGCATTACGAGATCACGGTCGATTTCTTCAATGGCGCCTACAAGTACGTCTGGAAGTTCGATCCGGTCTTCGCGCGGCCCATTTTCAACGTCTGAGCATCGGGATCAGGGCCTCGTGATCTCCCGCGAGCCGGCTTCCTCGCCGGGAGAGACGTCTCGGCTTTCGGGCCCTCGTCCGGGCGGTTGCGCCTCAGCCGGGAAGGTCTTCACGCCGCGCCCCGGCTCGTGAGCCACCTTCGTCGGCGTTTTCCGCCCTCCGGGTTTTCGATCGCCGAGGTTTCCCGCCGGACCGGGATTCCAGGCTCGACACTTCGCTACTACGAACGCGAAATGCCTTCGCTGTTTCTCATCCGGAAGACCGCCGGAGGGCACCGCCGGTATGAACAGAGAGACGTCGAGCGCTTCTCCACCATCCGCCGCCTGACCCGGGACGAGGGGCTCCCTCTCTCCGAAATCCGGCGGGTGCTTTCTTCGAGCGGCGATCATGAACCCCTCGCGGAAGAGGTCTCACGGCTCCGGGCGGCCAGACAGGAGGAGGTATGGGCCCTGGCGGAGCTCTCACGGCGGGTCGAGACCCTCGAAAAGAAACTGGCGGCCCTTTCGGAGAGGCGACGCTGGTTCGAGAAGAAATAATGGGCGGCGGGTCCACCGTTGTCAGACCAGAGTCACCGAATCCGGTCGCGGACGAGACTCGACAATCGATTTCTCGCAACCGACAACTTTGACCGATAACCGACAAGGAGCCCTCATGCGCGGATGGAAATCGTTTTTGTTCGGCGCCGCCGGCGTCGTAGCGCTGTCCTCGGTGTCCCTCGCCGCCGTCGCCATCGGGGCCCCGGCGCCGGATTTCTCGCTGACAGGCGTGGACGGGAAACCTGTCGTTCTCGCGGAAGCGCTGAAGACTCACAAAGCGGTCGTCGTGCTCTTCGTCGCGACGAAGTGCCCCTATTCCAATGCGTACAACGACCGGATGAAGCAGATGTCCGAGACCTACGAGAAGCAAGGCATCCTCTTCGTCGGCATCAACAGCAACAGCTCGGAGCCCGAGGCCGAGGCGCGCGAGCACGCCCGAAAGCACGGACACACGTTCCCGATCGCGAAGGACCCGGGCAACAAGGTCGCAGATCTGTACGACGCGAAACGGACTCCGGAAGCCTTCGTCATCACTCCGGATGGAAAGCTCCGTTACCACGGTCGCATCGACGACAACTCGGAAGACGCCGCCCGGGTCACCTCTCCCGACCTGAAGAATGCGCTCGACGCTCTCCTGGCCGGGAAAGGGATTCAGAGCGCTGAAACCAAGGCGTTCGGTTGCACGATCAAGCGCGTCTGAAGCACCCCGGGATGACGGCGGCGATCGCCCTCTGCGTCGCGGCGGTTCTTCCCATCGCCTCGCGTCTGCCCGGGGGGACGGATTCTTCCCGGATTGCCGGCGAGATCGATGCTTCCGGGTTCCGAAGTCTCGTGGCCCGGAACCGCGGAAGCGTGGTCCTCGTCAACTTCTGGGCAACATGGTGCGTCCCCTGCCGGGAGGAATACCCCGACCTGGTCCGTCTCCAGAAGGAGCTTGCCCCCCGGGGCCTTCGGACTCTGGGGATCTCGACGGATTTCGCGAGCCAGAGGCCGGCCGTCGACCGGTTCCTCGGATCCATGAAGCCCGGTTTTCCGAACTACTGGAAGAAAAGCGGCGGCGAGCAGGCTTTCATCGAGAGCGTCGATCGCGAATGGGGCGGAGAGCTCCCCTTTTCCGTCCTGTACGGCCGGGACGGCACGCGCGTGAAGTCCCTCTCCGGCAAGCACAGCTACGACGACTACCGCCGCGAGATCCTGAAAGCCCTCGGGGGAGCGCCCACACCGCGCGGCCCCGGGCGAAAAGCCCCCGTATAGCTCCCGACGCCCCCGAGCAAGGGGCGGGATCCCGCCGGGCGGCCTACCTGCGGGGCGCCCCCTCACCCCAACCCTCTCCCCGAGCGCGGGGCGAGGGGGCAGAGCTGCGC
>JBDUBI010000061.1:0-16889 GCA_040004225.1 Acidobacteriota bacterium
TCTCGTACTGGCTGGCGAAGATGCAGATCGGAATGCTGCCGGTCGTGTCCTCGAGGCACGCCTTCAGCATCGTCTTGCCTTCGTTCGCGCCCTTCTTGATCTTCTGTTTCTTCATGTTGGTCAGGACGCCGCCGATGCGCACGGTCTGATCGACGCGGCCGGCGAGGTCGGCGATCTTGACGTCCGCGAAACGCTCGATCGCATCGGCATACTTCGTCAGGGGATGGCCGGTGACGTAGAACCCGAGGATCTCTTTCTCCCCCTTTAGCCGGTCCTCGAGGGACCACTCCGGAACCTCCGCGAAATCGTCCGTCGGGGGGCCCCCGCCTTCGACGGGTCCGCCGAAGAGACTCGACTGGCCCTGCTCCTCTTCGTCGCGCTGCCGTGCGGCCTGGGCGACAACGCGCTCGGACGCCGCCGCCAAGGTGGCGCGATTCCTTCCCAGAGAGTCGAAGGCCCCTGCCGCGATGAGAGCGTCCAGCGTCCGTTTGTTCACGAGGCGCGAGTCAAGCCGCAAGGCGAACTCGGTGAACGACGTGAACTTCCCCTTCTCGCGTTCGTCCAGGATCGCCTGCGCCGCGGCCTCTCCGACACCCTTCACGGCCGCCAGCCCGAACCGGATACCTCCGGGCACGCCAGCGAACGCCTTCCGCGATTCGTTGATGTCGGGCGGGAGGACGGCGATCCCCATCTCGACGCAGTCTCCGATGACCTTCACGATGCCGTCGGTCGAACCGATCTCGGCCGACAGCGTCGCCGCGAGGAAATCGACGGGAAAGTGCGCCTTCAGGTACGCGGTCTTGTAGGCCACCAGGGCGTACGCCACGGCGTGCGACTTGTTGAACCCGTACCGCGCGAAAGGCTCGATCAGAGACCAGAGCTCCTTCGCCTTTTTCTTGGGGGTGCCGTGCTCCGCGGCGCGCGAAAGGAACTTCTCTCCCTCCGCAGCCATGATCTCGACCTTCTTCTTCCCGATCGCCTTCCGAAGGAGGTCCGCTTCCGCCAGAGAGTAACCCGCCACGATCGCGGCAATGCGCATCACCTGTTCCTGGTAGACCAGAATCCCGAGGGTCTCCGCCAGAACGTCGGCGATCTCGGGCAGCGGAGAGGTCACCTTGCTCGTGCCGTTGCGGCGGCGCACGTACTCCTCGACCGTGCCCGCGTCGAGCGCGCCCGGTCGGTAAAGGGCGTTCAAAGCGGCCAGGTCCGCGAACACGCGCGGTTTCGCCCGGCGCAGGAGATCGCGCATCCCGGACGAATCGAACTGGAAAACACAGGCCGTCCTGCCGGACCGGAAGAGCTCGTAAGTCTTCTCGTCGTCCAGCGGGAGCAGGTCGAGATCCGGCGCGACGCCCTCCCGCGCGCGGATCGCATCCACCGCGGCGTCGATGATGTCGAGCGTGATGAGCCCGAGGAAGTCGATCTTCAGGAGGCCCATCTTCTCGACCGCGTTCATGTCGAACTGCGTCGTGATCTCGTCTTTGTTGGTCCGGTAGAGGGGCAGATACTCGGTGATGGGCTTCGGCGCGATGACGACGCCTGCCGCGTGCATGCCGGCGTGCCGGGAGAGCCCTTCGAGACGCCCGGCGATCTGAACGACCCTCGCGACCGACTCGTCCGAAGCGATCAGCTCCTTCAGGCCGGCGGACTCCTTGAGAGCCCGGTCGAAGCTGACGTCCGGGCCGTCCGGAATGAGCTTGGCGATCCGGTCCCCCAGCGCCACCGGCAGAGAAAGCACCCTCGCGACGTCCCGCACGGCGAGCTTCGGTTTCAACTGCGAAAACGTCACGATCTGGGCGACGTTCTCGCGCCCATACTTCTTCGTGACGTACTCGATGACCTCGCCACGGCGCGCCTGACAGAAGTCGATGTCGATGTCGGGCATCGAAATCCGCTCGGGATTCAAGAAGCGCTCGAAAAGCAGGTCGTACTTGAGCGGGTCGATCTCCGTGATCCGGAGGGCCCAGGAGACGATCGAGCCCGCCGCGCTTCCGCGGCCGGGCCCGACGGAGATACCCTTCTCCCTCGCGTAACGGATGAAGTCCGACACGATCAGGAAGTACGACGGAAAACCCATCTTCTCGATCACGCCGATCTCGTACGCGAGGCGGTCGCGGTATTTTTCCGCCGGGATCCCCGTCCCTCTCCCCTGCGCCTCCATCTCCCGCAGTCGGCGCTCGAGGCCCTCCCGGGCGAGCTCGCCGAAGTGCTCCGCGGGGGTCTGCCCGGCGGGCGCTGTGAACGTCGGAAGGTGAAGCCCCTCGGTGTCGAACGTGACGGCGCAGCGCGCGGCGATTGCGGCGGAATTCGTCACCGATTCCGCCGACCAGCTCGAGAAGCGCGCCTTCATCTCGTCCGGGTTCTTCACGTAAAACTCGTCGTTGTAGAAGCGCATCCGCCGCTCGTCTTCGAGGGTCTTCCCCATCCCGATGCACAGAAGAACCTCGTGCGCGAAGGCATCGTCCCGGCGAAGGTAGTGGCTGTCGTTCGTCGCCACGGCGGGCGCGCCCACTTCCGTCGAGAGCCGGAGGAGGTCCGGGACGATGGCGGTCTGCTGCGGGAGCCCGTGGTCCATCAGCTCGACGTAGAAATTCCCTTTGCCGAAGATGTCCTCGTACTCGAGAAACGCCTTTTTCGCGGACTGGTAATTACCGCGCGCGAGCGCTCCGGCCACCTCGCCTTTCAGGCAGCCCGAGAGGCCAATCAGGCCCTCGGCGTGCTGCCTCAGCAGGGCCTTGTCCATTCGCGGGCGATGGTAGAAGCCCGTCATGTATGCCTCGGAAACCAGGCGCACGAGATTTCGATAGCCGGTCTGCGTGGCCGCGAGGATCGTCAAGTGGTACGCGTATCCATCGCCGGACTCGCTGGAGGCCTGCGCCTCGCGATCGCGACGGTCCGCGGGAGCGATGTAGGCCTCGACCCCGATGATCGGCCGCACGCCCTGCTTGATGGCCTCATGGTAGAAGGCGAACGCTCCAAACATGTTTCCGTGGTCCGTCACCGCCACGGCATTCATCCCGAGCTCCCCCACTCGCTTGCAGAGCTCCGGCAGCCGGTTGGCGCCGTCGAGAAGAGAGTACTGACTGTGAAGATGGAGATGGACGAAGTCGCCGGGCATGAAGGAACGATTGTAGCGGAGGCGGAGGGGAGAAAACTGCCGGCTTCCCCTGTTCCCCTTCTCTCGCCCGGTCGGCGTTCCGGGCTCCGCATTTCCGGCTCCGCCCTTCGCTCTTCGTCCTTCGCCCAGCGTCCGTTACTCTTCACCCTCCATGTCCCTCCGCCGCGCCCTGGGGACTTTCGACGCGACGATGATCGTCGTCGGCGGAATCATCGGCGGCGGAATCTTCATCAACCCCGCCGTCGTCGCAGAGCGGCTTCCGACCGCGGGGCTCGTCCTCGGCGCGTGGGCCGCCGGAGGCGCGATCGCGCTGGCGGGCGCGTTCGTATTCGCGGAGCTGGCCGCGGCGTTGCCGCGGGCGGGCGGTGAGTACGCGTATCTGCGCGAGGCCTATCACCCCCTCGTCGGATTTCTCTTCGGATGGGCGTCCCTCCTCCTGATTCAGGGCGGCGGCATCGCGGCCGTTGCGATCACTTTCGCGCGGTACGCGCTCCGCCTGGCGGGCCGCCCCGGGGCGCCGTCCGCCCCGCTCGCCATCGGGGCGATCGCCCTGCTGGCGGGGATCAACGTGCTCGGCGTCAAACCCGGCAGCCGCGTGCTGAACACGCTGGTCGTGCTGAAGATCGCGGCTCTCGCGACTCTCGTCTTCGGAGGACTCGCGTTCGCCTCACACGCCCCGCCGGCCGCCGGGGGTGGAGTTCTTCCTCGAGCGGGCCTCTTCGCGTTCGGAGGCGCCCTCGTTCCGATCCTCTTTTCCTACGGCGGATGGCAGAGCGCCAACCTCGTGGCGGAGGAGACCCGGAACCCCCGGCGAACGCTGCCGCGGGCGCTGCTCGCGGGCACCACGATCGTCATTCTCGTCTATGTGTCCGTGAACTTCGTGTACCTGCGCGCCCTCGGCCGGGACGGTCTCGCCGCGACCGCCACTCCGGCGGCCGAGGCGGTCCGCCGCCTCATGGGCTCCGGCGCCGACCGGTTCGTGGCCGCCGCGATCGCGATCTCGACGTTCGGGTTTCTCGACCTTTCGTTTCTGGCCCCCACGCGGATCTCCTACGCGATGGCGCGGGACGGTCTCTTCCCGGCGGCTCTTTCCCGGCTGCATTCCCGTTTCCAGACGCCGGCCGCGGCGATCGCGCTCCAGGCGGTGTGGTCCTCGGTCCTCGTCGCCATCGGCAACTATGGCGGGCTGATCGACTCGGTCGTTTTCGCGGACTGGATCTTCTTCGGCCTCGCCGCCGCCGCTGTTTTCGTTCTTCGCCGCCGCGCGGGCGGCACTCCCCCCGGGGACCAGTTTCGAGCGCCCGGGTATCCCGTGCTTCCCATCCTCTTCGTTGCGGCCTCGGTGCTGGCGGTCGCCAGCGCGGTCCTCTCGAGTCCGCAGCGGTCCGCCGTGGGGGTTGCCCTGCTGGCCGCGGGGATCCCGGTGTACTTTGTCTATGCGCGGCGGCTCCGGCGGCGGACGTGAGGAACGCGACCCGGACGGTGTACATGGCGTGGGCGAAAAACCGCCCGGTGCCCTCCGTCGACCTCGCGGGAAGCAATCTTCTGGCGTGCACGCTGGCCGACCTGCCCGGCGCCCGGGACGCCGTGGACCTTTCCGGCGACAGCCCGAACGGGTATCCGCCTCTCCTCGAAGCGATCGCGGCCCGCGCCGGCGTTTCGACCGACCAGGTGGCCACCGCGGGCGGCTGCTCGGGCGCGAACTTCCTCGCGTGCGCTGCGGTCCTGCGCGCGGGAGACGAGGTCCTGGCGGAGTGGCCGGGATACGACCCCCTTCCCGCCGCGGCGAGGATGCTCGGCGCCTCGGTGAGTTTCTTTCGGAGATCCTTCGATCGGGGGTGGGCGCTCGAGCCCGACCGGGTGGAAGCCGCGTTGACGCCGCGCACGAGGCTCGTCATCGTGTCGAGTCCTCACAATCCCTCGGGAGTCGCCGCTTCTCCCGCCTCTCTCGAGGCACTCGCAAGGCTCGCCGAACGGCGGGGGTTTTACATTCTTGTGGACGAGGTCTATGCGGACACCGTCGACGGCGCCTCCCACGGTTCCCCGGGATCGCGCTCCCCCGCTGTGATTTCCACGAACAGCCTCACGAAGGCTTACGGCCTCTCCTCGCTTCGCTGCGGATGGTCGATCGCCGCTCCTTCTGTCACGGAGGCCATCCGCCGAGCGCGCGACGTCGTCGACGTTTCCGGGGCGATCCCGGCGGAGCGGCTGTCCGCCCTCGCGTTCGCGCACCTCCCCGCCCTCGCGCTGCGAGCGGAAGACATCCTCGCCCGCAACCGACTCCTCTGGTCGGCCTTTTTCCGGAAGCGGCCGGAGCTCGCCTGCGTCCCGGCCGACGCAAGCGTCGTCTTCCCCCGGTTCGAGGAGGGACGGGACGCGTCCGCGTTCACCGAGCGCCTCTTCGAACGGACAGGCGTCGCCGTCGCGCCCGGATCGTTCTTCGGGGCGCCGGAACACTTTCGGGTGGCTCTGGGCGGATCGACCGAAAATCTGGAGCGCGGCCTGGACGCGATCGCGCAGGAGATCTCAGGCCCCGCCTGATTTCCCCACCGCGGCGGGCGAGCTCTCCGACCTCCGCTTCGCCGCCACCACGACGTAGTCCGAATCGAGCTCGCCCTCCGCCATCAGGGAGCGCTCTCGCTCGCACAGCCCGCCGAGGACCGCGTCGTCGACCGCATTCCCTTCCTCGAAGTTCAAGATCAGCTCGAAGAGAAGGGGCGCCAGCAGACCGCCGCCATAAGGAATCTCCTCGACGACCTCCATCGACCGGCGTAGCACGGGCAGGATCTCGTCAGAACGGACGGCTTCGGACGGGTCTCGGATCGCGAGCTCTACGGGATCCGTCCGGTGCCCCCGGGTCGCCAGCCCCCGGCCGTCCTGGAGCCTCCGGTATTTTTCGGGAAGCGACCGGAGCGCGTCGTCCAGGATCGCCTGTCTCCGCGCGTCGAAATCGAACCGCCGCGGACCGACGTACTCGCAGAACAGGAGCGTCCCGCCGGGTGCGAGCGCCCGGCTTATCCTCTCGAAAAGTCCCTCGAGGTCGCGGACGTGGTGGATCGCGTCGTGCGCGAGCACCAGGTCGTACGGGCCGCCGGGGACCGGATCGCGGTCGAGGTCGACGACCTGGTGCCGGATCCGGTCGGAAAGCCCTTCCTCTTTTGCGAGCCGCTCCGCCTCTTCGATGGCCTCCCCGGCGATGTCCACTCCCATGACCCTTCCGATGCGCGGATCGCGCGCGAGCACCCGCTCGAGCCAGCCCTCCCCGCCGCCGAGCACGAGCGCGGAGAGGTCCGGACCGCGCGCGTGGCGGGAGAGCATCCAGGTGACCCAGTCGCAGCCCGGATGCCCGGAGACCCGCTCGTGCAGGTATTCGCGCACCACCCGGGCGTTCGTCCACACGAGGGGCGCCAGCGCGGAAGCGGCGGCCGGGCTCCATCGGTGCCGCACGCGCGAGCGCGCCGGGCGCAGGGCCCCGCGAGCCCGCCCGAGCGCGCGGCGGAGCCGGATCGCCGGCGTCCTCAAGAACCAGCCGAGGCGGAAGAGGAAGGGGTCGCGTCCGACCCGCCCGGTCACGCGCGGTCCTGCGCGCCCGTCATTCCCACTCGATCGTGGCGGGGGGCTTCGAAGTGACGTCGTACACCACCCGGTTGACGCCTCGCACCTCTCGAACGACGCGTGAAGCGATCGCGTCGAGGACCTCGTGAGGCATGCGAAACCAGTCCGCGGTCATGAAGTCCGTCGTCTGAACGGCGCGCACGGCAAGCACGAACTCGTGGGTCCGGTTGTCGCCCATCACCCCCACGGACCGGACGGGGAGCAATACCGCAAAGGCCTGAGAGATCGCGTCATAGAGGCCCGCTCTTCGAATCTCGTCGAGCACGATTTCGTCCGCCTGCTGGAGGATCGCGACCTTCTCGCGGGAAACCTCTCCCGGGATGCGGACGGCGAGGCCCGGCCCCGGAAACGGATGCCGCGCGAGAAACTCGCGAGGAAGCCCCATTTCCGCGCCGAGCCGCCGCACCTCGTCCTTGAAGAGCTCCCGCACCGGTTCGATCAGCTGAAACCCGAGCTTCTCGGGAAGCCCGCCGACGTTGTGGTGCGTCTTGATGACGGCCGAGGGCCCCTTGATCGAGATCGACTCGATGACGTCCGGATACAGGGTTCCCTGCGCAAGGTACCTCGCATCCGGGATGGCCTTCGCCTCGCGCTCGAAGACCTCGATGAACGTGCGCCCGATGATCCTGCGCTTCTCTTCGGGGTCCGTCACGCCGGTGAGCCGCCCGAGAAAAAGGTCCGCGGCGTCGACCGCGTGCACGGCGATCCCGAGGCGTTTGAACGCCTCGACGACCTGCGCCGTTTCGCCCGCGCGCATCAGCCCGTGGTCGACTAAGATCGGATGCACCCGGTCGCCGAGCGCCTCGCGGAGAAGGAGCGCCGTCACGGACGAATCGACCCCGCCCGAGAGCGCGCAAATGACGGCGCCGTCGGGGGCCTGGCGCCGGATCTCCTCCACTTTTTCGTGGCGGAAGGACGCCATACTCCAGTCCGGCTGGACGCGGCAGACCCGGAAAAGGAAATTCTGAAGAATCGCCGTTCCATGCTCGGTGTGCCGGACTTCCGGGTGGAACTGGAGCCCGTAGAGCTTTCGAGCGGGACTCTCGAATCCGGCGATCGCCGTCTCGGGCGTGGAAGCGATGACCCTCGCGCCGTCCGGCGCGCGAGTGACCGAGTCGCCGTGGCTCATCCAGACGGTCTGCGCCTCATGGAGGCCGTGGAACAGTTCGGAATCGGGAGTGACCCGCGCGGAGGTGCGCCCGTACTCGCGTCCGTGGCCGCCCTGCACTTCCCCCCCCGAAGTCTGCGCCATCCACTGCATCCCGTAGCAGAGGCCGAGGACGGGAACGCCGTGGTCGAGGAGCCCCGCGGCCGGGACGGGCGCGCCCTCCTCGTAAACGCTCTGCGGCCCGCCGGAGAGAATCAGGCCCGCCGGGTTCCATCGCGCGATCTCCTCCGACGTGGCGTTTGGAGGCAAAACGACGGAGAACACGAGCGCATCGCGGATTCTCCGCGCGATCAACTGCGTGTACTGTCCTCCGAAGTCGAGAACAACGATCGCCGCGGACGGCTTCACGTCGGATCGCTCCGGCGCAGGAGGACCAGCGGAGCGGCGAGAATCGCCGCGGGGACGAGCGCCAGGGCGGCGGCGCCGTACGGAACGAATGCGACGAGAAGCGGCGCGACCAGGGCGCCCGGAGCGAGCCGCGACGCGAGACGGTCCCCTTCCCACACGAGGAGCGCGGTCACGATCAGAAACGTCGCCGCGAAGACCGGTTCGAAGGCGCCGCGGAACGCGGAGCGGATACGTGGCTCCGGACGGCCCAGCAGGCCTCGCTCCGCCAGGACCACGAACAGGATGAAGAGCAGAGCGATCAGGTAGGTCGGGACGAAGAAGAGGAGCGCCTGTTCGACGAAACGGCCCTCGGGGGTCGCTGCGACGGCGGCGCCGGCTCCCCACTGCTCGAAAAACGGATAGGTGCCGAACCCCGGATCCTGGTGTCCGTGCGTCAGGAGGAAGATCAGAACTCCCAGAAGAAATGAGGACGGCAGCAGGAGCGCCGCCTGGCGGAAGAAACTCACGGGCGGCCCCATCTTAACGGATCGTCGAATCGAGCTTCCGTCCCCCGTACAATCGCGGGCGCCGTGGCCCTTCGAAAATCAACGCGGAACTGGATGATCGTGTTCGCGGTCTCGCTCGCGGCCGCCATCGCCGCCGCGCAGGTGACCGATTCGGGATCCGGCTGCGCGCGCCTCATCGCGATCAGCCTGGCGTGGACGGCGGGCCTCGTCCTCCTCTTTCGAGCGGTCGTCATCGCCTTCCGCGCCATCGTGCGAAAACTCAGTCTGCGCCTGGCGTTCTCGTATTTCCTGATCGGAATTCTTCCGATCCCGCTCCTCGCCGCGATTCTTTTCGCCGGGGCATATCTCGTCGCGCACCAGATCGTGGCGACGCGCGTGCACGGAGAGTCCCTGGCGGCAGCGCGCGCGGACGCCGCGTCCGGAGCGCGATATCCCTCGTTCTCGGTCGACGGCGCCGGACGGGTGGTCCGCTCGGACGTCGCGTGGCTTCCTCTCGGATCGGTGGCTCCGTGGGCGGTTCGCCTGAAGGAGCCCCGGTCCGTGATCGCGGGAGACCAGGGATGGCTGGCCGTCCCCGGCCCGGACAGCGCGGACAGCCGCACGGTCCTGATTCTCCTGACGGACCCGGAGAAGAGCTGGGCGCGGCGGATCTCGAAGGCCACCGGCTACGACGTGGCGATCGAGGTGGGCACGTCTCGGACCGCCCGCGGGCTCCACGTCGGTTTCTCGAAAGACGGCGATGAGGGGAAGGAGACCACCGGGCCCGCCGTCGAGGAACCGAAGGTGCCGCCCCCGGCGCCCGGCGAAAAGAGCCGGCGCGAGCGCCCGGCGGCAAAAACATCCGGGCCCGCCGCAACCCGGAACTGGGCCGACCGCCAATGGATCGCGGGCGTTTACGTGGACAGGGCCGTCGGAACGTTCGCCCCCGAGCCGAACAGCCGCAACGTCGTTCTCTTCATCGGCCAGACGTCTCCCCGGAATCTCTCGAGCCAGCTCTTCGCGCAGGGGGTGCCTGAGATCGGGCGGGTCTTCTGGGCGATCTTCGGCGGCTTGTCCGCTTTGCTCCTCGTCGTATACCTGGCCGCGCTCGCCGTCGCTTTCGTGCTCGTCGGCTCGATCACCCGCAACGTCAACCAGCTCACCCGGGCTTCGCAGGCGATCGCCCGCGGTGAGTTCTCGGTTCGCGTGCACTCGCGCTCGAAAAATCAGATCGGGGACCTGGCGCGCTCCTTCGACGGGATGGCGGAGTCCATCGAGGGTTTGATGGTCGAGACGGCGAAAAAGGAACGCCTGGAGTCGGAGATCGCGATCGCCCGGACGCTCCAGCAGAAACTGCTTCCCGCACCCGGGGCAACGCTGCCGGGGCTCTCGCTCCTCGCGCGCTTCGAGCCTCTCGCCGAAATCGGGGGGGACTACTACGACTATGCGTCACTGCCGGACGGGCGGAGCGCGGTCGCGATCGGAGACGTGTCAGGACATGGACTCTCGACGGGGCTTCTCGTCGCGATGGCGAAGGCGGGGCTCTCCACCCTGCTCGAGTCGGGCCTGGAGGGCACGCCGCTGTTCATCAAGTTGAATGAGCTCATCCACCGCTCGACGGATTCCCGCAACTACATGACGCTGGCGCTGCTCGCCTTCGACGCCGCCACCGGGGACGCCACGCTGACGAATGCGGGCCAGCTCGCTCCGTACCGGCTCTCCGGAGGGACCGTGGAAAGCCTGTCGCTGCCATCCTTCCCCCTCGGAATCTCGCCGCGCTCCGATTTTCCGACCAGCCGGTTCGAGCTCGCCCCCGGAGACCGCCTCGTCTTCTTGACCGACGGGATCATCGAGGCCGCGAATTCCTCCGGGGACCCGTTCGGGTTCGAGCGCCTCGAGGCGCTGCTCCGCGTGGAGGCGGGTTCGGACCCCGCGCGCCTGCATGAAGCCATCCTCTCCGCCGTCGCGACGCATGCCGCGGGACATCCCGCGGAAGACGACCGAACGCTTCTCGTCGTGAAGGTGCTCGACCGCTAAAAACGGGATCGCGGGCCTCTTCGGCCCCAAAGGCCCGCGATTCGTCTCAGCGCCAGTGGCCCGCGATCCAGAACCAGCCGCGGCGGTTATGCCGCCACCGTCCGTCCACCCACCTCGCGCCGGCGCGCGGACGGCGTTCGAAATGGCCGGGGACCCAGACGTAGCTGACGCCGTCCCACTGGTAGAAGCCGCGCACCCAGACATGATCCTCTCCCGGCGCGGTGCCGACGTACTCCGTGCGAAACGGCGGGGGACCCGAGGACACATAGACGACGCCCGCGGGCGGAGGCGGACAGCCGACTAAAAGGGGCAGGGCCGCCGCGAAGAGACCGGCGGACATCCACCGTCGCGTTCTCCTCATGCGGGCTTCTCTCCTGGCGGCGCTCAGCGCCAGTGCCCTTCGCGCCAGTACCAGCCGCGGCGGGAGTGCACCCACCGGCCCTGGACCCAGGCGGCCCGGGCGCGCGGAGAGCGTCGCCAGCTCCCCGGGACCCACACGTGGGCGTGGCCATCCCAGCGGTGATATCCGCCCACCCAGACGTGACCGCGGCCCGGCGAAGTCGGCCGGACCTCGACAACCGGTGCAGGCGGCGGACCGGGAACCCAGACGCGGTGGGGAGCGGCTGATCCGGCCGCGGGGGTGACGAACAGAGCGGCAGCGAAAAGAGTGGCCATGGAAAGCAAGCGGAAGCGTTTGTCCATGAAGAACCTCCTTCGTCCCGTCCTGCGCATTGGACGCAGGATGATGGATTCCAGTTTACTCGGAAATCCGGGTTCAGGATGGTTCGCCGCTCCCTCAGAAACTCTCTCAACGGTGGTCAGCACGCGGCTTCCTCCATCTCACCGCGCTCGAGTAGAGGGTTGGGGTGAGGGCCCCCGCAGGCAGGCGACGCAAACTCGAGAGTCCGGTGACAGCGTCCGTTTTCCCTGCGCTCGGAGAAACGCCGTGGGCCGCGGTCAGAGGCCGGACATCTCCGCGGCGAGACGAACGGTTTCGAAGTGGATCTGGACCGTGCCGTCGATCGGACGGCCGTACCCGCCGGCCATCGTCACGGCGACGGGGATCCCCCCCTTTCGCAGCGCTCCCAGGACCAGACGGTCGCGCGCGGCGAGCCCTGCCTGAGAGACCTTCAAACGGCCCAGGCGGTCTCCCTCCCACGGGTCCGCGCCGGCGACGTAAAACGCGAGGTCCGGACCGGGGAAACGGATCGTCACCTCCGCCAGTCCTGCCGAAAGCGCTTCGAGGTACTCCGAGTCTCCGCTTCCGTCAGGCAGATCGACGTCGAGGTCGCTTTTTTCCTTTCGGAAGGGAAAATTCTTCGCGCCGTGGATCGAGAACGTGAAGACGGAGGGATCGTCCCGAAAGATCGCCGCGGTGCCATTGCCCTGGTGGACGTCGCAGTCGATGACCAGCACGCGGCGCGCGCGCTTTTCGCTCTGCATCGCCCGGGCCGAGACGGCCGTGTCGTTGAAGACGCAATACCCTTCCCCGCGGTCCGCGAATGCGTGGTGCGTGCCGCCCGCGAGGTTGACCGCCATGCCGTCCTCGATCGCCGCGCGGCACGCCGCCATCGTGGCCCCGGCGGATCGACGCGAGCGCTCGACCATTTCGGAGGACCAGGGAAAACCGATGCGGCGGATCTCCTCGCGCGTGAGAGCTCCGGATGAGACCCGGGTCACCCAGTCGGACGTATGGGCCCGGAGAAGATCCGAGTCATCCGCCGCGGGAGGTTCGCAAACGGGATGCCGCGCTCCGAGCTCCGCCGTCACCCTCTGAGACAGCCGCGCGTATTTCTCCATGGGGAAGCGATGCCCCTCGGGCAGCGGGAGGACGTATCTGGCGGTCGAGAAGATCTTCACCACGCGAGACCTTACAATCTCGCGCCGCCCGCGAGAACGAGAAGAGGAGACGCCGATTCATGCCCGAGACCCCCGCCCCCCTGGAAGCGGCGATTTCCGTCACGGACCTCACCAAGCGTTTCGGCGATCTCGCCGCCGTCGACGGGCTCTCCTTCTCCGTCGCTCCCGGGGAGATCTTCGGGCTTCTCGGCGCGAACGGGGCCGGAAAGACCACCACCATCCAGCTCCTGCTCGGATTGACGACTCCGACGGCCGGCCGGGTGCGGGTGCTCGGACTCTCCATGCCGTCCGACCGGCTTGCAATCCTGCAGCGGGTCAATTTCTCTTCGGCGTACATTTCCTTGCCGTCGAATCTGACCGTCCGGCAGAATCTGCGCGTTTTTGCCGGCCTTTATGGAGTTCGTCGGCCGCGGGCCAAAATCGACGGACTGCTGGAGCTTTTCGAAGTCTCCGACTCCGCAACCAAAGCCACGGGAGCGCTTTCCTCCGGGCAGCTCACTCGGGTCAATCTCTGCAAGGCCTTCTTAAACGACCCCGAAGTTTTGTTTCTGGACGAGCCCACCGCGAGCCTCGACCCCGACATCGCCGACAAAGTCCGCACGGCGCTTCAGAAGCTGCAACGCGAGCGGGGCGTGACGATCGTCTACACCTCCCACAACATGCGCGAGGTGGAGGTCCTCTGCGACCGCGTGCTGTTCCTCGCGCACGGGCGGGCGGTGGCCGAGGGCACACCGCGGGATGTCCTCGCGCGCGCTCAAAGCGACTCCCTCGAAGACGTGTTCATCGCGATCGCGCGGGACGGAAACACGATCGAGCCAACCGCGTGATTTCCCGGATCGGCGCTCTTCTCCTTCGCTATCTGTATCTGTATCGAAGGAGCACCGCGCGGCTGATGGGTGTGCTGTTCTGGCCTGTCATGGACCTTCTCGTCTGGGGGTTTCTGACCTCGTACCTCGAAAAAATCGCGGCGCCCCGGGGGGTCACGTTCCTTCTCGGCGCGGTGATCCTCTGGGACATCTTCTACAGCGCGCAGCAGGCCATCACGCTGTCCATCACGGAAGACATCTGGGCGCGAAACATCTTGAACGTGTTCGTGGCTCCCGTCCGGACCTGGGAGCTGCTGGTCGCGACGTCCTTGATCGGAGTCCTTCGAGCGACCGTGTCGGCCGGTGTGCTGGCCCTCCTCGCCCGGCTCTTCTACGGATTTCCGCTGTTCTCGATCGGCCTTCCGCTTTTGCCTTTCTACTTCTCGCTTCTCCTGTTCGGCTGGGCGATGGGGATGTTCACGATGGCGCTGGTGCTGCGGTTTGGACAGGCCGCGGAGGCGCTGATCTGGGGAATCCCTTTCCTCATCCAGCCACTCTCCGCGGTGTTCTATCCCGTCGCCGTCCTGCCCGCGTGGCTGCGCCCGATCTCGCTGCTGCTGCCTTCGACGCACGTATTCGAGGGAATGCGATCGGCTCTCGCGACGGGCCACGTCTCCGGCGGCGCACTCGTCGCGGCCGTCGGATTGAACGCGATCTACCTCGCGGCGGGCGGGACTTTTTTCGGGTGGATGCTCGGACGGGTGAGGGAGAAGGGCTATCTCGCGCGGCTCGGGATGGACTGAATCGCGCCGGCGGCTGCGGCGCAAGCTGCCGGCTCAGCGCTCCGCCGCGGCCGCTCCCGCGCCGGTCAAGACGGCGGGCGTCCACCACGTGAGGATGCGCTTCACGTATCCGACCGTCTCCCGATACGGGGGCACTCCACCGTAGCTCTCGACGGCGTTTTCGCCGGCGTTGTAGGCGGCGAGCACGAGCTCCGGCTTCCCGTCGAAGCGGTCGAGAAGCTCTCGCAGATAGCGGACGCCTCCCCGCACGTTCGCGGCGGGGTCGAAGGGGCGCTGCACGTTCAATCGGCGCGCCGTCGCGGGCATCAGCTGCATCAGACCGCGGGCGCCCTTGCGCGAGACCGCGCGCGGCTCGTAGTTGGACTCCGCCCGGATCAGGGCCGAGACGAAGGCGGCGTCGACGTCGTATCGCCTGGCCTCCGCGTCGATGACGGCGTCGTAGCGCGACGGGAAGAGCGGCTTCCGATGCGCCTGGTAACGCATGTCGTAGGTCACCGCGGGCCCCGCGGGCGCCTGCGCCTGCGCGACCGCGGCCGGGGGCAGGATGACTTCGTCGTCCACGATCCTCTCGACGCGATGGAGGTCGACGGAATAGCTGCCACCGCCGGGAAGTCGGATCTCGACCTCCTCGCCGCGGACCTGGTAGGACGCCGCCTTCACGACGCGGCCGTCCTCGAAGATCACGAGCTCCGCCCGCAACGCGGACGTCGAGAAAAGCGCGATCAGCAGGGCGGCCCGGAGATAGAACGGCATACGGAGTCCGGGAACAGCAAAAGGGGCCCCCGAATTCCCCTCTGGCCCGGAGCCAACCCGGGCGAGAAGCCCGCCGGAGAAAAGGGGGCTCAACGGGCCTTGCCTCGCCTCGAGCGTCCGGCGCGCGGATGGAACTCGTCGTAAACCCGCCGCAAGCGTCCGCGCGAGACGTGCGTGTAAATGGACGTCGTCGAAATGTCCGAATGGCCGAGCATCATCTGGAGCGCCCGCAGGTCGGCGCCGTGCTCCAGGAGGTGAGTGGCGAACGAGTGCCTCAGGCCGTGCGGCGTCAACCGGGCCCGGATCCCGGCCGAGCGGCCGTATCCCTCCAGAATCTGCCAGAACCGCTGGCGCGTCATCGCCGCCCCGCGCGAAGACAGAAACAGAGCCGCGGACCTCCGGGTGTCCAGGGGAGGCCGGGCATCCTCGAGGTACCGGCGGAGCCACTTCGCCGCGCTCCCGCCGAACGGAACGAGCCGCTCCTTCCCCCCCTTGCCTCTCACGAGCAGGATCCCGGCGGGCAGGTCGATCGCGGCCCGCGGCAGGCCGACGAGCTCCGAGACCCGCAGTCCCGAGGCGTAGAGCAGTTCCAGCATCGCGCGGTCCCTCAGGCCGAGATGTGTCGCGGCGTCGGGGGCGTTTAAGAGCGCCACGACTTCGTCCTCCGACAGCGCTTTGGGAAGGGAGAAGCCGAGCTTCGGGTTCGTGAGGTCGATCGTGGGGTCCTCGGTGAACCCGAGGTGGAGGGCGGCGTACGCATAGAACGCCCGCAACGCGGAAAGCGCGCGCGAGGCGGAGCGGGCCGAGAGACCGCGCGCGCGCGCCGATCCGAAGTACCGGCCGAGCTCCGCGCGCGTCGCGCCCTGTGCGCTCACGCCGGAAGCCGCCAGAAAGCGGCCGAACGCGGAGAGGTCGCTCCCGTACGCGCCGACGGAGGCCGGTGAAAGACCTCGCTCGACCGCAAGGTGGTCGAGGAACGTGGGCAGCTGCCGCAGCAGAAATTCGGATCGCGGGACCTCCGCGGAAACCGAGCCGCGCGGCGTCTTCGTCTTAATGGGCCGTGGGCGCGTCCGCGTGCGCGTGGACGATGGCGAGGATCTCTTCGTCGGCGAGAATCTGATCGCTCTCTTTCGCGCGGCGGAAAATCGAGTCGACGACCTCCGGCCGGGCTTCGATACCCCGGTCCTGAAGCCAGCAGTGCACGTTCGACAGTCCGCTCATGGGGCCGATCTCGATCACTTGCCGGCGGCCGATCATCGCAGCCGGGACCCCCGAGTACACCCGGTCGGCCAGCCACTCGTCCCCCTTCTTGCGCGCCTTGATGATGGCGGCCGCGTGGACCCCCGTCCCGGTCCGGAACGCATCGCGCCCCACCACCGGATAGTTGTCCGGAATCGGAACTCCGGTGGCCTCCGAGACGAGCGAGGAGTAGTCGTGAAGCCGGGTTAAGTCGCGGTCGATCCAACCGAGGAGCTGAAGGTTGACGAGAAGCTGGTCCATCGGCGTGTTTCCGACGCGCTCTCCGATCCCGAGCGCGCAGGCGTGCACGCGGTGGGCCCCGGCCTCGAGCGCCCAGAGCGCGTTCGTAACGCCAAAGCCGCGATCCTGGTGGCCGTGCCAGTCCACCTTCACTTCGGGATTCACGGCGTTCACCATCTGGACGACGAAGCGGATCAGGTTCTGCACGCCGTTCGGCGTCGCGTGGCCGACGGTGTCGCAGACACAGACCCGCTGAGCGCCGGCCCGCATCGCCGTGGTGTACATCTGCCGGATGTGGTCCGGGTGCGCGCGCGTTGTGTCTTCCGTCACGTACATGACCGGAAGGCCCTCTTTGACCGCCAGCGACACGGCGTCCTCGGAGAGGCGCAGCATGCGGTCGAGGTCCCAGTCCTCGGC
>JBDUBI010000241.1:0-16826 GCA_040004225.1 Acidobacteriota bacterium
GGGGCGGGCCATGCAGACCAGTCGACTCCATCGGCGATGCTGCCGAGCATTTTCGCGCGGTCGGTTGGGAACCGGAAGGCTCCTGCCAGTGTCTGCGGCCGTGGCCTGCGCGAGCGCTGTCGATCTATCAGCGCGTGAGCTCGGGGTATCACCCGATCGCCGTCGAAACTGTCGGTACAATCCTCTCGTGGAAGCCATGAGCGCCGCGCGGACCGCCGCGACCCGGGTCGCGAGCGTGTGCCCGCTCGACTGCCCCGACGCCTGCAGCCTCGAAGTGGAGGTCGCGGACGGGATGGTCACTTCCGTGGGCGGCACCCGTATCAATCCGCTGACCGCGGGGTACATCTGCGCCAAGGTCCGGCGGCTCCCCGAGCACGTCCACGGGCCCGCGAGGGTGCGCTTTCCCCGAATCCGCGTGGGGCGGAAAGGGGAGGGCGGGTTCCGGCGGGCGGGATGGGACGAGGCGCTGGAGCTCGTCGCGTCCCGGATGGCAGCACTCGCCGGGAGCGGAGCGGGGGAAGCGATTCTGCCCCTCTCCTACGGCGGCTCCAACGGATACCTCTCGCAGGACACGACCGACGCGAGGCTCTTTTCCCGGCTCGGCGCGTCACGCCTCGCGCGGACGGTCTGCTCGGCGCCTTCCGGACGCGCCGCTTTCGGCCTCTACGGAAAAATGGCGGGCATCGCTCTGGACGACTACGCGCACGCGAAGCTCGCCGTCGTCTGGGGGGCAAACCCCCACGCCTCCGGGATTCACCTGCTGCCACACCTCCAGGCCTCCCGGCGGGCGGGCGGTCGGCTGGTCGTCCTCGATCCCCGGCGCACGCGTCTCGCAGCGGAGGCCGACCTCCACCTTCCGCTGAAGCCCGGAACGGACCTGCCCGTGGCGCTCGCGGTGCACCGCTGGCTCTTCGAAAACGGGGCCGCGGACCTGGAGTTCCTGGCGACCCACGCGACCGGGTGGGAGGAGCTGCGCCGGCGCGCCGAGCCGTGGACG
Organism: Acidobacteriota bacterium; assembly: GCA_040004225.1. Taxonomy (GTDB): domain Bacteria; phylum Acidobacteriota; class Thermoanaerobaculia; order UBA5066; family Gp7-AA6; genus JALYUA01. The sequence continues at coordinate 998 of JBDUBI010000241.1, forward strand.
ATCTCGCGGGCCGCGGCGGAGGCGGGACTCGTCGAACAGGACCTCGAGAAGTTTGCCCGCTGGTATGCGGAGTCTTCTCCCGCAGCGATCCGCTGCGGATGGGGGCTCGAGCGCAACCGCAACGGGGGATCGGCGACCGCGGCGATCCTCGCGCTTCCCGCGGTAGGCGGAAAATTCGGCGTGAGGGGGGGCGGATACACGCTCTCCAACTCCGCCGTCTGGGAGCTCGACTCCCTTCGCGCGGCGGGCGCCAAACCCTCCGCGTCCCGCGAGATCAACATGAACCGCGCGGGAGAGGCTCTCCTAAACTCGGAGCGTCCCGTCCGCCTGCTCTTCGTCTACAACTGCAACCCGCTCATGACCCTGCCCGAGCAGGAAAAGGTGCGGAGGGGCCTCGAGCGGGAAGACCTCTTCACGGTGGTCTTCGATCCGGTGATGACCGACACGGCCCTGTACGCCGACGTGGTTCTCCCCGCGACGAGCTTTCTCGAGCGCACCGAGCTGTCCCGGGGATACGGCGCCTACGTTCTCCAGGAGGCGCTGCCCGCCATCCCGCCCGTCGGGGAGTCCCGGCCGAATCACGAGGTGTTCGGCGAGCTCTGCCGCCGCGCGGGGGTGGCGCGGCCCGGCGATGCGACGGACGGGCGGGCGCTGATCGCCGAGATCCTCGCCGGGCACGCGTCGGGTGCCGCATGGCGCGCGTCGCTCGACTCGGACGCCCCGGCGGCCCCCTCCTGCGGCCGCTCTCCGATCCAGTTCGTGGACGTCTTTCCCCGCACCGCCGACCGGCGCGCGCACCTGGTGCCGGCCGAGCTCGATGTCGAAGCGCCGTCGGGACTGTACGGATACCGCGGGGATCCGGCGACGGCGGCGTATCCGCTGGCGCTCGTCTCACCCGCCACCGACCAGACGATCAGCACGACCCTTGGAGAGCTGCGCCGCGAGATCGCCGTCATGGAGATGCATCCGGCCGACGCCCTGGCGCGAGGGATCTCGGACGGCGACCGCGTCGTCGCCCGGAACCTCTCTGGCCGCGTCTCCTGCGTCGTGCGCGTCGCGCCCACGCTGCGGCCGGGCGTCGTCTCCGTCCCGAAGGGGCTCTGGAGCCACAACACATTCGGAGGATCGACCGCGAACGCCGTCGCGCCGGACACGCTCGCCGATCTCGGAGGGGGCGCCTGCTTCAACGACGCGCGCGTGGAGGTCGAGAGGCTTCCCGCTCAATGAGCGCCGCCGGGTGGCCTGCGGAGAGCGGGGGAAATCACCCGGCGTTGGAGCGCGAGGGGCGCCGCCGACGGCTTCGCGCCGCGCTCGCCCTGACGGCCGTGGTCCTCGCTCTCGAGATCGCGGGTGGCATCGTCTCCGGAAGTCTCGCTCTCCTCGCCGACGCCGCGCATCTCTTTGCCGACATCGCGGCGCTCATCCTGGCGTACGCCGCCATCACGGTGGCGGGCCGCGCTCCCACCGGGCGGCACAGCTTCGGCCTGCATCGGGCCGAAATTCTCGCGGCCTTCGTCAACGCCGAGATCCTGGTCCTGATGGCCGTGGGAATTTTAGTCGAGGCGGCGATGCGCTTTTCGTCTCCGGTGCCGGTGCGCACCGGCGTGATGTTGTGGGTGGCGTTATTCGCTCTGGCCGCGAATCTCGCGGCGATGCGCCTGCTCTCACCCGTCCACGGACACGGACACGGACACGGTCCCGCGCACGGACCGGCCGAAAACCTGAACATGCGCGCCGCCTACCTCGAGGTGTTCACGGACATGCTCGGTTCCGCGGCCGTCCTGGCGGCCGCGATCGCGATCCCGCGCACGGGATGGCTCTGGCTCGACCCCGCCGTGTCGGCGGCGGTCGCGCTGTTCATTCTCCCGCGAGCCGCGGGGCTTCTGAGGCAGTCCGCGCACATCCTTCTCGAGGGCTCTCCGGGAGGAATCAATCCCGCGGAGGTCCGGGAGGCGGTCCTCCGCGTCCCCGGCGTCGAGGCGATCCACGACCTCCACCTGTGGACCCTGACCTCCGGGGTGCATTCCGCGAGCGTGCACATCCGCGCCGCCCCCGAGACGCCGCGCGGAAACGTCCTTCTCGCGGTCCAGCAGGTCTTGAAGGATGCGGCGGGCGTTGACCACGCCACCATCCAGGTCGAATGGGGCTCGGAAATGACGTGCCACGCGTCCAATCGCGGGCACGCCTGAAACGGCCGCGTGCCGAAGGAGTCGAAATGAGGTTTTTCTCCGGGATCCTGTTCGGCTTCTTTCTCGTCGGGGCGATCATCGCGGCTGTTGTCGCGACGGGCGGCTACAACGTCGCGGCGACTGCGAGTCCGTCACGGCTCGAGTCGCGCGTCGCGCAATTCGCCTTGAACCGCTCCGTGGCCCACCGCGCGCCGCTGGCGAAAAACCCGCAGCCGGCGACCCCGGACACGTGGAAGGTTGGCCTGGCGCACTACCGCGAGAACTGCGTCATGTGCCACGCCGCGCCCGGTGTCCAGCCGGCGGAGCTCGGGATGGGCCTGAATCCTCCCGCTCCCGATCTCACCCTGCCGCGCGTCCAGGCGAGGCCCGACGGGGAGCTGTTCTGGCTGGTCGCAAACGGGATCCGCACGACCGGGATGCCCGCCTTTTCTCCCACTCACAAGCCGGATGAAATCTGGACCATCGTCGCTTTCCTGCGCCACCTTCCGGAATTGACCGCGGAAGAGCAGAAAGCGTTGAAGAGTGAACCGTCGGATCACAAAGAAGACCCCGCCCCGACACGATGACTGGCAGGCTGTTGAAAAGGGTGTGGGATGGCGTGGCGAGCGCGCCGCCGCAACCCGCAGGGTGGACCGGCTTTGCTCACGGAGTCGAGAAAACGATTTTGGAGTGGGAACGAGGTGAGTCGATGAGAATGCGAAATCGATGGCGAATGCAAAAGCCCGGACACGACGCCCGCAGGCTTTTTTCAGCAGCCTGCTAGAGCACGGCCTTCCGCCGGAACTGGCGGATCCCGAGCGAGACAAAAAGAGCGTTGAAGAAAATGAGTCCGCCGGCGACGGCGGCCAGCGGCAGGTGCGGGAACTGGGGGACCAGGGCAGAACGAAGGCCCTCGCTCGAATAGACCATCGGATTGACCAGGACGGCCTTCTGGAGGATCGGAAACTTTTCGAGCGCGCTCCAGGGGTAGTACGTGCAGCCGAAGAAGATCATCGGCGCCAGAACCAGGCTGAACATCAGCCCGATCTGCGTCTGTCCCACCGAGCATCCGAGCGTCAGACCGATCGAGGAGGACAGGAGAGCGACGGCGAGGCACAGGACGCCGAAGTAGATGGGATGCGGGAACGCGAGGGCCACGCCGCGCCCCATCGTGAACCAGGCGGCCGGCAGGACCACGAGACCCGCGACGAGCGCCTGGATCATCCCGGCGAAGATCTTCTCCACCGCAACCCACTCGATCTCGATCGGGGCGAGCAGGCGATCTTCGATCTCCCGGGTGAACTGAAATTCCGAAATGACGGGCATCGCGACGGCCTGGATCCCCGCGAGCATCATCGCGAGCGCGATGATGCCAGGGAGCAGGAGGCTCTTGTATTCGACGGGCATGTACCCGCTCGTCGTCAGGATCCGGCCGAAGACGAACACGAGCAGCATCGGCTGCAACAGCGTCTGCAGGAGAAGGGGGACGAAGTTCCTGCGCGCGACATGCGCGTCCCGGGACAGCAGGGCGAAAAACGTCCGGGTCAATCCCGAAGGCTCCGGCCGGTGTGGTGGAGAAACAGGTTCTCGAGCGACGGCTCGGAGATGTGCACGTCGGAGACGACCGCGCCGGCGGCCAGCACGCGGTTTAAGAGATCCGGCACCAGCGGTCCGCCGCGATCGGCGTAGACGTCGGCCCCGGAGGCGCCCACGGGCCGCACCTGGGTGACTCCGACCGCGCGGGACAGCGAATCCAGCAGCTCGGGCGAGCGGGGCGAGATCTGCAGGCGGATCAAGTGCCCGCCCGGGACCGTGGCCTTTAAGGCTTCCGGCGAGCCGAGCGCGATGACGCGACCGTGGTCCACAATCGCGACGCGCCCGCAGAGGTCGTCGGCCTCTTCCATGTTGTGGGTCGTGAGCACGATCGTGCGTCCGCGTGCGCCGTACTCCCGCACGATTTCCCAGAGGAGGAGCCGTGTCTGCGGGTCGAGCCCCGAGGACGGCTCGTCTAAGAAAAGGACTTCCGGCTCGTGCATCATCGCGCGCGCGATCGACAGCCTCTGCATCATCCCGCCGGAAAACCCGACGACGAGCTGATCGGCGCGGTCCGTCAGCTGGAAGCGCTCCAGGAGCGTTCGGGCTCGGGACTGACGCTCGCCGGGCGCGATCCCGAAATAGGCGCCGTGAAAAAGCAGGATTTCGCGCGCGGTCAGCGCAAAGTCGAGGTTCGGCCGCTGCGGGACCACTCCGATCCGGCGTTTGACCGAGACCCGTCGCTTCCACACTTCCTCGTCCCCGATCCACGCGCGCCCGGCCGTCGGGCGCACGCGGGTCGTCAGGATGCCGACCGTCGTCGATTTCCCGGCGCCGTTGGGTCCGAGCAGCCCGAAGATCTCTCCCGCCGCGACCTCCAGCGTCAGGTCGTCGAGAGCGACGACGTCGATCCGCTGCCGTCCGGCGGACGCGCCGCGCCAGGCAAAGGGCGCTCCCGCGATGCCGCGCCCGGCCGATGCCGAGGGCGGCGCGGAGGTGTAGACCTTTCGAAGGCTTTCGGTCCGGATCGTCAGCGCCATGCTTCGGCCCTCAAAGGAGGCGCGCCATCAGCTCGGGCGCCGGACTCTCCGCCAGATCGACGGGAGGGACGGCAAGCGCGTTCTTCACCACGTCGCCCACCGAGATGCCTCCCCGGTAACTTCCCAGAAAGAGGAGCCCGGGCCAGCGCGCCTCCACGCGCTCCAGGACCTCCATGCTGTGCGCGTGGCCGATCTCGTACTGCGGAATCGCGCGCGGCCAGCGCGTTAAGGCGATCAGCCGCGGGGGCGCGGTCGCTCCCAGGGACTCGGAGAGCTCGCGGGACGCGATGCGCTCCAGCTCGTCGTCGGAGAGGCGAGCCGCCGCGGTATCGCCGGCCCCGCCGACAAACGCCGTCACGAGAGTCTGACCTTCCGGGGCACGTCCCGGAAAGACCGTGGAGCTCCAGACGGCGCCGAGCACGCGCCGTCCGCGGGTCGGGACGACCAGATGGCCGAACCCGATGAGCGGAGCGCGCAGGGCCTGCGCCGGCCAGGAAAAGTGCAGGACGGAGACGGCCGGGTACGGAATTGAAGAGAGCGCCACGGCGGCCTCGGCGTCGAAATCCCGCACGAAGCGGGCGCTCTCTCCCGCGGCGCAGGCGAGGATGACCCTCTCCGCCTGGATTGGCCCGCGGGAGCTCTGGACGATCCACCCGCCGCTTTGCGGGCGGATCGATTCGACCGAGGTCTCCGTCTCGAGCCGCTCGCCGAGCGCGGCGCCGAGGGCGCTCGGAAGAGTCTCGAGGCCGTTTCGAAAGGAGAGGAGTCCCCGGACGCGCGGGCGGGACCGATCGCGGCGGCGCAGGGCGTCGATGGCGGTCGCGAAGAGGCTCCCGTTCTGCCGCTCGCCCCGGGCCAGGGTCGGGAAGGCATCCGATGCCGACAACCGCGACGGGTCGCCCGCGAAGATCCCGGCGACGAAGGGCGCGATGAACCGGTCAGCCGCCTCGGCTCCGAGGCGCCGGGTAAAAAAGGAGCGCACCGTCTCCGGGCGCGATGGGACCGCGGCGCGGGAGACGAATGGCTCGCCCAGGAGCCGCATTTTCCCCTTTCGCGAGAGAAGCCGCGTTCTGGCCAGCGCCAGGGGCGATGAGGGAAGCGCATGGAGGGCGCCGTTCCAGTCGATGTAGCGGGGGAGACCAGGGTTCGAGAGGACCATCTCCGATTCGAGCCCGAGCTCCCGCACGATCGCCAGCAGCTCCGGGGTGGGCCGAACGGTGTTGGGCCCGAGCTCCAGGAGATAGCCGTCGCGGCGTTCGGTGCGAACGACGCCGCCCGGCCGATCCGATTTCTCGAGCACCCGGACGTCCTCTCCGCCCGCCGCAAGCGAACGCGCGCAGATTAAGCCCGCGAGCCCGCCGCCGACGACGACCGTCGTCACGTCAGGCCGCGGGCGCGTCCGACCAGAACGCCGGTTGCGACAGGACGATGTCCTCGAGAGCCGACAGAAACGTCGGATCGTTGTTCAACCCGGGGGTCCTCCGGAAATGGGCGATCCCCGCCGCACGGGCCGCATCTCCGAAGAGCTGGTCGACCTCGTACAACGTCTCGACGTGGTCCGTCACGAAAGCGATCGGGATCACGAGGACCTGAGAGGTTCCCGCCCGCCCGAGCTCGCCCAGCACGTCCAGTGTCTGAGGTCCCAGCCACTCCACGGGACCCAGTTTGGACTGATACGCAAGGGAGCGCGGAGACGAGCCGCCGAGGCGCTCCGCAATCGCCGCCACGGAGGCTTCCACCTCCCTCTGATACGGATCGCCTTCGCGCGTCACGAGCTTCTTCGGGATCGAGTGCGCCGAAAACAACAGGTGGACGGCCTCGGGGCGAGGGTCCGGAAACTGAGCCACCTCTCTCGCGATCGCGTCGGCGTGGGCCTTCACGAACAGGGGGTGGGTCGGCCACGAGCACATCTCGACGAGCGTTGCGCCCGGCGCGTGCCGGCGGACGGCCTCGCGCGAGCGCTCGAGGGCGCCCTTCGTCGTGGTCATCGAGTACTGCGGGTAGAGAGGGACGGCGAGGAAGCGGTCGACCCCCGAGCGCGCGAGCTCGCGGACCACGTCCTCCACGAGCGGAGCGGAACAGGTCATGGCGGTCCTGACGGGGACGGCGCGGCCTCCAGCCGCGAGCCGCCGTTCGACACCCGCGGCCTGCTGGTCAGTCAGGCGCCGGATCGGCGATCCGCCGCCGATCGCGCGGTAGAGCTCGCGCGAAGCCTTCTGGCGCGCCAGCGCGATCGTTGCGGCGATGGCTTTCCGAAGGAGCGCCGGCTTGACCCGGATCACGTCGGGATCCGAGAACAGCCGATACAGAAATCCGGGCACATCGTCCAGCGTCTCCGGACCGCCGAGCTGCAGAAAGAGGATAGCCCGCGACGTCATGGGGTTGCCGGCCGCGAGAGCCGCGCCCTCACAGAGTCCTCGAGAACACGGGCCGGTCCGCGGGGACCGACAGATACGCGTCGAAAGGCATCGCGAGATTGCGAAGGAAGATCCGTCCCACGGGCGTCGCCCGGATCTCCGGCCCGAGGAGCTCGACCAGGCCGTCCTCCGCCAGCGGGCGGAGCCTGTCGAGAGCGTCGGCGAAAACATCGTCGAACCGGATGCCGAACTCTCGTTCGACGTCCGCCTTCACGATGACGCCATGGCAGAGGAGGCGCGCGATGACGCTCTTCCTCAGCCGATCGTCCACCGAGAGGCGGAAGCCGCGGAACGTCGCGGCGCCGTCGCGTTCGACGGCCGCGCGATAGGGCGCGAGGTCGCGTGCGTTCTGAACATACCCGTCGCCCACTTCGCCGATCGCGCTCATCCCCATGCCGATGAGATCCGTTCCGGCCTTGGTCGTGTACCCCTGGAAGTTGCGATGCAGGGTGCGGCTGCGCCGAGCGCGGGCGAGCTCGTCGTCCGGCCGGGCAAAATGGTCCATGCCGATGTACTCGAACCCCGCCTCCTGGAACCGCTCGAGAGCGGTCTGAAAGATGCCGAACTTTTCCGACTCGCTCGGGAGGTGGGGCTCCAGGATCCTCTGGTGCTTCTTCATCCATGGGACGTTCGCGTACGAGTAGACCGCCAGGCGGTCGGGGCCGATCTGGAGGACCCGGTCGATCGTCTCGCCGAAAGTCCCGGGCGTCTGGTACGGAAGCCCGTAGATGAGGTCCAGGTTGATGCTGGAGAAGCCGAGCCGGCGGGCCTCGTCGACCAGCGCACGCGTGTCCTCGAACGGCTGGATCCGGTTGATCGCGGCCTGGACGCGCGGATCGAAGTCCTGGACTCCCATCGAAAGCCGGTTGAAACCCGAGCGCGCCAGCGCCCGGAGATGCTCCGTCGTCGTGACGCGCGGGTCGACCTCGACGCCGAGCTCGGCGTCGGGAGAGAAGACGAAGCTTCCACGGAGCCGGGCCAGGAGAGCCTCGAGCTTCTCGGGGGCGAAATAGGTCGGCGTGCCGCCGCCCAGATGAAGCTGCACGACGCGGCGATCCCGCCCCGCCCGCGCCGCCACCCAGTCGATCTCGCGGGCGAGTGTTGAAAGATACGGGTCTTCCAGCCGGTGCTCCGTCCCCGTGATGACGACCGTGCAGCCGCAGAAGTAGCAGAGCTTTTCGCAGAAAGGCAGGTGGAAGTAGAGCGAGAGCGGCCGCGGCTCGGGCTCGCCCGCGCTTTCCACCAGCAGTTGCTCATAGTCGCGCGGGCCAAGGCCCTCCTTCCAGACGGGAGCGGTCGGGTACGACGTGTACCGGGGGCCCTGGACGTTGTAGCGCCGGAGAAGATCGACCGACGGGCGGCCGATGCCCTCTGTCACCCGCGCACCTCCGCGGAAATCTCAATCGGCTCCCGGGCGGCGGAGAAGAACGCCTCGACGCAGTCGATCCGGGAGGGCGGCAGCACGCCGTGGCCGAGGTTCACGATGTGCGCGCGCCCTCCCGTGGCGCGCACCATGTCCCGGGTCCGACGCCCGACTTCCGCCGGCTCGCCGAGGAGGATCCCGGGATCGAGATTCCCCTGCAGGGCGAGAGCGGGCACCCGGCGGCGCGCCTCGGAAAGCGGCACACGCCAGTCGATCGAGAGGACGTCCGCGCCCGATATCGCCATGTCTTCGAGCAGGTGTCCGCAGCCGTTCACGTACAGCAGGACGGGAGCCCCCCGCCGGTCGATGCGGGAGATCGCCCGCGCGACGGCGGGAAGCGCCCACGCGCGGTAGTCCTCGGCGGTCAGCTCCCCGGCCCAGGTGTCGAAGAGCTGAACCGCCTGCGCGCCCGACGCGATCTGGAAGGACAGCACGTCGCCCACGACGTCCGCGAGAAGATCGAGGAGCCGGCCGAGGGTCTCGCGGTCCCGCCCCATCATTTCCTTGATCCCCGAGAACGACTTCGAGCCGCCGCCCTCGATCAGATACGAGGCGAGCGTCCAGGGGGCGCCGCAGAAGCCGAGCACCGCGGCGTTGTCGCCCACACTCGCGCGCAGCGACGACAGGATTTTCCCGGTAAAGCCGATCGACTCCGCGGGATCGAATCGGTGAAGCCGGCGCACGTCCGAGCTCGACCGCACCGGCTCGGGCAGATGCGGCCCGCCTTCCGTGAACTCGACCTTCGCGCCCATCGCCGCGACGGGCACGAGGATGTCGGAGAAAAAAATCACCCCGTCTGGATCGAACCGGCGAAAGGGCTGGAGCGAGACCTCCGCGGCGAGGTCCGCGTTCCGGCAGAGGTCCCAGAAGGACACGGTGCGCCGCACCTCGCGGTACTCGGGCAGGTACCGGCCCGCCTGCCGCATCATCCAGACCGGCGGCCGGTCGACAGGACGGGCGAAGCAGGCATCTAAGAGCCGCCGCCCGGACGGCGGTGTGGGTGCAGTCATCAAACGGGCAAATTCTACCGCCTCGGTCCGCCATCGGGACCGATGTCCACGGTCAGACGGCCGGCGCCTCCGTGGCGAGGAGGTGCCGCAGCACGTAGGGCAGGATGCCCCCGTGCCGGTAGTAATCCGCCTCGATCGGGGTGTCGATACGCACCAGCAGGGAGATTCGTTTCTCCGACTTGTCGGCCGATCGGACGGTGAGCTCTACGGACTGGCGCGGGTGGATCCCGTCTTCGAGTCCCACGATGTCGTAGGTCTCCGTTCCGGTGATGCCCAGGCTCTCGGCGTTGGCGCCCTGCGGAAACTGGCAGGGGAGGATGCCCATGAAGACGAGATTCGAGCGGTGAATCCTTTCGAAGCTTTGAGCGACGACCGCCCGGACGCCGAGGAGCCGCGTGCCCTTGGCGGCCCAGTCCCGGGAGCTTCCCGAGCCGTATTCCTGCCCAGCGAAGACGACGAGAGGAATGTGCCCGGCCTGGTAGCGGATGGCCGCTTCGTAAATCGAGATCTGCTCCCCGTGCGGCTGGTAGACCGTCACGCCGCCCTCGACGCCGGCCACCATCCGGTTCTTGATGCGGACGTTGGCGAACGTTCCCCGCGTCATCACGCGGTCGTTCCCGCGGCGGGATCCGTAACTGTTGAAGTCCTCGGGGGCGACGTGTTTCTCCTGAAGGTAGAGACCCGCGGGTGAGGTCTTCTTGATCGCGCCGGCCGGGCTGATGTGATCGGTCGTGACCGAGTCGCCAAAAATCGCGAGGGCGCGCGCGTTGCGAATGTCGCAGACGCCTTCGGGAACCATGCTGAAGCGGTCGAAGAAGGGCGGCTCCTGGATGTAGGTCGAATGCGGGTCCCAGCGGTAGGTCTTGCCGGTGCCACCCGGGATCTCGTTCCAGAGCGGGTTGGCTTCGATGAAGTTCGAGTAGAGGCGCCGGTAGGTGGCGGGATCGACCGATCTCTCGATGGCCTGGCGGACTTCGTCCAGGCTCGGCCAGATGTCGCGCAGATAGACGTCGCGTCCGTCGCGATCCCGCCCGAGCGGCTCCTCGGCCATGTCGATGTCGACACGGCCCGCGAGGGCGAACGCAACCACGAGCGGCGGGCTCATCAGGAAATTCGCCTTGATGTTCTGCTGGACGCGCGCCTCGAAGTTGCGGTTCCCCGAGAGCACGCTGGCGGCGATCAGGTCGTGCGAAGTCACCGATTCCTCGATCGCGGGGTCGAGCGGGCCCGAGTTGCCGATGCACGTCGTGCATCCGTAGCCCACGAGGTTGAATCCCAGGCGGTCGAGCGGCTCCTGGAGGCCCGTGCGCGCCAGATACTCCGTGACGACGCGCGAGCCCGGCGCGAGAGACGCCTTGACCTTCGGCGAGACCGTCAGGCCCCGCTCGACAGCCTTCTGCGCCAGCAGGCCCGCGGCGAGCATCACGCTCGGATTCGACGTGTTCGTGCAGGAGGTGATCGCCGCGATCAGGACGTCGCCGTGCCCGAGGGTGACGATCGCGGGCGAAAGGTGCTCTTCCGGCACGTCCTCGACGCGGTCCGGAGTCGGGCGGTTGTTGACCATCTCCCCCTCGGTCCAGGGGTTGGTATCGGTCCGCGCGGCCTTGTCTTCGAGCGGAGCGGCCGTCTGATGGTCCTGGCGCCCGCCCCCGGCCATCGGCGCGTCCGGCGTCGAGCCCTCGAAGCCGATCTGCACGCGGTACCTTTCGGAGAACTGTTCCGGCCGCTTGCCGTAACCGTTTTCCGTGACGGGCGCGCCGAAGAGCTCGCGAAAGCGGCGCTTCAAATCCGGGAGGTCGATGCGGTCCTGCGGCCGCTTCGGGCCCGAGACGCTGGGCCGCACGGCCGCGAGGTCGATCTCCAGAATCGACGTGTAATCGCATTGCCCGTCCGCCGGCATGCCGAAGAGCCCCTGCGCCTGGAAATACGCGCGGAATGCCGCCACGTGCTCTTCCGACCGGCCGGTCGCAAGAAGGTACCGGCACGACTCCTCGTCAACGGGGAAGTAGCCCATCGTCGCCCCGTACTCCGGGGCCATGTTCGCGATCGTCGCGCGGTCCGGCAGAGGGAGAGACGCTGCCCCTTCGCCGTGGAACTCGACGAATTTTCCGACGACTCTGGCCGCGCGGAGCATCTGCGTGCAATGGAGGGCGAGGTCCGTCGCCGTGACGCCTTCGGAGAGCCGACCGGTCATGTGGACGCCGACGACGTCGGGCGCGAGGAAATACAAGGGTTGTCCGAGCATCCCCGCCTCGGCCTCTATACCGCCGACGCCCCAGCCGACGATCCCGAGACCGTTGATCATCGTGGTGTGCGAATCGGTGCCGACCACCGTGTCCGGAAACCAGACCCCGTCGCGCTCGAGCACGCCGCGCGCGAGGTACTCGAGGTTCACCTGATGGCAGATGCCGATGCCCGGCGGGACGACGTCGAACCCGTGGAATGCCTGCATGCCCCACTTCAGGAACTCGTAGCGGGCCCGGTTGCGCCGGAACTCCATGTCCATGTTCCTCTGGAGCGCGTCGGGGACCGACCACACGTCGACCTGCACGGAATGGTCGATCACGAGCGCGACCGGAACGAGCGGCTCGATCACCGAAGGGTCTCTTCCGAGACGCTCGACGGCGGAGCGCATGGCCGCGAGATCGACCAGCAGGGGAACGCCGGTGAAGTCCTGCAGCAGGATCCGCGCGACGACAAAGGGCACCTCGGCGATGCGTTCGCCCCGGGGCTGCCAGCCCGCGAGCGCCCGCACGTCCTCCTCGCGGATGCGCCTCCCGTCCACGGAACGAAGGACGGATTCGAGAACGACCCTCAGGCTGACGGGCAGCCGTGAGATGGCGCCGACGCCAGCCTTCTCGAGCGCGGGGAGCGAATAGAACGTCCCGCTTTTCCCCGGCCCCGGAGAAAACTCCTGTCTGGCTCCGAAAGGGTCGATCGTCATCGGGTGGGGAAGAGATTCCTCCTCGAGGCGGTTTCAGCCGGAAGCGCAGTCTATGAAGCCATCCGGGGGAGGTCAAGGGAAAGCCTTATCCCCCCCGAATCCGGGCGGCCGTCAACGACATAATTCGTCTCATTCCGAAAACCCGTTTTGAGGACGCGCGCCCCTGGCGGCGCAAAACCGAAAGCAAGGAGAACGCACCATGAAGAGGATCGCTTTTCTGGCCGCCGCGGCCGTGCTCACCGCTTCGGCGGCCTTCGCCGCCCCCGAGACGTTTCAGTTCGACAAGTCGCACAGCCTGGTCGGATTTCGGATCCGGCACTTCGTGTCCAAGGTCGAGGGGCGCTTTCGCGACTTCGAAGGGGCGGCGGTGCTCGACCGGCAGAACCCCGCCACCTCTCACGTCGAGCTGACCATCCAGGCCGCGTCGATCGACACCGCCTCGGAGAACCGCGACCGGGACCTGAAGTCTCCCAATTTCTTCGACGTCGAGAAGTATCCGACGATCACGTTCAAGAGCACGAAGGTCACGCCGAAGGGCAAGGACTCCTTCGACGTCACGGGTGAGTTCACCATGCACGGCGTGACGAAGACGATCACCATCCCCGTCCGGCACGGCGGGTTCATGAAGGCCGGCAAGGTCGAGAAGGCGGGTTTCGAGGTCGTCTCGTTCTCGATCGACCGCAAGGATTACGGCATCACCTGGAACCGGGCGGTCGAGACCGGCGGAGTCATGCTCGGAGACGACGTCGAGATCAATATCCAGGTGGAGGCGAACAAGCCCCTGGAGGACGCGAAGCCGGCAACTCCCGCCCCGGCGAAATCGGGGCGCTGATCCCCGGCCGGAACCGTCGGCAGGCCGGCCTCCCTTCGCAGGGGTGCCGGCGGCGGACGGCGGGATCCGCCCGGCCGGGCTCCATCCGGTAGACTCGGCCCGCCGATGGAATGGCACGCGCTCGGCTGGCTCGCCGTCGCTCTCTACCTGGGAGCCGAGGCGCTTTCTATCCTCTCGCTCTTGAAGCCCGGGAGGGGGTCGTCCGGCGCGATCTTCCGGACCTCTCTCGCGCTCTTCTTCCTGGCATCGGGTCTCGCCGTCCATTTCGCGGACCTCGAAGTCACGGCCCGAAAGCTCCACTCGGTCCCGTACCGCAGCTTCGGCGGCTCTCTCTCGCTTTTCGGATGGATGCTCGGCGTGTCCTATCTCGCGCTGCTGTTCCGGCATCGCGAGCGCGCCATCGGGCCCTTCCTGATCCCCTTCGTCATCCTCTTCTCGGCCGCGGGCCTTCTCCTTCCCGCGCATGCCTCGGCGCCCGACAGCGAAATGCGCGGGCCTCTTTTTGCCCTCCACGTCACGTTCGGCATCCTGGGATACGCCGCGTTCACGTTCTCTTTCGTGTTGTCGGTCCTCTACCTGGTGCAGAACCGGCAGATCCGCCGGGGTCGGACGGGCGTTCTTTTCGCCCGGCTGCCTCCGCTCGAGGTGATCGGCCGCATGAATCGCACGAGCGTCACGATCGGCATCGCCGTGCTCGCCGCCTCGGTTCTGTTCGGCCTCCTGTGGGCGAACCGGGTCTGGGCGACGGTGGGGGATCCGAAGATCGAATGGGCCGTCGCGACACTCGCCCTGTACGGGTTCCTGCTCTGGATGGAGCGGCGCGGGTGGAAGGGCGCGCGGGTGGCGATCCTTTCGATCGTCGGGTATGGCCTCGTCCTGTTTTCCTACACCATCGTGAACATGTACTTTTCCCGATCCCACGGTTTCCGATGAGCCGAACGGCCGACGCGCACCTTCTTCTCCTCGGCTGGAACTTTCGGCTCGCGGAGAGCGCCGTCCGCGATCGGATCGCCCTTTCCGCGGACGAAGTCAGCGAGGCCCTGCGCTCGCTGCTCGGCAAAGGGATCGTGTCCGAGGGAGTGATCGTCTCGACGTGCCACCGGAGCGAGATCTACGCGCTCTTTTCGGAAGGAGAGGACGCGGGCGACCTCGTCACCCGATACGTCTCCGAGTGGCGGGGGCTGGAGCCCGCGGCACTCGAGCGCGCGGGCTTCCGCCGCGAGGGCGCCGAAGCCGCCCGGCACCTGTTCCGCGTCGCGGCGGGCCTCGACTCGATGGCGCTCGGCGAAAGCGAGGTGCTCGGTCAGGTGCGCCGGGCCCTGCGCATCGCGCGCGAATCCGGGGCGACGCGCGCCGTGCTCCATCGCCTGTTCGAGTCGGCCGTCGCCGCGGGAAAGCGGGTGCGGTCCGAGACCGAGATCGGCCGGCACCCTCTCTCGGTCGTCTCGATCGGTTTCGAGCTCGCGACGAAAGTGTTCGGAGATCTGTCCCGGCGGACCGTTCTGGTTCTGGGCGCCGGGGACACGGGCAGCCTCTTTGCGCGCCAGGCCGTGGACGCGGGCGTCCGCGACCTGCGCATCGCCAACCGCACGCCCGGCCGGGCCGAGAGCCTCGCCGCGCGCGTTTCCGGAATCGCCGTTCCGTGGGAGGACATCGCCCGCGAGTTCGCGTCGGCGGACGTCGTCGTCGGCACGACCGCGAGTCCACGCCCGGTCGTGAGGCGGGACGACGTCGAGAACGCGATGCGTCAGCGGCGCGGCCGCCCGATATTTTTCCTGGACCTGGCGGTGCCGTCCGATGTCGAGCCCTCCGTGCGCGACGTCTACAACACGTTCGTCTACGGAGTGAACGACCTCGAATCGGTGGCCGAGGACAACCGGAGGCGGCGCGCGCGCGAGGTGCCCCGCGCGGAAGAGGTTCTGGAGGAAGAGCTTTCGAAATTCCTGACCTGGATGGGCAACCTTTCGGTGATCCCGACGGTGACAGGCCTGCGAGGGCATCTCGACCGGATCCGGGACGAGGAGCTCGCGAGACTTCCGGTCGCGGACCGGGAACGCTTCACGGCATTCGCCAATTCGCTCGCCGCCCGCCTCCTTCACGAGCCGATGCGCCGTCTGAAATCCGAGCCCGACGCGGGCCGCCGTCTGGACCGCGTGGAGGCGGTGCGCCACCTGTTCCATCTCGACGAGGACGAGTGAAGGGGGACCGGGACGGGCGAAGTGGGAAGGACGCGGGGCGGAGGGCGGTGTCCGAATGACGTCCGTTGCGGTTCCCGGCCGGATTCGCCTGGCCGCGCGAGGCTCCGCGCTGTCGCTGGCGCAGGTCGAGATCATCGCAAGGGACCTGGCCGCCTTCGTCGAAACGGAGATCGCGACGTACCGCACGACGGGCGACCGGCTGTCGCACATGGACGCCGCGATCACCGGAAAAGGCGTCTTCACGAAGGAGATCGACGACGCCCT
>JBDUBI010000259.1:0-16768 GCA_040004225.1 Acidobacteriota bacterium
CGTCGGTGGCTCTTCCTCTTCGTCCGGCCGAACGAATCGGGGTCCTCCGGGCTCGCGGCGATCGGGATGCGCATCCCGCCGGGCTTCCGCGGCGAAGAGCGCCGCGGCTGTCCCGCGGCGTGGGGTCGCGGAGCGTTTGAAACGCGGCCGGAGCGGAACAGCTCCTCGGGAGGCCAGTGAACTTCGATGGGACGTCCGATCAGCTTCTGGATTGCGTCGAGGGAGAAGACGTAGTCGTCGCAGGCAAACGAAACCGCCTGCCCGAGAGCCCCGGCGCGTCCCGTCCGGCCGATGCGATGGACGTAATCCTCCGCATCCTGCGGCAGGTCGTAGTTGATGACGTGCGAGACGCCTTCGATGTGGAGTCCTCGCGAGGCGACGTCGGTGGCGACCAAGACCGCCAGCCGGCCCTCTTTGAAATCCGTCAGGATCTTGAGCCTTCGATCCTGAGGGACGTTTCCTGCGAGCGCGCGCGTCGGATACCCATTGGCCGTCAAACCTTTCACGAGGTCGAAGGCGGTCGTCCGGCGATTGACGAAGATGAGAACGCGCGAGCCGCCCTCCTGTTCCAGCACGCCTAAAAGGAGCCGGAACTTTTCGGACGACGACACGTGGTAGAGCAGCTCGGTGATCCCTTCGGCTCCCACCCGCTCCGGCTCGACCTCGATCTTCTGCGCGTTGTTCATGTGCTCGTAGGCAAGCTCCATGACGGAGGCGGAAAGGGTCGCGGAGAAGAGGAGCGTCTGCCGGCGATCATAGGAAGGGCAGCGCCGCAGGATCTTGCGGAGGTCGCGGATGAAGCCCATGTCGAACATGCGATCGGCTTCGTCGACGACTAGAATTTCGACGTCCTTGAAGGTCGTGGCTCCCTGCTGCTCGTAGTCGATGAGGCGGCCCGGCGTTCCGACGAGGATGTCGGGGACGGTCTTCACCGCGTCGCGCTGCAGACGGTAGTCGATTCCCCCGAACACGGCGAGGGTCGACAGACCGGTATGGAGCCCGAGCGCCTCGGCCTCCTGGCGGATCTGAACGACCAGTTCCCTCGTCGGCGCGATGACCAGGGCGCGGGGGCCGTGCGCGGGCCCCGGCCTCGGCGTACGCAGCAGGCGGGAAAAGATCGTGATCAGGAATGCGGCCGTCTTTCCCGTGCCCGTCTGCGCCTGACCGGCGACGTCGCGTCCGGACAGCGTGAGCGGAAGGGAGGCCGCCTGGATGGGTGTGGCGAAAACGAAGCCTGCCTCGGCGAGCCCCCAGCGAACCTCGTCGGGAACATCGAACTCGAAGAGTCGGACATCGGTGAGGTGCCGGTCCGCGTGGGTAGAAGTGGTGTTCACCGAGAGATTTTATCCCGAATCGGGACGGATGCCGCGGGTGGCTACCCGGTTTCGCGAAGACGTCCGAAGTCGCGGACGATCGGCTTGCCGGTCGCGCGGGAGAGCGCCGCCGCGATCCGGCGCTTTTCTTTCGGGCCCGCCATACCGGCGAGAGGGTGCAGCCGGCCCGCCGCCCTGGCGGCCAGCCGCTCGACGGCCCAGGTCCACCAGGGTGGAAGCGGGACGAACGTTTCACGCCAGCAGTCGAGGTCGCGCCGGAGGATCGTCCTCCGACGGACGGTTTCGAAGACCACGGTCTCGATAATGATCTCTTCCGCCCCGACCTCGACCGTCTCCTCGGCGAACGCGAGGGCGGAGAGGCCGAGCAGGGCGAAAGGTGTCGAGAGCCCGACGGCGACCGAGAGAGCCAGCAGGGCCAGAAGCGGCAGGTCCGAAAAGTTCCCTTTTCGCAGCCCGGAGTCCCAGGCGGAGACCAGGCGCGCGCCCCCGAAAAAAGCCGCCATCAGAAGTGTGGCGGCCACCGCCAGGAGGCGCAGCCGGTCGCGGCGGCGCCGGACCAGAGGGCCTATTTCGATGCGAAGCCCGGAAGGAAGAGGGGTGATTTGAACGCGCTCTCCTTCTCGATTCGCCACGTCCGGGATTGTATGATCGTGGCACCGGGGGGTCAGCCCGGGAGAGGAGGAGCACAGAATGGCCAAGAAGAAGAAATCGGCGGGCAAAGCGGCGAGCCGCGGCAAGGCGAAGAGCTCCGGCGGCGCGACGAAAAGTTCAGGCAAGAGCGCCTCGGCGCGTGGACGCGGCTCTTCCGGCGGCGCGAAGAAGAAGTCCTCGCCGCGGAAATCATCCTCTCGCGGCGCGGCCAGGAAGTCGTCGCCCAAGAAAGCCGGATCAAAGCTCCGTTCGAGGAAGAGCGCGGCGGGATCGAGCGCGAAAAAATCGGGCGGCAGCCGTTCGAGCGGCGCGAGGGCGTCGTCGGCGGGACGTTCAAAGGCCGGCGGCTCGAGTTCCAGCTCCAGCGGCAGACCGAAGGCCCGTCCCTCGGCGAAGCCATCGCCGGCCACCGGCCGGGGAGGAAGGAGCACGGGCGGCGCACGAGTCGCATCCGCGTCGAAATCTCCGCAGCGGGCCCCGGCCGGGAAGAAGGCCGGCGCGTCGGGTGGCACAAGCGAGATGTACGGCGAGGGGAACTGGAAGGCGGACGAGGAATACCGGCGCGGCCTGAAGGAGTTTTCCGAAACGCACGACTCGGAGGAGCTCGCCCGGACCGCCGCCGAGGACTTGGACGACGAAGACGAGGAAGCCTCTCCGGAAAAGAAACCCGGTGGCGAAGGGGAGTGGTAGAGTCGTAGAGAGCGGTCACCATTGCCGGACTCTTGTCCGGCTTTGTCGGAAAGAAAAGGTCCCGAGAAATCGGGACCTTTTGTTTAGAGGCCGGAGCGCGCGAAACCGCTCGGCTCTGCCGAGAAACAGCCCGATGGACCGGCACTGGTCCGTTCTGGTCGTAAGGTCGCGTCGTCTTCGGGAAACTCCCGCGGCGGGATCTGCGAAGAGAAGACCCGACGAAAGGTCAATGGTCTGCAGTTCTGATCCAGATTGAGGGAAGGTCGTAATCGCATTTGGGACACCGCAGCGGCCGCTGATATCGGAAGCGCGCCCTAACCCCCCGGCCCGCCCTCTCCCTTTTTCGCGATCGGCATCGGCTTCCGGTTTTCGTCCAGGTTGACGAAGGTCGCTTCCGCCTCCGTGACCTTCACCCGCTGGCCGCGGCCCTCTCCGTTCTGCGAGAAGACCTCGACCGCGACGGTGATCGACGTGCGTCCCAGCCTGACCAGACGCGTATAGAACGAGACGAGATCGCCCACGTAGACCGGGTGGTGAAAAACGATCTCCCGCATCGCCACCGTGACGATGAAGGAGGCGCCGTGCTGCTTGGCCTCCACCGCGGCCGCCTGGTCGATGTACGAAAGGATGACGCCGCCGAAGATTGTCCCGTGCGCGTTCGTGTCCTTCGGCATCATGACCACGCGAATCGAAGGCTCGGTCGCAGGGAGTGTTTCGGTCATCGGGCAGGCTCCTGGAGAGTGCCGAGAGGGGCAAGAGGCGCTCGCGGCTGAGGACGCTTTGAAAAAGGTCGGGAAACATCCTCGGCCTGCCCGGATCGGCAGGCGCCGGGGCGGGTGACATCGTCACGACGGATGGCCGTGGCGACATCGGCGATCATGGCTCCGGCAGCGGGATGACTCAGGAAAATCGCCCCCCCACACCGAGCTCGAACAGGACGGAGCGATCCAGGCTCTCGGCTCGCCGCGCGAGAGCGTCCGACCCGGGGAGCCCGCACGACCGCGCGTGGCGCGCGAGCTCCGCGAGTGCGCCTCGCGCCTCCGCCAGATGTTCCTGCCGGTCCGGAGCGCCCTCATCCGCCGCGAGAGCGCCGGCGACCTGAGCGGGCACGGAGACCGCGGCCTTTTTTACGCGCACGGCGAGCGCCGGATCTTGTCCTCGAAGCCGCTCGGCTAAGGCGTAGCCGTCGCGCGTCAACGACATCGCCTCGCACCAGAGGGGATGGTCTTTGTACGCCGGCCGGTCGGGTGTCACTCTCCTCGCATTCTAGCTTCCGGACGCGGGAGAGCTCCGGCGCGAGCCGCCCCCGGGGACGCGAATCTGGACGCTCGGGGTCCTGTCGAGCGAAGCGGATAAGATCCTGCCGTGCATCAGAAAGTGACTGTCGTGGGGGCGGGAAACGTCGGGGCAATGGCGGCGCAGAGGCTCGTGGAACGTGAGGTTGCCGACGTCGTTCTGGTGGACATCCTCGAGGGCATTCCTCAGGGCAAGGCGCTCGACATGATGGAGTCGGCTCCCGTCGAGCGATTCGATGCGCGTATCCGGGGGTCCAACGGCTACGACGAGACGGAAGCTTCCGACGTCGTCGTGATCACCGCGGGCCTGGCTCGAAAACCCGGTATGACGCGGGACGATCTGGTCCTGAAGAACCAGGAAATCGTCGGCGGCGTCACCCGGGAAATCGCCCGCCGCTCTCCCGAAGCGATTCTGATCGTCGTCTCCAATCCGCTCGACGCCATGTGCGAAGTCGCGCGGCGCGTCTCGGGGTTCCCCCGCGAGCGCGTGTTCGGGATGGCGGGCGTTCTCGACTCGGCGCGGATGCGGTGGTTCATCGCGGAGGCCCTGGGAGTCTCCGTCGAGAGCACACACGCCTTCGTCCTCGGCGGGCACGGGGACACCATGGTCCCGCTGACCCGGTACTCGACCGTCGGCGGCGTCCCGATTCCGGAGCTTCTTTCGAAGGACAAGCTCGATGCGATCGTCAAGCGCACGCGCGAAGGAGGGATCGAGATCGTCAATTACTACAAGACCGGATCGGCTTATTACGCGCCCTCTTCCGCCGTGGTCGAGATGGTGGATGCGGTCTTGAAGGACAAGAAGAAAGTGCTTCCCTGCGCGGCCTATCTCCAGGGAGAGTACGGGATGCAGGACATTTATCTCGGGGTACCCGTCAAGCTCGGGAGAGGCGGCGCGGAACAGGTTCTCGAAATCCGGCTTCTCGATGAGGAGAAGGAGGCGCTCGCGAAGTCCGCCGAAGCGGTTCGCGAGCTCTTCCGCATCCTCAAAGTATGACGTCGGACCGGAACTTCTGGGTCCGGCGCCTGCACTCCCTTTCCGGGATCGTCCCGATCGGGGGATTTCTCGCGTTTCACCTGTACGAAAATTCCGCCGCCGCCCGAGGCGCTGCCGCCTACAACGAGATGACGCATCGACTCCAGACTCTCCCGGGAGCGGTGGCGCTGGAGATCCTCGTGATTGCCGTCCCGCTCCTGTACCACGGCGTCTATGGCCTGTTCATCGCGGGCACGGCGCGGCCGAACGTCGTGTCCAACGGCTACGTCCGAAACTGGATGTATTTCCTGCAGCGGGTCACCGGTGTGGTCGTGTTCGCGTTCATCCTGTTTCACTACTGGACGACGCGACTCGTCCAGCTCACCGACCACGAAAGCCTGGACCTCTTCCGGCAGGTGCAGGCGGCGGTCGCCAATCCCTGGATCTACGCTTTCTACATCGCCGGCATCCTTTCGGCGACCTTTCATCTTGCGAACGGAATCTGGTCCTTTTCGATCGTGTGGGGTATCACCGTCGGCCCTCGCGCGCAGCGGAGGATGATGTACATTTCCGTCGTGGTGTTTCTGGCTCTCTCCGTCGTGGGTGTGCGCTCGATTTCGGCGTTCCGGCTCTAGAAAACGCGTGGCGAACGAACGCATCATCGTCGTCGGAGGAGGGCTGGCCGGGCTGATGACCACGGTCCGCGCGGCGGAGCTCGGCGTGAGCGTCGACCTCTTCTCGATCGTCCCCGTCAAGCGCAGCCACTCCGTGTGCGCGCAGGGCGGAATCAACGGCGCGGTGAACACGAAGGGCGAAGGCGACTCGACCGCGATCCATTTCGACGACACCGTTTACGGGGGCGATTTCCTCGCCGACCAGCCTCCCGTCAAGGCGATGTGCGAAGCCGCGCCCGGGATCATCAATCTCCTCGACCGGATGGGCGTGATGTTCAACCGGACCCCCGAGGGTCTCCTCGACTTTCGCCGGTTCGGCGGGACGAAGTTTCACCGTACCGCCTTCGCCGGCGCGACGACCGGGCAGCAGCTGCTGTACGCGCTCGATGAGCAGGTGCGCCGGTTCGAAGTCGCCGGGCTGGTGCGCAAGTACGAGGCCTGGGAGTTTCTGGGACTCGTCCGGGACGCGGACGGCAACTGCCGCGGGATCACCGCGCTCGACTGGTATTCGATGAAGATCGAGACCTTCGCGGGCGCCGCCGTGATGCTCGCGACGGGCGGACCCGGAATCGTCTTCGGCCGCTCGACGAATTCGGTCATCAACACCGGGACCGCCGCATCGGCGGCCTACCAGGACGGCGCGCGTTACGCCAACGGCGAGTTCATCCAGGTGCACCCCACCTCGATTCCCGGAACCGACAAGCTGCGGCTCATGTCGGAGTCGGCCCGCGGAGAGGGCGGCCGTGTCTGGGTGCCGAGGACGCAGGGCGACATTCGCGCGCCGAAAGCCATCCCCGAGGGGGAGCGCTGGTACTTTCTGGAAGAGAAATACCCCGCCTACGGCAACCTCGTCCCCCGCGACATCGCGACGCGCGAGATTTTTCAGGTGTGTCTGCAGGGGTACGGCATCGGCGGGCGCCGCGAGGTCTACCTCGACTTGACGCACATCCCGCGCAAGGAGCTGGACACGAAGCTCGCCGGGATCCTCGAGATCTACGAGAAGTTCGTCGGAGACGATCCGCGGGAAACGCCCATGAAGGTGTTTCCCGGGATGCACTACTCGATGGGCGGGCTGTGGGTGCAGTTCGCGAAGAACGAGACGACCGGCGGCCTGGACGAGGCCTCGCCGAAGAACCAGGCGACGAACGTTCCCGGTCTTTACGCCTCCGGAGAGGTGGATTTTTCCGTTCATGGGGCGAATCGTCTCGGCGCCAACTCTCTCGTGTCCTGCCTCTATGCCGGCAAAATCGGAGGCCCGGCGATGGTTCGGCACGGCCGCGAGACTTCGTCGAAGCTTCCCGCTGCCGAGGGCGCGTTTCTCGAGGCGAAGAAGCGGTGGGATGCCGAATTCAAGAGGCTCGCCAACGCCTCGGGCCCGGAAAATCCGCACGTGCTGGCGGAAGAGATGGGCGACTGGATGACGGACAACGTCACCGTCGTGCGGGAAAATCGCAAGCTTCAGGAGACCGAGACGAAGCTCCAGGAGCTCGAAGAGCGCTGGAAGAACGTCGGCCTCACGGACCGGTCCGGCTTCGCGAACCGCGAGATCTCTTTCATCAACCAGCTCCGCAACATGCTGGTGATCGCCCGCGTGATGACCCGCGGCGCCCTGATGCGCGACGAGTCGCGCGGCGCCCATTTCAAGGTGAAGGATCTCGCGAAGGGTGTGACGGAAGAAAACGCGCTGCCTCGCGACGACGCAAACTTCCTGAAAACCACGATCGCGGAGCACTCGGTCGACGGGCCGAAGATCACGTACGCGCCGGTAGACACGTCGCTGATCAAGCCGCGAGCGAGGAAGTACTGATGGCCGGGAAACGGACCTTTCAGAGCGGAAACCGACGGAATTGAGGGACCCGAGGAAAACCATGCCTTCCAGCATTCGCATCTCCGTCAAGCGTCAGGACACGCCGATGTCATCTCCCTACTGGGAGGAATACGAGATCCCGTACCAGCCGCGGCAGAACGTCGTTTCTGTCCTCATGGAAATCGCCAAAGACCCGAAGACCCGCGCCGGGAAGCCCACGTCTCCCGTCGTGTACGACCGGGCGTGTCTCGAGGAGGTCTGCGGGTCCTGCGCGATGCGAATCAACGGGGTGTCCCGGATGGCGTGCACCGCGCTGATCGACTCGCTCGAGCAGCCCATACGCCTGGAGCCCATGGCGAAGTTTCCGGTGCAGCGCGACCTGTCTGTCGACCGCGGAGTGATGTTCGAGTCGTTGAAGCGCATCAAGGGGTGGATTCCGATCGACGGAACCTACGATCTCGGGCCCGGGCCCCGGATGCCGGAGCCGGAGCGGCAGCAGGCGTACGAGTACGCGAAATGCATCACCTGCGGGAATTGTCTGGACGTCTGTCCGCAGGTCAACGGACGGTCGAACTTCATGGGGGCCGCTCCGATCGCGCAGGCTCGCCTTTTCAACTCCCATCCCACGGGAGCGATGAACGCCGCGGAACGGCTCGAGGCCTTAATGGCGGAAGGAGGCATCGACGACTGCGGCAACGCGCAGAACTGCGTCCGCGCTTGCCCGAAGTCGATCCCCTTAACCACCGCCATCGCGGAGATGTACTCGGCCACGACCCGGCACGGCATAAGAAAGCTGTTCGGGACTTAGAAGGGCGGTCGTCGATTTCAGCATCCGGCTCGTTTCCGAGACCTGATACCTTCCCTCCCCCATGAAAGTCCACGAATACCAGGCCAAGTCCCTCCTCGCGCGCTACGGCGTCCCCGTGCCTCGCGGAGAGGTCACGGACAATCCCGAGGAAGCGCGGCAGATCGCGAAGCGTCTCGGCGGACGAGCCGTCGTCAAGGCCCAGATCCATGCCGGCGGCCGCGGAAAAGGCGGCGGCGTCAAGGTCGCCAGGACCCCCGAGGAAGCGTTCGAATTCGCGAAGAAGATCCTCGGCATGACGCTGATCACTGCCCAGACCGGGCCGGAGGGTCGCCTCGTGCAGAAGGTTCTGGTGGAGGAGGCGCTCGACATCGACCGCGAGCTGTACCTCTCCGTGACCCTCGATCGCGGCCGCGGTCTGCCTTCGATGATGGCGTCGAAGTCCGGAGGGATGGAGATCGAGGAGGTCGCGGCGAAGGATCCCGCGGCGATCGTCCGAGAGACGCTGGATCCGGCGATCGGGATGTTTCCTTTCCAGGCCCGCAAGCTGGCCTTCGCGCTCGGCCTCACCGGTGAAAGCTTCAAGAAGGGGATCGCCTTCATGCCGGCGCTCTTCCGCGCGTACATCGAGACGGACGCGACGCTCGCCGAAATCAATCCGCTTCTGGTCACGAAGGCGGGCGATGTCCTCGCGCTCGACGCAAAGATGACTTTCGACGACAACGCGCTGTTCCGACATGCCGACATCAAGGCGATGCGGGACCTGACCGAGGAGGATCCGCTCGAGGTCGAAGCGTCGAAGTTCGGACTGAACTACATCAAGCTCGAGGGCAATGTCGGCTGCATGGTGAATGGCGCGGGGCTGGCGATGGCGACCATGGACCTCGTGAAACTGGCGGGCGGAGAGCCCGCCAACTTTCTGGACGTCGGCGGCGGCGCCAACGAAGAGCAGGTCAAGAACGCGTTCCGCATCATTCTTTCCGACAGGAACGTGCGAGGCGTCCTGATCAACATCTTCGGAGGGATCATGCGCTGCGACATCATCGCCAACGGGGTGGTCGCGGCCGTCCGCGAGATGGGCCTGTCCCTTCCCGTCGTGGTCCGCCTCGAGGGCACGAACGTCGATCTCGGAAAGCAGATTCTCCGGGATTCGGGCTTGAAGATCACGCCCGCGGACGGTCTCGCGGACGGCGCCACGAAAGTCGTCGAGGCGGTCCGATGATCTGGGTGGGAAAGGAAACGAGGCTCGTCGTCCAGGGGCTGACCGGACGAGAGGGAAGCTTTCACGCGCTCGCCTGCCGCGACTACGGCACGGCGGTCGTCGCGGGTGTCACGCCGGGCAAGGGCGGCACCATGCACGAGGGAATCCCGGTTTTCGACACCGTTGCCGACGCCGTCTCGCAGACCGGCGCGAACGCCTCGATGATCTTCGTCCCGCCGCCCTTTGCGGCCGACGCCGTGGTCGAGGCCGCCGACGCGGGCATCGCGGTGATCGCCTGCATCACGGAGGGAATCCCGACCAACGACATGGTGCGGGTCAAGGCCGCTCTGGCGCGCCGGTCGGCGGAAGGCGTCTCCGTCCGCCTGATCGGACCCAACTGCCCGGGCATCATCACTCCCGGCGAATGCAAGATCGGGATCATGCCGGGCCGGATTCACAAGCCGGGAGCGATCGGCGTGATCTCGCGCTCGGGCACCCTGACATACGAAGCGGTCGATCAGCTCACGCATCTCGGCCTCGGGCAGTCGACGGTGATCGGGATCGGCGGAGATCCGGTGAACGGCACCAGCTTCATCGACTGCCTGGCCGCCTTCGCCGACGACTCCGGCACGGAGGCGGTGATCCTGATCGGAGAGATCGGTGGATCGGCGGAAGAGGAAGCCGCCTGCTGGATCGCCGGCAACTTCCGCAAACCCGTGGTCGCGTTCATCGCGGGGCAGACCGCTCCGCCGGGGAGAAGAATGGGCCACGCCGGAGCGATCATCGCGGGGGGGCGGGGAACCGCCGCCGACAAGGTGAAAGCGCTCGAGGCGGCGGGCGTCTCGGTCGTGCGCTCTCCGGCGGATCTGGGCAGCCGGATGAAGGAGCGTCTCGGTCGATGACGGGCGCCAGCCTTTACGAGGAGACGCAGGGCTTCGGCCCCTGGCTCTACGCGGTTGCCGCGCTGCTCGTTTTGATCGCCCTGTCGCTGGCGACTCTCAAGATGAGAACCAGCGTCGATCGCGACGCGATCACAGTTCGATTCGGCTTCCTGAATACGACGCGCATCCCGTTCGCGGAGATCGCCCGCGCGGAGGCTGTCGCGTACCGTCCCATCCGCGATTACGGCGGCTGGGGGATCCGCGGCTTCGGCGGGCGCCGCGCGTTGAACGTCCGGGGCAACCTGGGGGTTCTCGTCGTCCGCGCGGATGGCGCCACGGTTCTGGTCGGCTGTCAGCGCCCCCGGGAGCTGCTGGCCGCGCTCGCCGGCGTAGGGGTCAAGACGGAAGACAAGCTCCCGGCCGACGTCCGGGAGTTCTGAACTCGAATCAAAACGAGGTCGCCGCGGCGGGCGGCAGAAAAGGACCACCGTTGAGCCAGAGAACGCTGACCATCTTGAAACCCGACTCCGTCGCCGCGGGCAAAGCCGGAGCTATCCTCGCGCATCTCGAGGGCGAGGGATTCCGGCTGGCGGGATTGAAGAAGATCCGTCTCGCCCCGGACCAGGCGCGGGCCTTTTACGCCGTTCACCGGGAGCGGCCGTTCTTCGAGGGGCTCGTGAAATTCATGACCGAGGGACCCGTCGTCGTCGCCGCTCTGGAGCGCGCCGACGCAGTCCCGCACCTCCGGGCCACGATGGGCGCGACCGATTCGAAGAAGGCGGACGCCGGGACCGTGCGAAACCTCTACGGCACTGACATCGAACGCAACGCGATCCATGGGAGCGATTCCCCCGCGAACGCGGACAACGAGATTGCCTTCTTTTTTGCGGCCGCCGAGCTGATTTAGCCTTCGGGGGCGAAGGGCGAAGGGCGAAGGGCGAAGGGCGAAGGGCGAAGGGCGAAGGGCGAAGGGGCCTGTCAGCCGTTTTCGACGGCGCGCCGCAGAGACACCATCACCCGGTTCGCCACGCCGCGGAGAATCGCCGCTTCGCGCGTCGTGAGAGGGCGTCCCGCCACGATTCTCCGCCAGGCGCGCAGCGACCGGTCGCGGTGGCCGGTATCGTAGAACCCTGTCGCTTCGAGGGCCCGGTCCCAGTGGTCCAGGGCCCCTTCCACTTCTCGCGCCGTGGCCCATCCCTCCGCCTCGGGATCCGGGGAAATCAATCCGGGCTCCCTCATCCGCGCGACGGCGAGGACCGCCGCCACGGCGTGCGACACGTTCAGGGTCGGAAATTCAGGTTGGGAGGGGAGCCGAAGACAGGCCGAAGCGCGCGACCTTTCTTCTTCGGTCAGGCCGCTGCGCTCGGGGCCGAAAACGAAGACGACGCGCGCCGCGGGGCCGAGCTCGCTCAAAAAACCGGGGAGATCGCCGAGCTCGAGCGCGCGCTGTTCCTCGCGGCCTCGCATGGAAGACGTCGCGATCACCGCGTCGAAATCTGCGACGGCCGTCGGCACGTCCGGCACCCGCTCGATCGCGGCGAGAACGTCATCCGCCCCCGAGGCGAGCCGCACCGAATCGTCGTCCGGGAGCGCCGCGGGCTCGACGACCGTAAGTCGGCGCACTCCAAAATTCTTGCAGGCACGCGCCGCCGATCCGAGGTTCCCGGGCGTGTGTGTCCGTACGAGGACGACGGAGATTTCGCGATGGGCCATTTCGGAATTATCCGGCAGGAAGTATCATTTCCACAAAGAGATGCGACGTTTTCCCCTGTCGATCGCGGCCGCGGCCCTTTTTCGGGTTGCCGGCGCGATCGCGCAGCCGGTTCCCGGGCCGACGCCGACGCCGACGCCCGCGATCGCGCCTTCCGCCCCGGCCTCCACGGCGGCGCCGAGGATCACGGTTTCTCCGGCGCCGCGGGAAACACCGCTCCCCTCGTACTCGGAGAGCGCGGGCAGCGAATACGTTCTCCTCCCCGTGCTCGTTTTCGATCGCAAGGGGCGTTTCGTGGACGGCCTCGCGAAGAAGGACTTCCGGGTGAACGCGGGCGGGATCAACGTCGACCTGGACACGTTCGAGCGGGACGACGACGCTCCGGCGTCGTTCGCCTTCCTGGTCGACACATCGGGGAGCATGAAGCTCGCCAAAAAGCTCGACGCGGCCAAGAGCGCGATCCGTCACATCCTGGAAGGGCGGCGAGCGGGAGACGATTTCGCATTGTTCGCCTTTTCCGAAGACGAGGTGTTTGCGGTTTCGGAATTCTCGTCCGATGCGTCCCGCATTCTCACCGGCCTGAACAAACTCGAGGCCGGGGGCCGAACGGCCCTCTTCGACGCCGTCGCCGCCACGCCGTCCCGGATGATGGCCGGCAGGAACGGTAAGCGGGCCATCCTGCTCTTTACGGACGGTGTCGACAACGCCAGCAGGCTTTCCGCCGACGAAATGGCAACGATCCTGCAACAGGTTTCTATACCGGTCTACGCGGTCGGCATGAAAAATGCCGCGTTTGACCGGATGACGGATGCCGAGCGGAAAGATCTGGCTCTCGACAACCTGAAACTTCTGGCCTACTCGAGCGGGGGCCAGTTATTTCTGGCGAGCGGGGAGGAGGATTTGAGGCCGATTGCGGCCAAAATTAATTCCGAGGTCAGAAAACAGTACCTCCTGGGATTCGCTCCGTCGGGCCAGGGAGAGCTAAAATACAGAGTGGTGGTGGTGTCCGTGACCAAACCCGGAAAATGGGTCGTCAGGACGAGGCGGGGGTATCGCGGAACGATTCCGTCGCCTGCCGGTTAACTTTTTTGGAAGGAGGATTTCCAATGGGTAAGAGATTGAATGTCGGAATCGTGGGCGGGGCGCTACTTCTGGGCACCTTAGGACTCGGCGGCTGCGCGACCAAGCGCTATGTCGGCGACGAGGTTTCCAAAAGCAGCGCCGCGTCGGAAAAGCGGATCAACGAGGTGGAGTCCCAGGTCGAGACGGCGCAGAGCAAGATTCGGGATCACGATACCCGCATCTCGGAGCTCGACAAGTCGACGCGCGACGCTCTCGAGCGGGCCCAGGCGGCGGGCAAGCTCGCCGAAGGCAAGTTCGTTTATTCGCTGGTGCTCTCCGATGACGCGGTCAAATTTCCGTCGAGCAAGTGGGCGCTCTCGAAGGAAGCCGAAAACCGGCTGAAGGAGTTTGCCGAGAAGCTGAAGTCGGAGAACAAGAACGTTTACCTGGAGGTTCAGGGTCACACCGACTCGAAGGGCTCCCCCAGCTTGAACTATCGACTTGGCGAAGAGCGGGCGGAGGCGGTTCGCCGCTTTCTGAACAAGCAGGGCATCGCGCTGAACCGGATGTCCACCATTTCTTATGGCGAAGACGAGCCGGTGGCTCCCAACAAGAGCAAGACGGGCCGGTCGAAGAATCGCCGCGTGGTCGTCATCGTCCTCGCTTAGGCTTCTTCTCGTTTCCCGGGAAAGCCCCGCTCCGGCGGGGTTTTCTTTTTTTGGGGCGATCGATCACGTGCGGGACGTTGCGGCTCCCGGGGCGCACCGCGGCCGCGGGACTCTTTCCGTCGCCGGCGGGTCCGGCGGGTCCGGCGGGCCGACGCGAGCCGGGCCGGCGTGCCGGAGCTCCGTCGAACGAGGCGCGATCTTCGGACCGGCCCGCGAGGGGTGCTCTGGCCGGGCCGCCGGACCGACCGGGAGCTTCTGCCGGAGCCCCTCGGGAGGAGGGGGAGCGGAGTTTTCCGCTTTGCCGGAGCTCCGCCAGCACCCGCTCGAAATCCTGCGGCACCGGCGCTTCCACCCGGATTGCGGCGCCGGTCGCCGGCTGGCGGAATCCGAGACGGCGGGCGTGCAGCATCTGGCGGGGCGCCCCTGGAGCCGCGTCGGCCGCAGGACCCGTTCGATAGACCCTGTCCCCGAGGACCGGATGCCCTATGGAGAGAAAGTGGACGCGGATCTGATGAGTGCGGCCCGTCTCCAGGTGGACGCTGACGAGCGCGGCCCCCCGGAGTCGTTCGACGACGCGGTACCGGGTCACCGCACGGCGTCCCGGCTCGCCCTTCCGAGCCACGCCCCTCCGTCCGAGTCCCGCGTCGCGCACGAGGTCCGCGTCGAGAGTGCCGGAATCGGGGGGCTCGCCCGCGACCAGGGCGAGGTACTCCCTCTCTATGTCATGCACCCGGAAGAGAGCCTGCAGCGCGTGAAGCGCCTCGCGATGTCGAGCGAAGACGAGAGCGCCGGACGTGTCCTTGTCGAGTCGATGAACGATGCCCGCGTAGGGGCGGCGGTGATACCGGTGCTGGAGATAATCGAGTGCCCGCGCATGGAGCGTGTCGCGTTCCCGCTCCGCCGTCGGCACCGTCAGGACCCCCGCAGGTTTGTCCACGATCAGAACGTCGTCGTCTTCATGCAGGACGCTCAGGCGCGTTTTGATGTTGTGCCGCGCGGGGCGGTTCGGGTCCCATGCGAGGCGCGCGTCCTCGGGAACGTCGAGCCCCGGCTCGTCCACGGTCACTCCATCCTGGTCCACGCGGCCGGCGCGCACCGCTTCCCGCGCCGCCCTCCGAGACAGGGCGAAGGCGCGCGCGACGGCCAGGTCGAGTCTCATCGCTTCCCGCCTGCCCGAGGGACGCGGATCTCGACGAAGAAATCGGGGTCTCCGATTCTGGCGCCTTCCCTCGCATTCGGGCCGTAGATCGCGGCGGAAGCGAACTCCGTGTCGATGAACGACGCAAGCCCGGTCGAGTAGTCTTTCCCGAAAGCGCGCTGGCCTTCCCCGACCGCGAGCGCGTTGATGAGCAGGAGGGCGTCGGGCGGCCGGGCGCGCAGCCGGCCGGCGATTCTCTCCTCGCCCGCTGGATCGAGATGCCCCGGCCAGAACTGCTCGAGGGGCAGCGGATTCTCGCGCCCCAGCGTGTACTCGAAGAACCCCGCCTCTGGAAATCCGGTCAGCGTGGCGCCGGGGGGCAGCCGCCTCGAGAGATCCGCCAGCACCAGCCGCGACGTCCGCGCCTCGTGCTCCGGCAGCACGACACTCCCGGCGGGTGTGTCGAGCGCGGCCCAGCCCGGTCCGCGGTAGGAGCGCCACACGTCTACGCCGCGCGCGATCAGGAAGATCGCGAGAGCCGCGGTGACGAGGCGGGGAAGCGATCGTCCGATGGCCGGCCCGAAGCGCTGCGCCGCGCCCATCAGCGCGGCGAGGGTGATCACGGTCGGGAGGGGGAGAAAGAACGCGTTATACGGCCCCGAGTATCCGGCGGCGAGCAGCAGCCTCGCGCCAAACAGCGCGGCAAGCAGAAGAGCGCCGCCGGAGATCTCGGGCGCCGCGCGGCTCTTCTCCTTTCGAGTGAGGAGGTAGGTCAGCCGCAAAACGAGGAGTCCCGCGCAGACGACCGGGACGACGCGAACGAGCGGTGGAAAGAGAGCGAAGGCCGGCCGGAGAGATTCCGGCGGGTATTCGAACAGCGCGGCACATCCCGACAGCAGGAGGAGGCAGGCGATTTCCACCCCTGTCCCCGCCGCGTCCGATGCGCGCCGGGCAAGCCGGGCGGCCGCCGCTCCGAGGACCAGAAGGCAGCCGGCGAGGAGGAGCACCACCCCCGCGAGCGCCAGCTGCGCAAGGCGCAACCCGGGCGCGTCGAGGCCGGCGAACGAGCGGTAAACGTTCTGAAAGGCCAGGGGTGGATGGAGGAGCGCCATCCATCCGTCCGCCACCAGGCGGTCCTGCGGGATGCCGATCGAAACGGCCGCATAGGCGAGGATGGCCAGCGCGGCAGGCACGCCCGCGGAGAGGACCAGGGCCCGCGGATGCCGACGCCCGTCGATCGCGACGGCCACGAGACCGGCGGCGCCGAGCTCCGGCCGCGAGAGAAGCGCCGCGAGCAGGCACGCCGCGGTCCCCAGGTTCCGGCGGCGCGAGTCTCCCGCGGAGAACGCGAGGGCGCCGGTCAAAGCCGCGACCGCCATGGCCGTGTCGAAGCTGAAGGGAAACAGCCAGCCGCCCGGGCGCAGAAAAAATGCGAGCGCGATCGCGAGCGAGACGGCGAGCGCGCCCCCGATCCCGGGAATCCAGCGCAGGGTCAGACGCCGCAGCGCTTCGAGCCCCGCGACGGCGACGACGAGAGCCAGCGCGGTCCGCGCCGCCAGGGAGCGGCCGGCGAGGAGCTCGACCGCCGCGCCGATCCAGGGTGCCAGAGGGCCGTGGTGGAAATGGATCGCAGCGTAGAGTCGTTCGCCGGCCGCGACGCGCCGCGGCACCATCAGCTCCCTCCCCGAGTCCACGAAAGGCTCCATCCAGCGATTCCAGGAGGCGAAAAGGAGCCCGCAGAACACGGACCAGGGAAGCAGAACCGGCAGCGCTCGCCGCACGTCAGCCACGTCGTCCACGTCGGCTCCGCTGCGCTCCGCCTCCCGCAGCGAAAGGCTCCTCCCTCCCTTCGGTCGGGAGACTCCTCTCGCTGCG
>JBDUBI010000222.1:0-16738 GCA_040004225.1 Acidobacteriota bacterium
CCTGCACGTAATCATTCTTGAAGACCGTCCGATGATGCGGTTCTTTCTCGACTGGCACCGCGGTGTCCCGCGCCGACATCGCCGTCACGATCACGATCAGGGTGAAGATGGGGCCGTTCATTTATCCTCCGTCGAGTGAGGTCCTCCCCGGCGTGTACCGCCAATCGTCGCGGGAGGACGGCGGCGACGGCGGGTCAGCCGGCGGTGATCGACGCAGACTCCTCTGCGGCCTTCCGTTTGAAACAATTCCCGGGAGCCGCAGGGTGGTGTCAGGTCCGAGGCGTAGCCTAGCTCAGGCCCGCGCGGGCTCGTTTTTCTCGTCTTCGAGCAGCCCGCGCAGCTGCTGCCGGAGCTCCGGTGTGTCCTGATGGCCGTGGCTCGCCACCGCGTGCTGGACCGCCACATCCATGACCTCGTTCTCGGGTCCGGAGATGGTTAAGGAGCAGCCCTTCTCGCTCGGGAAACGTCTGCAGTCGGCGACCTTTCTGGAATCCATGACGTCCTCCTTTTTCCGTTCAACCGGGGGGCCAGCGCATATGCCGCCCGCCGAGCACGTGAAAGTGCAGATGAAAGACTGCCTGGCCGCCTTCGACGCCGCTGTTGGTCACCAGACGAAAGTCGGCGACGCCCTTTTCGCGCGCGATTGCGGCGCTGCGCGTCACCAGCTCTCCCAAAAGGGCCGGATCTTCCGCCGCGTCGTGCACGTTGACGTAATGCTTCCTGGGGACGACGAGGACGTGGGTGGGCGCCTGCGGCAGGATGTCCTCGAACGCGAAAATCCGCTCGTTCTCGAACACCTTCGTCGAGGGGATTTCCCCCGCGACGATCCTGCAGAAAAGACAGTCGCTCATGTCCCGGCGCCGAATTTATCATTGCGGACCGGCGGATACACGGCGGCGTCGCGGATACGGACGTCGGCCCGGATCCGGCCCTCGCGCCCATCCTCGTATTTCACGGCGGCGTCGACGATGCAGGTCTCCTGCCCCGAGTAGAGCGCCTCGATCAGCTCGCCGTACCTCTCCGCCACGAAGCCGCGGCGCACCTTGCGCGTGCGCGTCAACTCGCCGTCGTCCGCGTCGAGCTCCTTGTGCAGGATCAGGAACCGGCGGAGCTGGGAGCCGGACAGCCGCGAGTCCGCCGAGAGGTCGCGGTTCACCTTTTCGACACATTCCCGGATCAGCTGAGAGACCGGCTCCTGCGCGGAGAGGTCTGTGTAGCCGCTGTAGGGGAGGTTGCGCCGCTCGGCCCAGTCGCCGACCGCCTGGAGGTCGATGTTGACGAACGCGGCGGCGTGGTCCCGGCCGTCGCCGAACGCGACCGCTTCGCGGATCCAGGGGAAGTATTTCAGCTTGTTCTCGAGGTATTTCGGCGCGAAGAGCGTGCCGTCCTTCAGCCGCCCGACGTCCCGGGCCCGATCGATGATCTTCAGATGCCCGTCCTCGTCGAAGAATCCCGCGTCGCCCGTGTGCACCCAGCCGTCCGGCGTGCGCGACTCGGCGGTCGCCTGCGGATTCTTGAAATAGGAGTGAAAGACTCCGGGCCCTCGGAAGAGCACTTCGCCGTCGTCCGCGATTTTCACCTCGACATCTTTCGCCGGCGTTCCCACGGTGTCCGGCTTGACTCCGCCGTCGGGCTGGACGCACACGAAAACGGAGCCCTCCGTCGAGCCATACAGCTGCTTGATGTTGATCCCGAGGGAGCGGAAAAACCCGAAGAGATCCGGCCCGATGGCCTCGCCGGCGGTGTACGCGAGCCGGATGCGGGAGAGACCGAGCACGTTCTTGAGAGGCCCGTACACCAGCAGGCGTCCCATCGCGTAGAGAAGCCGGTCCTGGGCGGAGACCGCCCTTCCGTCGAGGATGTTCGCGCCGGCGCGCCGCGCGACGCGCATGAAAAAGTCGAACGTCCGGCGTTTGATGGCCGAGGCGTCCTCCATCCGGATGAGGACGGACGTCAGCATGTTTTCGTAAACGCGGGGCGGGGCGAAGTTGTAGGTCGGCCCGATCTCCCGCAGGTCCGCGAGGACCGTCTCGCCGCTCTCCGGACAGCTCACGCAAAAGCCGGCGACGCACGACTGCGCGTAGGAGAAGAGGTTGTCCCCCACCCAGGCCATCGGCAGATAGGCGAGGACCTCGTCTTTCGGGGTCAGCCCCTCCCGCTCGATGCCGTTGCGCCCGGTGATGACGAGGTTGTCGTGCGTCAGCATGACGCCCTTCGGCCTCCCGGTGGTGCCCGACGTGTAGAGGATGATCGCGACGTCGCTTCCGGCGCCCGCGGCGACCTCTGCCTCGAAGAAGCCGGGGTGCGCCCGGTCCCACGCCCGCCCGAGCTCCTGGATCTCGTCGTACCCGGCGAGGAAGCTCGGGTCGTAGTCCCGGAGACCGCGCGGATCGTCGTACACGACGCCGCCCAGAGCGGGACAGCGCCCGCGAATCTCAATCAGCTTGTCGACCTGCTCCTGGTCTTCGGCGACGACGAGGCGGATGTCCGCTTCGACCAGGGGGTAGACCATCTCGGAGGCCACGGAGTCCTGGTAGAGCGGCACCGGCACGCCTCCCAGGCACTGGGCGGCCGCCATCGCCCAGTAGAGGCGAGGGCGGTTGTCCCCGATGATGGCGATGCGTTCCCCGCGGGCAAATCCGCGCGCCGCAAGGCCGC
The DNA here is from genome assembly GCA_040004225.1 of Acidobacteriota bacterium. Classification (GTDB taxonomy): domain Bacteria; phylum Acidobacteriota; class Thermoanaerobaculia; order UBA5066; family Gp7-AA6; genus JALYUA01. Next base: position 2,659 of record JBDUBI010000222.1, read on the forward strand.
ACGCGAGGTCGCGCACCTGGCGGGCGACGTCTTCCCACGTCCAGGTCTGCCAGATCCCGAGGTCCTTCTCGCGGATCGCCGGCTGCCTCGGCCGCACGCTTGCGTGGTGGAGGATCAGCCTTGGAAAAGTGTCGAGCCCCCCCGGCAGGCCAGCCGCCGCCTGCGTCGCTGGCGGTGCCGGGCTCAAAGGCTCGCCTGTCCCGCCGCGGACTGCCCCGCGGCGCGCGGCGCGGGCACGAGCGCTTCCGCGTTGCCCCCGAGCACCGCCGTCTCGTCGTCAGGGGAGAGCCCCCAGCCGCGCACCCGCGCGAGGGAGTCTTCGATCGAGACCGCCACCGTCGGCGTGTCGGAGCCGAACAGGACTCGCCGCTCGAACCCCGCGATGTCTCTGCCCGTCACCCGCACCGGCTCTCCGACCACGGGCGTCAGGTCCGCGAAGACGGAGCTCGCCCTCGCGAGAAGATCGAGCGTCTGCCGCTCGGAAGGCGATCCGAAATGCGCCACGATGATCCGCGCGTCCGGCCAGCGCGCCGCGGCGCGCCCGATCGCTTCGATCTCGCCGGGCGTCGCGGTTCCTTCGGGCGAGCTGCCTCCGTGCACCACGACGGGCTGCCCGCCCTCCGAGACCGCCGCCCAGAGCGGGTCGAGGCGGGGATCGTCGGGCGCGAATCCTCCGACGGAGCAGTGGAGCTTGAAGACGGGCAGGTCGAGACCGACCGCCTCGGCGACGACCCCTGCCACGTCGTCATCCGGATGAACGGTCGCGCCGGGGACGACGAACGGGTCTGTTTGAAACGTCTCCGCCATCCAGCGGTTCAGTCCGGACGCCACCCCGCCGCGGTGCGCATAGGGAAGCGTCCAGCAGCGTCCGATCCCGGCGGAGACCAGCGCCTCGCGAGCGGCTTGCGGAGCGTAGGGATAGAGGAGGCGGGGCGCCCCCCGGTCCTCGAAGAACCGCCGGATCTTTGCGGCCAGCCGTCCGGGCAGCAGGTGAACGTGCGAGTCGGTGATCACGTTGAGGGGGCTCGCCTCTTGCGCAGGCGGCGCGCCGGCGACGGGCGAATGGCGAAGGGCGAATGGCGAACGGCCGACGGCGCACCGCGGCGACCACGGGTCGTCACGGCACCGGCCTCGTGTCGTCGATCACTTTTCCGTCATTCGAGAGCGACCCGGGGGCGACGAGTTCGACCTCTCCCCGGACCTTGCAGACGTCGCGGATCGAAGCGGCGACCGAGTCCGCCAGTGCCTTGCCGGCCGTAGATTTCGTTTCGCAGCGGAGGGTCATTTCGTCTGCTTCGCCCTCTCTTCGCACGACGAGGCGCGCCCGCAGAAGCTCGGGATGCCGCCGAAGGACCTGCGCCACGAGTCCGGGGTGGACGAACATGCCTCGCACCTTGACGCTCTGGTCCGCCCGGCCGAGCCAGCCCCGAATTCGCATGTTCGTTCGCCCGCACGGGCTTCCTCCGGGGAGGACCGCGGACAGGTCGCCCGTACCGAACCTCACGAGCGGGTATTCGGGAGACGCCAGGCTGGTCACCACGACCTCGCCCACCTCGCCCTCCGGCACCGGCTCGCCCGTGCCCGGACGAACGATCTCGACGATCAGTCGCTCGTTCACGATCAGTCCTTCCATCGACTCCGACTCGTAGGCGATGACGCCGAGCTCGGCCGTCGTGTAGCACTGCAGGACGCGGACCCCGCGCTGCGAAAATTGCGTGCGCAGCGACGCGGGCAGAGCCTCGCCGCTCACGAGGCCCTTCGTAAGACTGGAGACGTCGGCCCCGGTCTCCTGCGCCTTTTCCAGCAGAATCTTCAGGAAAGACGGCGTCCCGGCGTAGCCGTGGGGCCGCAGATGGGAGATGGCGGCAACCTGGAGATCGGTCTGCCCGACGCCCGCCGGAAAGACGGCGCACCCGAGCTCCTGCGCCGCCGAGTCGACCATCAGGCCCGCCGGCGTGAAGTGGTAGGAGAACGTGTTGTAAACGAGCTCCCCCGGCCGGAACCCGGCGGCGAAAAGCGCCCGGGCGAAAGCGCCGTAGTCCGCCCGGCGCGCGGCGGGCTCGTACAGGGGCCCGGGCGAGGAGAAGACGTGCCCGCACTGCCCGAGCGGCACGCCCGCCAGGCCGCCAAACGGGGGCGCGGCGCGCTGGAGGTCCGCGAGGTCGGACTTGCGCAGCACCGGAATGCGCGCCAGAGAGACCCGGTCGGTGATCTCCGCGCTCGAAATCCCTTCGAGCCGGCTCTCGAGCGCCGGGGAGCGCCCGCGCGTCTGCTCGAGGTACTGCGGCAGGTGCGCAAAGAGGGAACTCTCCCGTTCCGCCGTCTCGCGGGTCTCCAGCTTGTCGTAATGCGCCATGACGATCTCTTTCGGTTCCCGGTTCTCCGTCAGGCCAGCCATCGCTTCCGCCGCCGGTAGTGCTTGGCTTCGCGAAAATTCTGGCGGCCCTCGCCCGCGATGCCGAGGTAAAACTCCTTCACGTCCTCGTTGCCGGAGAGCTCCTCCGCAGTGCCATCCATCACCACGCGGCCGTTCTCGAGTATGTAACCGAAGTCGGCGTATCGGAGCGCCACCGCCGTGTTCTGCTCGGCGAGCAGGAAGGTGACCCCCTCGACGTGCAGCGACTGAACGATCTCGAAGATTTCTTCCACCAGATACGGGGCGAGTCCGAGGGACGGCTCGTCGAGAAGGACCATCTGAGGCCGCGCCATCAGGGCCCTCCCGATGGCGGTCATCTGCTGCTCCCCCCCCGAGGTGTATCCCGAGACGCTCCGGCGGCGGGCGGCGAGTTGCGGGAAATGCCCGTAGATCCGCTCGAGGTCGCCTCGGATCTCGGCGCGGGAGGCGCGGCGGGAGAAGGCGCCGGTCAGCAGATTTTCCTCGACGGTCAGGTGCTCGAAGCAGTGCCGTCCTTCCATGACCTGGACGATTCCCCGCCGCACCACGTCGCGCGGCGTCCGATCGTCGATGCGCTCTCCGCAGAAGTCGATCGATCCCTTCGTCACGGCGCCGCGCTCGGAGGCGAGGAGGTTCGAGATCGCCTTCAGGGTCGTCGTCTTGCCGGCGCCGTTTGCGCCGAGCAGGGCGACGATCGTGCCCCGGTGGACGTCTAAAGACACGCCCTTTAAGACGAGGATGACGTGGTCGTAGATGACCTCGATATTGTGAAGGGCGAGGAAGGGGCTTTCGCCCCCCGCCTCACTCTTTGGTGCAGTCACGCGGCGTAATTCCCTTCTCCTTCGCGTACGCGGCGGCCGACTCCTCGATGAGCGGTCGGACGATCGACTGGTCCGACTTGATCCAGTCGCTGATCAGGTTCCACTTCTTGCCATCCCACTGCTGGAACTTCACCGCGCCGCCGCCCTCGTGGTCGGTGCACGACAGCTTGATGGGCTGCAGCAGGCCCAGAGCACCGAGCTCCTTCAACCGCTTCTCGTCGATGTTTAAATTCTCGAGTCCCCAGCGAATCTGTTCTCCAGTCAGAGATTTCTTGCCGAACTTCGCCTGCGCGGTGCGGATGGCCTCGCTGTTCAAGATCCCGTGAATCACGCCGCGGTTGTAGTAGATGCTGCCGAGGCGCGACACGTCCTCCAGGTTTCCTTTGTGGCCGCCGGAGTACACGTGCTTCTGGATGTCCTTCAGCACGGGAAAATTGGTGCCCGACGGGTGAAACCCCGCCGCGATGAATCCTTTCGCCGCCTCACCCGCCGGGACCACGTCCTCCTCGGCGCCGCTCCACCAGACCCCGACGATGTGGTCGCGTGGAAAGCCCACCTTCGCCGCGGTCTTCAACGCGACCGGATTCATGACTCCCCAGCCACGGAGGATCACCCAGTCCGGCTTCGCCTGGCGGATCTGCAGCCATTGCGACTCCTGCTCGTTGCCCGGTGCGGGAACCTCGATGTGCGTGACGGTGAATCCATACTTCTTCGCCTGGAGGTCCAGAACGGGGATCGTCTCCTTGCCATAGGCGGAGCCGTGGTACAGGTTGACGATCTTTTTCCCCTTCAGCTTGTCCATCCCGCCCGACTTCATCCCGATGAACTTGATCTTCGCGGTGTTCTGGCTCCAGTAGTTCGTGACGAGAGGAAAGACGTAAGGGAAGACCCGCCCGTCGGACGCGTCGGCGCGGCCGTAACCGATCGACACGATGGGGATCTTGTCGGTGGTCGCGCGCTCGATCACGGCGTACGTGATTCCGGTGGACACGAAATTGAACATCGAGGCGCCCGTGGGCCCCTTTGCCTTCAGGCGCTCGTAGCACTCGACGCCCCGGTCGTTCTTGTACTCGGTCTCGCACTCCTCCCACGTGAGCTTCACGCCGTTGATGCCTCCGTCGCGCCGGTTCAGCATGTCGAGGTAGTCGATGAACCCGCCAAACGTGCCGCTGCCCCCGGCGGCGTAGGGGCCGACCCGATAGCTCGCCATGGGAATGAACTGCTCCTGGGCGGTCGCCGCGGGCGGAGCGGCGAGTCCGAGCATCAGGAGAGCGAGTCCCAACAGGGCAGCGCTGCGGGGGATCCCGGACGATGTGCTCATGTGCGAACCTCCTTCGAAAGAGTTGTCGTTGCGGTTGTTTCGTTTGGAGTCCCTTGTTCAGTGAGGAAATGGCCAGAGGCGGAGTTTCTCCTTTCCGATCTGCCAGAGGCGGGCGAGCCCGTAAGGTTCCAGAGCGAGGAAGAGGATGATCAGAGCGCCGAACAGCATGAGCTCCAGGTTCGAGAGGAGACTCTGGCTGACCCGGCCCGAAAAGAGAGAGTGGGCCCCCACGTTCAGGAGAATGGGCAGGAGTGTGATGAACCCCGCGCCGAGAAAGGAGCCGAGCACGCTTCCCATGCCCCCGATGATGATCATGAACAGGATCTGGAAGGAACGCGTCAGGTCGAACGCCTGGGGCTCGACCGATCCGAGATAGGCGAAGGCCCACAGCGCGCCGGCGATTCCGCAGTAGAACGAGCTGACGGCGAAGGCTAAGAGCTTGGTCCGGAGCATCGGGATCCCGATGACTTCGGCCGCCACGTCCATGTCCCGGACGGCCATCCAGGCGCGGCCGATCCGGCTGCGCACGAGATTCTTTGCCGCAAGCGCCAGGACAGTCACGATCGAAAGCGTCAGCAGATAGCGGCTGACCGGGCTCGAGAAGCGATAACCGAAAATCACCATTTTCTGCGCGCTGATGACGCCCGACGGGTTGTTGTTCGAAAACCAGGAGAACTTGGTCAGCGCCCACTCGATGAAGAACTGGGCCGCCAGGGTCGTGACCGCCAGGTAAAACCCCTTGATCCGCAGGCTCGGAAGGCCGAAGAAGAGCCCGACCCCGGCCGTGATCAGCCCCGCGAGGAAAAACGCGGCGAGGAGAGGCAGCCCCGGGACGCGCAGCATGAGGTTGAACGCGGCAAACGCGCCGACCGCCATGAAGGCGGCCGAGCCGAGCGAGAGTTGCCCCGCGTAGCCCGTCAGGATGTTCAATCCGAGGGCCGCGAGCGACAGGATCAGGAACGGAATCAGGATCGCGCTGAACCAGTAGTCGTTTCCGGCCAGCGGAACCGCCACGAAGGCGAGCGCGAGGATCAGCGCGACCGCGACGCGGTCCTGCCGGATCGGGAAGATGCGCTGGTCTTCCTCGTAGGTCGAGTGAAACTGGCCGGCTTCGCGGTAAATCATGGGCTGGCCGCCGAAACGCGCCGGGCGAAGGGCGCGGGGCGAAGGGAACGAAATCGCCCCGCTGTTCGCCGTTGTCCGTTCGAACTTCCCCTGACCTTCATCAAACTCTCTCGATCCTTCGCTCGCCGAAGAGGCCCTCGGGCCGGACGAGCAGAAAGAGCGTGGCGAGGACATAGGGAAACCAGTTTTCGAGGCCGCTGCCGATGTGCGGGCCGAGGTACACCTCCGCGAGCTTTTCGCTTGCCCCGACGATCAGTCCCCCGACGATCGCTCCGGGAATGGAAGTGAAGCCGCCGAGGATCAGCACCGGCAGCGCCTTCAGCGCGATGAACGTCAGGGAAAACTGGACGCCGGTGCGCGACCCCCAGAGGATCCCGGCGACGAGCGCGACGAACCCGGCGGCCGACCAGACAATCACCCAGATCTGCTCGAGCGGGATGCCGACGGCGAGCGCGGCCTGGTGGTCGTCTCCCACGGCCCTCAGCGCCCGTCCGATCCGCGTCTTCGAGAAAAAGATCCCGAGGACGGCGACGAGCAGGCCGGCCACGCCGGCGGCGAAGAGGTCGAATTGGCTGATGTTCACCGCCCCGACATGGAACGGGACGTCGGGGATCCCGATCTCCAGGCCGTGCGCCTGGGCGCCGAGCAGGCCCTGCGAGGTTCCCTCGATCAAGAACGCCAGACCGATCGTGGCGAGAAAGAGCGCAATCGGCGGCTGGTTGACGAGCGGCCGCAGCACGAGGCGCTCGACGAAGAACGCCAGCAGGACCATCGCGGCGAGCGCCGCGACGCCGGCGCCGGCAAAGCCCCACCCCTTCTCGAGGAGGCTGACGAAGATCAGGGCCGCGAAGAAGACCATCGCGCCCTGCGCGAAATTCAGCACGCCCGAGGCCTTGAAGATCAGCACGAAACCGAGGGCGACCAAGGAGTACATGACGCCCGCGAGCAGGCCGCCGATGAAAACCTCCGCAAAAAAAGACCAGTCCATCGCGTCTCTAAGCGCTCGCCGCGCCGAGGTAGGCCGCGATGACCGCGGGATTGCCGCGGACCTCCTCGGGCGTCCCGTCCGCGATCTTCCGCCCGTAGTCGAGGACAACGACGTGATCCGACAGATCCATCACGACACCCATGTCGTGTTCGATCAGGACGATCGCCGTCCCGAACTCATCGTTGACGTCGAGGATGAAGCGGCACATGTCCCGTTTCTCCTCGACGTTCATCCCGGCCATCGGTTCGTCCAGGAGGAGCAGCACCGGTTCGGCGGCGAGCGCCCGCGCGAGCTCCACTCTTTTCTGAAGGCCGTAGGGGAGCCGGCCCGCGGGAACCTTCCGGATCGCCTCGATCTGGAGGAAGTCGATGATCTGTTCCACCCGGCGCCGGTGGCGGATCTCCTCTTTTTGCGCCGGGCCCCAGTAGAGCGCCTGCACGAGGATTCCCGAATGCATCTGGAGATTGCGCCCCGCCATGATGTTGTCGAGCACCGTCATTCCCTTGAAGAGGGCGATGTTCTGAAACGTGCGCGCGATGCCGTGCCGAGCGGCCTCGTACGGCTTCATCCGGGGGCGGCGCTCTCCGCGGAAGGTGATGGCGCCGCGGCGAGGATGGTAGACGCCGTTCAAGACGTTTAAGAGCGAGCTCTTGCCGGCGCCGTTCGGGCCGATGATCGCGCAGATTTCGCCGCTCCGGACTTCGAGGCCGACGTCGGACAAGGCAGAGACGCCTCCGAAGGAGAGGGACACATCCTCGACCTTCAACAGGACATCGCCGATCCGTCTGGTCGGATGCATGCGGAATTGGCGAAGAGTCTATCGTCAGCGGCGGATCCCTCCGCCCCTCGGCGGGCGGGGTCCGGGTCGGGAGGCCGGAGATGAAGCGGGGCGTCTTAAGGGGTCAATGCCAGGATCGGGAACGTGCCGGTCGGGAAGGAGGACCGGTGGACCCGCCCTCCGAGGTTCGACAGCTTGACCTCCATCCGGTCGTACCCTCGATCCAGGTGGTACACCCGGTCGATGACCGTCTCCCCGTGCGCGATCAAGCTGGCCAGCACGAGGGCCGCCGAGGCGCGGAGATCGCTCGCCATGACGGACGCGCCCGTTAAGGGAGTCGGGCCCTCGACGATGGCCCATCGTCCCTCCAGTCGGATGCGCGCGCCCATCCGGACGAGCTCCGGGACGTGCTGGAACCGGTTCTCGAAAACGGTCTCCGTGACGGTCGAGACGCCCCCCATCTGGGTGGCGAGCGCCATCCACTGCGCCTGCAGGTCCGTCGGGAAGCCCGGGTGGGGCGCGGTGGCGACGTCCTGCGGCTCCAGGGTCCCCGTTCCCTCGACGCGAAGCCAGTCGGCGCCGGCAGTCACCCGCGCCCCGCTCGAGGAGAGGCGGGTCGTCAGGGCCTTCAAGTCCACAGGACGGCAGCGCGTCACCGTCACGTCTCCGCGCGTCAGGGCTCCGGCAATCGCGTAAGTCCCGGCCTCGACGCGATCCGGGACGATGGCGTGCCCGGCGCCGTGAAGCCGCTCGACCCCCTCGATCGTGATGACGTCGGTGCCGTCGCCCCCGATCCTCGCTCCCATGGCGCGCAGGAGATCGGCGAGATCGGTTACTTCGGGCTCGCGGGCCGCATGGATCAGGCGGGTGGCGCCCCGCGCGAGGGTCGCAGCCAGCATGGCGTTCTCGGTCCCCGTCACCGTGACCGTCTCGAACACGATATCGGCGCCGACCAGACGTTGGGCCCGCGCCTCGACGTACCCGTGCTGCATCGAGACCTCGGCTCCGAGCCGGCGGAAGGCCTCGAGGTGCAGGTCGATGGGCCGTACGCCGATGGCGCACCCGCCGGGCAGCGACACCCGCACGGATCCGCTGCGCGCGAGCAGGGGCCCGAGGACGAGCACCGACGCGCGCATCGTCTTCACGAGGTCGTAGGGCGCGTCCGCGGATCCGATTTCGCGCGCCTCGACGCTGACGGCTCCTGGTTCCGCGGACACAAAAACGCCGATGTGCTGGAGCAGCCGCTGCATGGTCCGGATGTCGCGAACATCCGGCACATTGGTCAGGTGAACAGCCTCTCCGGTCAAGAGCGTGGCGGCGAGGCACGGCAGCGCGGCGTTCTTGGCGCCGGACGTGACGACCTCGCCCTGGAGCCGCGTGGGCCCTTCGACCTGAAACCGATCCATGAGTGGGGAGATTGTAAGGGTGTGACCCCTTCGCCCTTCGCCCTGACCCTCGCCCTCCGGCTACGCCCGCGTCAGCCGCACCACGCGCGGAATCCCCGCGAGATCCTCGGCAATCCCGCCGAAGCGCCAGGCGGGACGGTTGCGCGTTTCGCGCTCGACGTCCCGGGCCTGCCCGAACCCGATCTCGAACAGGAAGGGCGCGCCGGAAGGGAGCACGCGCGGCACGGCGTCTAAGAGCTGCCGGATGCTCTCGAGCCCGTCGTCGCCCCCGTAGAGCGCCAGCTCCGGGTCGTGGTCGGCCACGGTCCGCGAGAGGCCGCGGGACTCCGAGCGCGCGAGATACGGAGGGTTGGACACCACCAGATCGAAGAGCGGGGCTTCGATGGCCGTCAGCCAGTCGGATCCGGCCAGCCACAGCCGCGACGAGACGCCGAGACGGCTCCCGTTTTCCCGGGCGAGAGCGAGGGCCTGAACGGAGGCGTCGAGCGCCAGCGCGCGCGCGGCGGGCATTTCCTTCAGGAGCGTGATCGCCACGATCCCGCTGCCGGTCCCCAGGTCCAGAATGCGCCGCGCGCCCGGCGCCGCGCCGATCGACTGGAGGACGAGGACTTCGGTCTCCGGGCGCGGGATCAGTCCCCGGGAGTCGACGCGGTAAGGCCGCCCGAAGAAATCCCACTCACCCACCAGATGCTGAACGGGGACTCCGGAGAGGCGCTTGCTCCAGAGGCCCTCGAAGCGGGCTGCCAGGGCGTCCGTCAGCGGGGCATCCGGGGGAAGGGCCAGCGGGTTGGCATGGCCGAGCGTGTGGGCGAGCAGGATGCGGGCATCCCACGCGGTGGCTTCGGAGCCGCCTTCCCGCGCGAGGTCAGTGGCGCGGCGGAGGACATCGCCAACGGTCATGGACGAATCGTCAGGCGTCCGTCGCCGCCGCCCGTCGGCCGTCGGGAAGAATTCGGAACGGAGAATGGTAGCGGGGCCGATGCAGCTGTTTCATGCCTTCGCCAGCTCCGCCTTGAGTTTCTCCGCCTGAAAATGCTGCGTCAGTGGCTCGATCAACTCGTCTAAATTCCCGTCGAGAACGTCGGTCATCCGGTGAGTCGTAAAACCGATGCGGTGGTCGGTGATCCGGCTCTGCGGGAAATTGTAAGTGCGCACCTTTTCGGAACGGTCTCCCGAGCCCACCATTTTCTTGCGCTCCGCGGCGATCGCGCCGTCGTGCTTCTCCCGCTCCATCTCGAGAAGACGTGCCTTCAGCACCCGCAGGGCCTTTGCCTTGTTCTTGATCTGGCTCCGCTCATCCTGGCACTGGACCACGACGCCGGTCGGGATGTGGGTCAGCCGGACGGCGGAGTACGTGGTGTTGACGCCCTGGCCGCCGGGACCCGAGGCGCAGAAACGGTCGACGCGGATGTCCTTGTCCAGAACCTGGATGTCCACGTCGTCGGCTTCCGGCAGGACGGCGACCGTCGCCGCCGACGTGTGGATCCGGCCGGACCCTTCGGTCGCCGGCACTCTCTGCACGCGGTGAACCCCGCTCTCGTACTTCAGCCGGGAGAAAGCGCCGGCGCCCTCGATCAACGCCGTGATGGCCTTCAGGCCACCGATCCCGGTGTCGTCCCGATCGACGATCTCGACCTTCCAGCGCCGCCGCTCCGCGTACCGCTCGTACATCCGGAAGAGCTCGCCGGCGAACAGCGCCGCCTCCTCGCCGCCGGTGCCGGCGCGTATTTCGACGAACACGTTGCGCGAGTCGTTGGGGTCTTTGGGAAGAAGCAGAACTTTCAACTCTTCCTCGACGCGGGCCAGCGAATCGTTCAACGCGGTGCGCTCCGCCGAGGCCATCTGGTAGAGCTCGTCGCCGGGCGGCAGCGAGTCGGTGAGCTCCCGCGCGCCCTGGAGCTCGCGGGCGATCCGGGCACGCTCCTCGATCTTCCCGACGATTGGCTCGAACTCCGAAAGCGTTCGCTGGGCGTCGCGGACTGCCTTGTGGTCCTGCACGAACTCCGGGTCGCCGAGACGTCCCCGGATTTCCTCGTAGCGGCGGCGGATATCATCCAGTTTTTCGAGCATGGGTCTTTCGGCCGTCGGCTCTTGCCGTCAGCGCACACACGGAGTTCGTCCCGCTAACGAGAAGCGGTGTGAGGGGGAGAAAACGCCCGGACGGAGAGCAAGACCTGCCTAAGCGGTCTTTTTCTCGTAACGCTTGCGGAAGCGCTCCACGCGGCCCGCCGAGTCGACGAGCTTCTGCTTGCCCGTGAAGAACGGGTGGCATTTGCTGCAGATCTCGAGCCGGAGCTCTTTCTTCGTGGACCGGGTCGTCCAGACTTCTCCGCAGGCGCAGTGAACGTTGACGTCGTGATATTCGGGATGCAGATTCTGTTTCATAGGAACCGCGCATTCTAAGACACTCCGGACGTCCGCGCAAGGGGCGCTCTCGGGCCGGCCGCTCTGACGCAGGCGTTCGGAGAGCTCTTTCGGCAACTTCTTCGAAGGAAAGGACCTTGGGCGGCGGGAGGAGCCTCCAGAGGCAACGGCCTCGGAGTAGAATCCGAAGAGGTCCGCCGTGTTTTATCTCTATCTGACCGCGCCCGGGATGCCCGCGCAGAAATTCCTGCTCGACCGGCCCGTCACTACGATCGGCCGGTCCTCGATGAACGATCTGCCGATCCCCGACAAGATGCTGTCGCGTCAGCACGCGCGCATCCTCCACGACGGAAACGGCGGTGTGTCGATCGAGGACATGGGGTCGCGCAACGGCACCTTCGTCAACGGCGACAAGCTCACCATCCTCCTTCCGTTGAAGTCGGGAGACCGCATCACCGTCGGGGGAGTGACGCTGAAGGTCGAGTCCGAGTCGACGACCCGCGTGCGCATCGACGAGTTCGCAGGGGACGCGTCGCTCGACAACACCATCCTGAAGGCAAGCGCGGAGCTCCTTCGCAAGCCGACGCAGACCGATCCGCGCCTTCCCGCCGAGCAGCTCTCCAAGCTCATCGATTCTCTCCGCGTGGTGAACGAGCTCACGATCGAGCTGCTTCGGGACATCTCGGTGGACGAGCTGCTGAAGTTTCTGATGGACAAGGTTTTTGAGACGCTGGCGCCCGACCGCGCGGTCGTCCTTCTCCGATCGAGCGTCACGAGCGAGCTGCTCCCCGCGGTCGTCCGCGTCGCCGAGGGCATCTCCGTCGAGGACATCCGCCTGTCGAAAACCCTCGTGGCGGCGGTCGTCGAGAAAAAAAATGGACTCCTCCTGATGGACACGGCGAGCTCCTCGGGCGTTTCGATGTCCGAGTCGATCCGTCTTTCGGGGATCAAGTCGGTCCTCGCCGCGCCTCTCGAGAATGACGGCGAGGTCGTCGGGCTCATTTACGTGGACTGCCGGCTCGGCCACCGCTCCTTCGAAGAGGCGGACCTGCGGCTGCTGACGTCGCTCGCGAACGTGGCCGCGGCGAAAATCCAGAACGCGCGCCTCATGGGGGAGAACGCCGAAAAGAAGCTGATGGACCGCGAGTTCGCGCTCGCCCACGAGATCCAGCAGCGTCTCCTGCCGGATCGTCCCCCCGTCGTCCCGGGCTTCACCTTCCACGGGTCGAACATTCCCTCCCGGCAGGTCTCGGGGGACTACTTCGATTTTCTCGTCCGCTCGGACGGAAAGGTCTACGCGGCCATCGCGGACGTGTGCGGAAAGGGAGTCGGGCCGGCGCTCCTGATGGCGTCCCTCCAGGCCTCCTTCCACGCCTGGGCGGAAGAGCTCGTGCCCGTCGGAGAGATGACGGAGCGTCTCTCGGCGGCGATCGGGCGCAGAAGCGGATCCGACCGGTTCATCACGTTTTTCCTCACCATTCTGGACCCCGCGACGGGCGAAGTGGAATACACCAACGCCGGCCACAACCAGGGCCTCTTCGTGCGCGCGGACGGAAGCGTCGAGGAGCTGCCCTCCCACGGCCTCCCGCTCGCGCTTTTTCCGGGGCGCCCCTACGGCTCGTCGAAAATCAATCTGTCCCCCGGGGACATCCTCTTCCTTTACACCGATGGCGTGACTGAAGCGGCCAACGCGGCCGGGGACGAGTTCGGACTCGATCGGCTGAAGGAGTTCGTGAAGACTCAGGTGGGGAAGCGTCCGATCGAAGTCGACGAGGCCCTGGCGGTGGCGCTCGAGGAGCACGCCGCGGGGGAGCATTTCGCGGACGACCGCACGCTCCTGATGCTGCGCCGGGATTTGTAGGAGCGTGGCCGGGCTCTTAGATCTCCGGTGAGCCGGCTCCTTGTCGAAGGCGGCACTCTCCTCGGCCTGACCGATCCGGCCGACATTCGGGACCACACCGACCTCTACGCCGAGAACGGGACGATCCGGGGCGTCGGAAGCGACGCGAAACGGCTGGCCTCGGTGGCCGGGGAGCCTGTCGAGAGGATTGCCGCCCGAGGCAAGTGGGTTCTTCCCGGCTTCGTGCAGGCCCACCTGCATCTCTGTCAGACGCTCCTGCGGAATGGACCGGAGGGCCTCGATCTGCTGTCGTGGCTGGGGAGCCACGTTTGGCCGGGAGAGGCCGCGCTTGATCTCGAGACGCTCTCCGTTTCGGCGCGCCTCGGACTTTCCGAGTGCCTGGCTTCCGGCGTGACCGCCGTGCTCGACATGGGCACGGTCCGGCATTCCGACGCGCTCTTCCGGGCGGCGGCGCGCTCCGGCATCCGCTACACGGGCGGCAACGTCCTGATGGACGACCCCGAGACGACCCCGCCCACGCTCCGCGCAACAGCGGAGGAGGGAATGGCGGAGACGGAACGCCTGCGCGCCGTCTGGCACGGACGGGACCGGGGCCGTCTGCGGGTGGCCGTGCAGCCTCGCTTCGCGGTGACGTCGACGGAGAAGTTGCTCCGCGCGGCAGCGGAGTATTCGGCGGCGCACGACCTGATCCTCCACACGCACGCGAGCGAGAGTCGGGGCGAGATCGATCTGGTCCGCGGGCGCACGGGCCTGTCGAACATCGAGTGGCTCGACCGCGCGGGCCTCCTGACTCCGCGATCTTGCATCGCGCACGTCATCCACGCGGACTCGGAGGAGTGGTCCGCTCTCGCGCGGAGCGGATCGACCGTCGTGCACTGCCCGTCCTCGAACATGCGGCTGTCTTCCGGGGTGTGCCCGGTGACGGATCTGCAGGCGGCGGGCGTTCGCGTTGCCCTGGGATCGGATGGCGCGGCGTGCAACGACCGGCTGGATCCCTTCGCGGAGATGCGCCTCGCGACGT
>JBDUBI010000129.1:0-4930 GCA_040004225.1 Acidobacteriota bacterium
TTCCGCGAGGCGCTCGCCGCCCTGCGCGACAAGGGCTTCCAGATCGCGATCGACGACGCCGGGTCCGGTTACGCCTCGCTCCAGTCGATCGCGGAGCTGCGCCCCAACTACCTGAAGGTGGCCAACACTCTGATCACCGGACTCCACGCCGACACGATCAAGCGGGATGTGGTCGAGATGCTCGTCAACCTCGCGAAGCGGATCGACGCTCTCTGCGTCGCCGAGGGCATCGAGACCCCCGAGGACCTGGAAGAGTGCCGCCGGCTCGGCATCCCCTTCGGGCAGGGGTTCTATCTCGGCGTTCCGGAAGAAATCCCCGCGACGGGACCCGCGCGCGATTTCGTCCGGGTCAAATGACGGGGTTTTCCCGGGCCCGCCGGCGGGGCGCCGGACGGGGGAGAGCCGCGTGACCGGGGCTCCTCCGCCGGGGCCGCCGGGAGGCACGTATCCGTCGCGCGGCCGCGGGCCCATGGACGCGTCCGGGATCATCGCGGTGCGGACGGGTTTCTTCCGGAAGACACCGCGGTTCCGGCAGGCGCCCAAGCGAGCCCGCCCGGCGTGGGCCCTTTCTCTCTCGCTCTTCGGACTCGCCCTCGCGATGGGATTCGGCGCCGCCTGGCACCGGCGGTCGCTCGATCGCCGGTTCGCGGAGACGGTCCGCCAGAGCGCGGCGGTCCCCGCTGACATCAAGCGCCTGCGGCAGGAGCTCGCCGAATCCGAAGCGGACGCGAAGGCGCTCGGAGCGGCACTCGACTCGCGCCTGAAGTACCTCGAGAGCGTCAAGAGCGAAGACTTCTTCCTCGTCCTCGACACGGCGAAGAAGCGCTTCCGTTTTCAGTACGGAGACCGGATCCTGCGCGAGGCGCGGGCGGAGCCGGGACCCGTGAAAACGATCGAGGCGGGAAAGAGGCGCTGGACGTTTCCTCCGCTCTCCGGCGCGTTCTCGATCCGCGAAAAGCTTCAGGGCGCGGACTGGGCGCCTCCGGCCTGGGTGTACGCGATGAACCGGGCGCCCCTGCCCGATCCGCTGCCGCGCATCGCGAACGGGCTCGGCAAGTACGTCATCGTGCTCTCCGGAGACGCCGTGATCCACTCTCCGCCCTCCGCCGAAAGCCCGTTGAAGGGCGCGAAGCCGGGATCTTTCCTCGTCCCGGAGAAAGACCTCGCGGCCATCTGGAAACGCGTGGGTCCGCGCACCCGCGTGTACGTTTTCTAGGAAGATCCGGAAAAATGAAATTCAGGCTCGGATTCCTGGGCGCGTGGGCACTCTTCGTGATCGCCCTCGGGGCGGTCGCGTTTTCCACCTCCGCGGAGATCGAGAACATTCGGGACGCGCGGAAGCTGTCGCGGCTCCACGAAATCGATCGGATGATCGCGGCGAGAATCGGAGGCCGCTTCGAGGAGTTGAAGAGCGCCGCGGAGGAGAGCGCCGCGCGAGTCACGGACCTGCGCTCCAAAGTGGCGCGCACCGAGGTCCGGCTGGACGAGGCCGCGGACACCCCGCAGACAATCGTCATCTCGACGGCCGAGAACCGGCTCTGGGTCCGCCAGGGCGGACAGACCGTGTTTCAGGCGATCTGCTCGACCGGTAAGGGGACGACCCTGGTCGAGAGGGGGAGAACGACCCTGTTCGAAACCCCGACGGGGAGGTTCAAGATCCGATCGAAGGAGGAGAACCCCGTCTGGGTACCGCCCGACTGGCACTTCGTCGAAGAGGCCCGCAAGAAGCGGGCGACCGTGGTGCGGCTCGAGCCGGGCGAGGCCGTGGACGCCGCCACGGGCGCGCCCATAGCCCCTGACGTCTCGCGCGCCGGCGGAGTCTGGTCCTGGTTCGAGGGGGGCGGACGCCCGAAGCGAAAAGTTCTGACGATCCGCAGCGGCTCGGTCGTCGAGATTTCCCCGGACGGCTCGACGCGCGAGCTGCCTCCGGGGCAGGTCATCCACGCCGGCGCGACGGTGGTCGTGCCGCCCGTTTCGACGAAGCAGAGGCGATTCGACAAGGTCCTCGGGAAATACCGCCTGAACCTGGGGGGCGGGTACGCCCTTCACGGCACTCTCGCCACGGACCAGCTCGGTCGAAGTGTCTCGCACGGGTGCGTGCGGCTCGCCGACAAAGACCTGGAGACGCTCTACGAGATGACGTCGGTCGGGGACCAGGTCATCATTTACTGAAAATTCCCGATTCCGGCCTGTTTTCCCTCTAATTCCGACGAGCACCGGGGGTTTTCGCGAGGAGGAAAACCAGCCGTTTCGCTTGACCCGACCCGCTCGTTTTCATAGACTTGAACTTCCTTGTCCAACCGAATCCGTTTCGTCGCTTCGGCGGGGCTGTTTTTCATTCTCCTGGGCCGCCTCGCCGGGACTCCCTCTGGATTTGCGCCGCTTTCGACGCTGATCGGCACGTCGGGAAAGCTCCGTGCCGTCTTCACCTTGCCCGGAGAAGTGCCCGTTTCCGAGATTCCCGCCAGGACCCGCGCCCCCGGTGTCTACGCCTTGAACGCCATCGGAGCCGCCGGCGCGGCCCTGCGCTGGATCGTGCTGACCCCCTTCTCCGCGAAAGTGAACGGGAAGATCGGCCCCTATCGGATCGGTAACTGGCCCTTCGAAAACCGCGCGGCCGGGGACCCGGCCTACGCCAGCCCCAGGGGATTCGTTCAGGTCACCCCGGACAATTTCGGGCTGCGCGTTTCCGACCACTTCGCACTCGGCCAGTTCGTCACGAAAAACCAGCCGAACGTGTGGCCCAAGTACGTCGTCCTTCAGCCGAGGCTCCTCGACAAGCTCGAGCTCACGATCGCGGAGCTCCATCGCGAGGGGTATCCCGTCAAAGGGCTCTTCGTCATGAGCGGCTTCCGGACACCGGACTACAACGAGGAAGGTGTGGGGGCCGGCGGGCGGTCCGCCGTGTCGCGGCACCAGTACGGCGACGCCGCGGACGTCTATCCCGACGACCTGTCCCGAGGCCGGATGAACGACCTGAACCGGGACGGGCGCGTCGATTTGAAGGACGCGCACATCCTCGCGCACGCCGCCGAGATGGTCGAGCTGTCGAACCCGGAGCTCGCCGGCGGCATCGGGATCTATCCGGCGACCTCCGCGCACGGGCCCTTCGTCCACATCGACGCGCGAGGCAAGCGCGCGCGCTGGGGCGGATAGAGGTCCGCTTCGCTTTGCCCCCCGCAACGCAAGGCTCCTCCCTCTCCCCGGTCGGGTCATTTCTCTCGTCAGCGAACGGCGACAAGACTTCGCGGTCGAAGGCGACCGCTTCATCGCGGAAGCGATGAGCCCTTCCGAATCGTGTTCGCCTTGCCCGGGCCGCTCATCAGCCAGCGTCGAGCGAGTTCCTCGCGGCAGCTACCAGGGCGCCCTCGCGCCGAAAGAGAAAGAGAGGAAGGCCGCAGGAAATGCCGACCAGGAAAACCGCCGCTATCGGGATCCAGAGATGATTCATCCGGAGGCGCCGCCCTTCCGCGAGGATGAAACTGCAGACGCCCACCGCGGAGATGAAAACGTCAAGAGCGAAGGACGCGGCAATCCGGTTGGCAAAAAGGTCTCGAAAAAAGGATGGCACGTCGACGCCATGGGCAGCGAGCCAGGGCACGAACTGGGAGTAGGGCAGTATGGAGCCGAAAACACAGAGAAGCAGATAGAGGTGGCGGCGCGTCATCCGAGATCCGGCCCGGATTGCATGGGGACGGAGTGTATTCCCCCGGCGCTCTGCTTCTCTGCGCTCGAGAAGAAGAGAGGATCGGCGCCCGGCTCGGTGCGCCGGGCCGGGACCGCGCCCCCATGACCGCCGACGGGTTTCGAAAGATCGCCCTTTCACTTCCCGAAACGGCCGAAAGCGCCCACATGGGTCACCCGGATTTCCGAGTCGGCGGAAAGATCTTCGCGACGCTTTCGCAGGAGCCCGGGTGGGCGATGGTGAAGCTTTCTCCGGAGGAACAGGAAGTCTTCGTAAAAGCCGCGCCGGGGGTGTTCTCGCCGGTGAACGGCGCGTGGGGACGCCAGGGCGCGACCCGCGTCGAGCTCTCCCGCGCCACCAGGGGCGTCGCCCGAGACGCTCTGGCCGCGGCGTGGCGGGCGCGCGCGCCGAAGACCCTCGTCGCCAAATCAGACGCTGCCCGGTGACTCGAGGGACGCGGGATCGCCGCCACCGCGGGGCGGCCGAAGATAGAATCCCCGCTCTTCAGGGGGCCGTAGCTCAGGTGGATAGAGCAAGAGTTTCCTAAACTCTAGGTCGGCGGTTCGAGTCCGCCCGGCCCCACTTACGTTTCCAGCTCTCTCAAGCAGTTACGTGGTGAGCCCTGCGGCCCCGAGAGGCCTGACCGGCCCAAAAGGCCGAACGTGAACGTGATGACCGGGTCCGACTCAGGATGTGTCGAATCGGAAGCGCTTCACGAACGGCGGGCGGAGGCGCGAGCGGAAGGCTGCCCGCCGCGCCTGGCGTCGACGGTCGCGGTCGCTCGTGTGCGGCATACGCGCGCGGCCGGATGGACGATCTGCTCGCCGATCGTTGAGGTGGATCCCTGGATCTCGCAACGCGCGTCCCCGGAGATCCCGATCGCTCTCAAGATGAGGAACACCAGGGACCGCCTTCTCGGGTTTGGCCCGGCTCCGTGAGAAGCCGGGCGAGTCATCGCGCGAGACGGGACCCGAATTGTCTTCTAGACCCCTTACGGCACTAGAACGGATGCCGGCATCGTGTGGCGAGGCAGATCGATGGTGAACACACAGCCGACGGCTTATGCCCTCGCCGCGGTTCCCCCGGGCATCTCGAAGCACGCGGAGGTCCCTGGAGGCGTCTCTTGTATGAGAGCATCGCCCGGTGACCAAGGCCCTCATTCTTAACGCATGAGCGAGCCGCCGCCTCCCCACCTCGCCGACGAGAGCCGCTGGTATACCGAACACACCGCGCTTCTCATCAGCA
>JBDUBI010000027.1:0-4909 GCA_040004225.1 Acidobacteriota bacterium
GAGGGCGACCGAGCGTTTCAGTTCTTTTTCGGCCCGGTCGCGATCCGAGACATCGAGCGCGACGCCGACGACCCCCGAGATCTCGCCGTCTTTTCCGCGCAGTGGCCGGACCTGCGCCGAGTACACCTGGGACGCCCAGGAGATCTCATAGGACACGGACTCGCCGGCAAGTGCCCGCCGGTGGGCGGCGATCGCGCTGAATTCCTCGTCGGTAGTGTGGAAGTAGTCGAAAAGGCTCATTCCGACGAGCTGGTCCGGCGAGAAGCCCAGGGACGGCAGACCTCCACCCATGGAGGAAACGAACCGGAGATCCCGGTCCGTGGTCCAGATCACGACCGGCATCTGGTCGGCGAGAAGCCTCAGCATCTCCTGCCGATCGCGGTCGGACGCGCCCGGAGTCGCCTCCGAAATCTCGTCCATGGGTGTACCGGAATCTTACCCGAGAGGGGTTTATCGCCGGAGGTAGAGCGTGCGCGGCTCCGTCATGTCTTCGATGGCGAAGCGGACGCCCTCGCGGCCGAATCCGGACGCTTTGATTCCGCCGTAGGGAAAATTGTCGATGCGCAGCGTCGGGGCCTCGTTCACGATGACCCCACCGACCTCGAGCGACTCGAAGGCGGCCAGGGCGGCCCCGATGTCGCGGGTGAAGATCGCGGCCTGAAGCCCGTAAGCGGTGTCGTTGGCCGCCGCGATCGCTTCGGAAAGGTCGTCAAAACCATCGATGGTGGCGACCGGGCCGAAAATCTCCCGGTCGCGGACGAGACTCCCGGCGGGAGCTCCCGAGAGCACCCCGGGAGAAAGCCTCGCCCCGCTTCTCTCCGGCGCCAGCAGCACCCGGGCTCCCTTTTCCCGCGCCTCGGCGACCCAGCTCTCGACGCGCCGCGCGCTCTCCTCGTCGATCATCGGGCCGAGAACCGCCGCGGGGTCGGAGGGATCCATCGGGACGATCGCGCGGGCCGCGGAGACGAAGGCGTCGACGAACTCCCGCTCGATCTCCCGGGCGACGAAGATCCGCTGCGCCTTGATGCAAACCTGGCCGGCGTAGGAAAAAGACGCCGCGCACAGTTTTGACACCGCGTCGGTCACGTTTGCGTCGGCGCACACGATCGCCGCGGCGTTCCCGCCGAGCTCGAGGGTCACCTTCTGCCGCGAGGCCTCCTGCTTGATCTTCCATCCGACGGCGTCCGAACCGGTGAAGCTCACGAAACGGATCCGCGGATCCGTCCACAGCGCCCGCGCCACGTCGGGCTCGGCGTGGATCAGCGAGAACGCCTCGGCCGGCCAATCGGAGGCCTCGATCGCGCGGGTGAGGAGGTCCGCAGTCATCGGTGTTCGAGGCGACGGCTTCAAGAGAATCGGATTTCCCGCCGCGATGGCGGGCGCCACTTTGTGCAGGACGAGGTTCAGCGGAAAGTTGAACGGGGTGATCGCGGTGACGGGCCCGACGGGGAACCGCCGGACGATGCAGAGCGCCCCTTCCCCCCGGGGCTCGATGTCGACCGGGACCACCTCGCCGCGAATTCGCGTGGCTTCCTCGGAGGCCAGACGGAGGGTGATCGCGGCGCGGTCGACTTCCGCTTCCGCGTACCGGCGGGGCTTTCCCGCCTCGGCGATGATCGTTTCGACATACTCTCCGCGCCGCGAAACGAGGTCCTCTTCGACGCTGCGGAGAATGGCCGCGCGCCTGTACGCAGGAATTCTGCGCGTTTCCGGAAATGAGCGTTCCGCGGCGGAGATGGCGGCCTCGACCTCTCCCGCTCCGGCGCGGGCGACCCTCCCGAGCAGAGCACCGGACTGCGGGGAGCGGACCTCGATCCAGTCACCGGTCGTGATTTCTTCTCCCGCGATCCGCAGGGGAAGGTCGGACGGGGCCATCGTCGAGCGTCCGATTTCAGCGAGCCGGCGCGGGCTTCGTCGGGACGCCGGCCAGCCGGTCGCGGATCGACTTCGAGAGAGGAACCAGGCTTTTATCAGCCTGGGTGGCGCGTTCGTACGCGTCGAAGAGCGCCCGCGGGCCGGCCTGGAGAGCCTGCCGGAGCCCCGCGAGCCCCGCATGCTGGAGCACGCTGTCGACCACGTAGGCGCCATCCTGGCCCGCGCCGCGGCGCGCGAAATCTCCGCGCCGGATCTCGCCGGTCAGCTCCATACGCCGCTCCAGGTTTCCTTCCGCTTCCGCCAGGCGGTCCGCGCGGCGATTCAAGTCTTCGAGGGCGCGCTTCATCGGTTCCTTGAGCCAGGTCGAGAGCGGAAAGAAGTTTTCGTCGACCGTGTAAAGGGCCACGGGACCGGCTTCGGCGACCGCGCGCAGGAGCACGTCCAGCTGGCCGAGCTGGGCATCGGGATGCTGCCACGCCGGGCTCTGAGATCGATACGCCGCCCACGCCTGCCGGAACGCCTCACCCGCGATCAACCGCGCGATGCGCGCCAGGCGGCTCTCGAGAGGCTCGCCCTCGGAGTCGCCGAATGCCCGCGCCAGGTCGAGGACCATGGCCTCGCGCCCGTTGTCTCCGCGCAGGACGATGTGATCTCCGAGGGCGGCCACACCGAACGAGAGAAACACGTCCAGCCGCGCCGTGACGGCGCGGTCTCCCGGAAGAAGCGCGGCGGCACGCGTCGAAGCCATTCGGGCGAGGTCCGCCTCTCGCGGAGTGACGGCGTCGAGAAGCGCCTGCCAGCGGTCCCGCGACTCGCGGATCGAGCGGAAGTCGAAGACGGCGGTCCGCGCCTTCTCGTCAAACGCGGCGGCAAAGTCGCGCTCGAAGACATCGACGCCGCGGTTCGAGTCCTGGATCGTGAAGCGGACCGCCGGCAGGTCCTCGAGCAGCTTCATGTCCGTCGCCTCGAACTTCGGCCTGGAAAGAGAAGCGAGGATCTCGCGGGCCGCTCGGGAGCGGATCGTGATGTCGATCTCGTGCGACGTGGCGGCGGGAGCGTCGTAGGGAGCTCGCGGCCGGGCCGGGGCGGCTTTTGCCGCGGGAGCGGAGGGCGACGACGCGCAACGCCACAGGGTGCAGGCGACCGCGGCGGCGGCGAAAATCGCGGAACGTCTCACGCGAGAATGGCCTCCGCCGCCCTTTCGACATCGGCGAAGTCGTCGAACAGCGCGTCCGGGTTCTCCGCCGCGAGCCTCTCCGCCGGCGTCGGCCCGGTGGCGACGGCCACGGTGCGGACGCCGAGGCTTCTCCCGCACCCGACGTCGTGGACCGAATCGCCGATCACGACGATCGACTTGCCGGCGAAATCGATCCCCGTATGGTCCCTGGCGCGCGCGACCGCGATGGCCGGAAGCTCATACCGGTCAGCCGAGTCGCTTCCGAAGGCGCCAAAAGGGAAGTAGGCATTGAAGCCCGGCGGCTCGAGCTTGATGCGCGCGCCCGGCTCCAGGTTCCCGGTCAGGAGGGCGAGGGTCACGCCGGGCTCCCCGGCAAGCCGCTCCAGGAGCGCGCCGATTCCCGGCTTTGCGACCACCGCTTCGGGGGTCAGACGGCGCGAAAGCTCGCCGAGATATACGTCGAGGGCCTGCGCCAGCCGGGCTTCACAACGGGAGTCGCCCACCGCATCCGCGATGAGCTCCCGGATGATCTGCGGGTCCGTCTTGCCCGAAAAATCGTGCGAGTCGGCCGCACCTGTCCAGCCGTAGACCTCCCGCAGAGCCGCCAGAATCGATTCGCGCGCGGCGCGACCCGCGGAAAGCAGCGTCCCGTCGATGTCGAACAGAACGAGCCGATGACCGTTGGAAGAGGATCGTTCGCTCATCACCGAGTTTCCCAGGGCATCGCCCGGATCATAACCGTCGACATACCGCCCGGCTTCGACTTCGCCTCCCGCTGAGGGGCAGGGGGCCAGAAGACTCCGAACGTTCGCCGGCTGGACCCTGTGGCGAGAGCGGTCCTACCGGGCGCGGTCGGGGTGAAACAGGGCGTCGTCACGGGTCGAGGTGACAGAGAGGTTCTCGAAGCGGATGACGGCGGGCTTGCCCACCATCGGCTTTTCCGTGGCGAGAAGAATGCCGCCGTAGTTCTTCCAATCTCTCCAGAGCGCCGTCGTAGGGGCTTCTTCGGCGCCGTTCAACAGGTATTGCCACGCGACCATCCGCCGGCCCTCTCGCGTGATCCAGAGCCAGTAGACGTCTTTGGGCGTCAGGCCCACGTTCTCGAATGAAACCTTCAGCACATCGCAGGAGCCGCCTCCCGTCCCCTCGGGGCACGGCTTCTCTCCGTCGTACGCCAGGCGAACGCCCGGGTCGAAGATCTTCCACGGCGCCAGCAGCCAGTAGCTGTCGTTGATGAACCGGCCGTACGCGTTTTTCAACTGGGCGTCCCTGGCCTCGCCTTCCACGGCTTTTCCGTTGACGAACGCCTGACCCTCTTTCGTGTTCACGTTGAAGAAGACCGTGAACGGAGCGCCGGTTTTGTCACTCCCGGAGAGGCGGTAGTCGCCCGTGTAACGGTCCCAGACGTGCGAGAACCGGGCGATCGACTTGCCCTCCCGTTCGACGACGAAGTCGAAGCGAAACTGTCGCGCTTTCGCCCAGGCCGCTTCGCCCCCGAGAGCCGTCAAGAATTCGTGCCCGACGGCGTCCGCCTTCGCGTCGCGCTCCTGCGAGAGGAGGGGCACTGACAGGGCGAGCCCGGCGAGCAGGAAGACGAACAGTTTCTTCATGGCCTGGATGATATCCCCGCCCCCCGGAGGTTTCGCGGAGCGAATCAGGCGGCGTGTCGGGTTCCGAACCCGCGTCTCTCGAAGCCCGGGAGAACGCTGGCGAATCCGAGGCCTCCCACTGAACCGGAGAGAGCGCGCGCGCATTCTGCGTGGCCGGCGCGCAACACCTGCCTGCGGGCCCCTCACCCCAACCCTCTCCCCGAGCCCGGGGCGAGGGGGCAGAGCTGCGCCTCCACCACGCTGGTGG
>JBDUBI010000238.1:0-4885 GCA_040004225.1 Acidobacteriota bacterium
CGACGGCGGCGTCCACTCCCGCCTTCTGCCGCACCTGGTCCATCGAAAAAGCCGGAGAGACCAGGAGGCAGGAGGACAGCGCGAGAAGGAGGATCCGGAGGAGGTTTTTCAAAACATCTTCCCTTTTTCCACATGGCGCGGAAGGCCGTTGGAAATGGGCTGCGATGACTGGGTGCGGTGACGGGGGTGACCCTGGGAGGGATCGAATCGTGGGAAACTATCACGTCGGATCCGTCCGAAAACGGCGCCTGGCGCGGGTGGGATCAGAGACTCAGGATTTGTTTCCGGCCCTGCTGTCGTCTTTTGGAAGGTCGGCAAGGCCGAGCGTTCTCCGCACCGCGCGGAAGTACTGCACCGGCTCTTCCCGCCAGGCTTTCTCCTGCGCCCAGGCCGGAAACTTTCCTCCGAGATCTCCCAGATAGGTGTACGTCAGCCGGCAGGAGTCGGCGCCCGCCGGTTCAAGGCGCGTTTCTCCGGAAACGCGCTCGATCGGGGTGCCTTCGCGTTTGTCGCCCGGGCGGGGGTCCGATTTCCAGGAGAGCCGGTAGGCCCCGCCTTCGCGCTCCTCGATCCGGTAAGTGACGACCGCGTCCCGGTTCGTGTACGGAAACGGGTAAGGCCACACGAAGTGAATCCGCGCCGAGGCGCGGTCGGCCTCGAGGATGTCGGCTTTTTTCACCGCCGGAGAGAAGAGCTCGCGGTACCGCGGGAAGTCAGACAGGGCGGCGGCGACTTTGGACGCGGGGGCCGGAATCTCCCCGCTGCTTCGGAGCCAGGGCGGGCCGGCCGGCGAGCGGGCGATCCGGACCTCGACGCCTCGCGAAGTGAACCAGGGGACGAACTCGACGTCCGCCGGAGCGGCTCCCCCGAGGGCGAGGACGACGGCCGCGAGAGCGAAGCCGGACAGGACGCGGCTCTTCATGCCGGCCTCGAGGCGGGAGACCTCGGCGTCACGAGCACGAGGGCGCCGCACAGGGCGGAAAGGATCAGGTCTTCGATCACGGTCGACCAGCCGAGGGGCCTCGGGAGGAAAACGCCGAAGCAGCCGCAGTTGGCCAGCCGAAGACCTCGGAGGATTGTCGAAGCCGACCAGGCGGCGTACCCGAGGTGCATTCCAAGCGCCGCGACGGCCGCCGCAAACGGACGCCGCCCGACCACCAGCCAGACAGCCAGCGCGAGCTCCGCCGCCGGAACGAGGACCGCCAGAGGCAGGAGCAGTTCGTCGGGAAAGGCCCGGTAGGTGGCGAGCACCCGGGCGAAGCCCGGAACGTCCAGGAACTTACCGACAGCCGTCACGAACAGAATGAACGCGATGAGCGCCCGAAGAAGGTTCCGAGTCCGTCGTTTTGCCTGTCCCCCGTCCCGATCCCTGCCCGCGTTCGCCGTCACCGCTGGTTCAGGGTCCAGTCGTAGGGAATGAACTCTACTTTCGCGCCCTCCGGGATCTTCGCCTCGCGGTACCTGTTCGCGTAGGCCACGAGCGACGGAGATTTCTTCAGAAAGTCTTCGGTGTAGAACTGGAGGATCTGCGAGAAACGAACGGTCTGCGTGTCGGCCGCCATCTGCACGTTGCGGCTCTCGTTTAAGAAGTACTGCGCCGTGGCCTCGAGCTCCATCTCGAGCTGGTCTGCCCGGAAGGGTTCCCGCGGGAGGCGAGGACAGCCCCGCACCATGCAGTTCAACGCGAAGTGCACGCGCGGGTCTCCCATCGGACGCACGATCTTGTTCTCGAGGTCGTAGAGCGACATCTTCTCGCCACCGAGAGAGAGCTTGTTCCGGTAAAAAAACCGGACTTTGACTGCGTTCAAATTCTTCGGCTGGCCGGACTCGATCACGTTGTACATCGCGAGCGCGTTATAGGCGTTCAGGTAATACGCCAGCTTCGATTCCTTCGTCGGGAAGGACGCGGGCGTATTCGCGGGGCTCACCCGCCCGATCCAGGCCACGTACGCGTCCAGATCCTCGCGGTCTTTCGCGATACCCGCGAAGTCGATTCGTCCCGTCTCGTCGACAGACTTCGAAAGGACCCGCGCCCAGGTCCGATCCGCTTCGGCAGGTGTCGCTGCCGCCGCGGGCCCGGTGGAAGCTCCCCGCGGTGCCGCGACGTTGACCGCGCAGGATGCGGCGAAAACGAGAATGAGCGGGAAGAGGGGCGCGATTTTTTTCATGCGAGCTGTTTTCCTCCGAGGGGACGCCCCGGAAGAACCGGCAGGGTCGCTCCCGACAGGGGATTCCAGACGCCCTCCCCCGCTTCGGTCGAGACAGAGAGAGGTTTCAGGATGAACTCGTCCCGCTTCGCGTTGTGAGCGCACATCGAGACGGGGCCGTTTGCGGTCATCACCATGAACGAGCAGGCGTGAATGCGGTCGGCTTCCAGGGCCGTCGCGTCCATGAAGTTCTGGACGAAAAAGGAGAGCTTGTGCACCCGTCCGCTCGAGGCGAGGAGATCCCGCCGCATGTTCCACAGCTTGCGTCGGACAAACCGCAGCGCCTGCCAGGCAAACCCCGGCTGTCGGCGGACCTCGGCGAGGAGCGCGGAGACGGCGCGACGAGGTTCCCGGCGATCGAGCATCACGTGCTGGAAATCGGCCAGGAACCGGTTGAAGAACTCCGGGTCGTCGTTCAAGTCGTAAAGGTTGCCGTTGGCTTCGAGCGTGATTCCGATGCGGTGACAGCCCGGATGCCCGATTAAGATCGTGTCCCAGGAAATCGGAATCTCCGCTCCGCTCACGATCTGCTCCCGCACCGTCTGAAGAGAGATCACGCGATCCCTTTCCCGCAGGACGCCGCGGCCGGTATCCGCCTGAAGCTGGAATGAGGCCATGCCGACGACGTCTGCGTGCCGGCGGAAGAAACGGACCATGTCGGGGATCTCGTCGAAGTTTTCCCGACACACGGTCGTATTGAAGATCACCGCAATCGGAATCCCCCGGGCGCGTTCGATGTACTCCTCGCGGATCGGGTTCAAATCCGCTTCCGTCCGGTAGCCCTTGCGCTCCTGGGTGACGTCCACGTGGAAGGCGACGTCGTTCAAACCGGCCGCCGCGAGCTCTTCGAGCATGTCCCGCGTCGCCTTGATCCCGTTGGTCATCAGAGTGGGCAGGAGCCCCTTCTCGCGGGTGTAACGCACGATCTCGACGAGCTCTTCGCGTTTGCGCAGGGTCGGGTCGCCTCCGGTGATCTGCACGGCAGTCGGGGTTCCGTACTGCTCGGAGATCCGGTCGATCCGCCGGAGGACCTCCTGGAGGGGGATGTCTTTGACCCGCTCGGAGTTTTCGGACAGGTAGCAGAGGGTGCAATCCAGATTGCACCGCTGGGTGATCTCGAGGGCCACGCATCCGATGGAGTTCCTGCGGCCCAGCACCTGATTCGCCTGGAACAGCGGCCCCATTCTTTTGCGGGCCCTGTCCAGGGCAGCCGAACGGGTTTCTCTCGGAGAAGGAAGAGGAAGGGCGCTCATCAGGCCTCCTGAACAGGTCCGCCGGCCGTCGATTGACCGGGACCGGAAACTTTTCGTACATCATACGGTGGAAAATTCCGATACGGATGTCTTCCGTCGCTTCCTCGACTGCCCGCCCCGCCCTGGCCGCGCCGTGAAAGCCGGGCGCCGTTTCGCCAGCTATCCTCGCCCCGCGAAAAGCGCCTCGGGGAAGGGCGATCCGGAGTGGATGGCGACCCCGGCAGGAGCGCCGGATCCCTCGCCCTGCCCGTCCCCCGGCGGGGCGAAACCTTTTACCCGCCCCGCCGTCTCCCCTTGTGCCGTGCCGGACCGGGCCTGATGGAAAGAACCGAGGGAACGGACGATCGCCGCCTGATCGAGCGTATCCGGCTGGGCGATCCGGACGGCGCCGGCGAGCTCTTCGAGAGGTACTCCGGCGCGCTTCTGCGCTTTGCGGACCGGCTGCTGTCCGATCGGGCCCTGGCGGAGGAAGTCACTCAGGAGGTCTTCGTCAAAGTGATCACACGGGCGCACCAGTACGACGGACGGGCGGAGGTCTCCTCCTGGCTCTTCGCGATCGCGGCGAACGCGTGCCGGGACCGCCGGCGGCGGGACCGCCGGGCGAACGTCGTGCCTCTCGAGGCCGTGCCCGAGCCGACGTCGAAGGGCGAGGGTATCGAAGCCCGCCTGCTGAGCCATGAGCGCCGCGCCGCCGTGCGCGAAGCGTTGAGCGCTCTTTCGGACGAACAACGGGAAGCGCTCGTTCTCGCCCGCTACCACGGGCTCCCGTATTCCGAGATTGCGGAAGTGCTCGGCATCTCGGTCGGAGCCGTCAAAACCCGCATCTTCCGGGCCGTCGAAACGCTGAAGGCCCGTTTCCACGAAGGAGAAGCCGCATGGAATGCCGCAAACTGACCGCGCTTGCCCTGGATGGCAAGCTTTCCGACGCGCCAGGTCCGATCCGCGAGGAGGTGGCCGCCCACTGTGAAGGGTGTGCCGCGTGCCGGGCGGAACTGGAAGCTCTGGAGCATGCGTGGGCTTGCCTCGGCGAGGATGCCGACCTGCCCGTGACGTCCGAGTTCCGCCGCCGGACGCTGGCCCTTCTGGAGGACGAGATGCTCCGATCGCGCATCCGCGCGTTCTCTCCGAAGGGGATCCGCCGCCACTGGACGCGTCCGGCGCTTCAGGCCGCGGCCCTTCTCGTCGCCGCGGTCGCCGGATTTGAAGCGGCGCGGCAGCTGCCGTCTCCGTCGGCGGGCCGCCCGTCCGAGAAAACGGCCTCGGCCGGCGTGCCGCGGAGCCTCGAAAAAGCGTCCGGGCTCGCGAACGTGGCCTATCGGCCAGCCGACGCGCAGGGCCGAATCGGGGTCAGCTTCGACGTGACTTCGCGGGAAACGGTCGTTGGCCGCCCGGATGACCCGAAGATGGCGCGGCTGATCGCGTTTT
>JBDUBI010000195.1:0-4865 GCA_040004225.1 Acidobacteriota bacterium
CTCGTGTTCAGCTTCGCGACTTCTTCCTTGCTCGAAGACTTGCGCTCGAGCGCCTGGATCTGCGTCTCGATGTCGGTCATTTGCCGGTGAAGGCCCTCGATGTCGCTCGAGGACACGCATCCTGCCCCGGCCATCGCCGCCGAGACGAGGAGGATTGCGAGGGTCACGGAACGCCGGGGAAAGATCATTGTTTACTTGGCCGTGAAGAGGAAGTGGGCGCGGCGATTCTGCTGCCAGCACTCTTCCGTCTCGTTGTTGCAGAAGGGGCGCTCCCTGCCATACGACACCGTGCGGACACGGGAGGCGTCGATCCCGAGGGAGGTCAGGTATTCGCGGGCGGCATTGGCGCGCCGGTCGCCGAGGGCGAGGTTGTATTCCGTCGTGCCCCGGCTGTCGCAGTGCCCCTCGATCAGGAACTGCGTCGTGGCGTGCCCCTTGAGCCAGGTCGCGTTGGCCGCGAGCGCGGTGCGCGCGTCGTCGCGAAGGTCCGCCTGGTTGTAGTCGAAAAACGCGTCCTGCAGATACCCTCGCCGGTTCATCTCCTCGACGCTGCCGGGCAGCGCGTCGCTCGATACGTCCTGCGGCCTGGGATTTGAAGGCGGAGAGACGCGTGTCTCCGCGGGAGAGGTCGGCGCTTCCGAGGGTCTCGCCGACTCCGTGGTGGTGGGGGGCTTCTTCTTGCACGCGGCAAACGGCAGCATCGCCCCTATGACGAACATCACCGCGATCGGCTTCGACCAGGTCCTCTTCATTCCCGTCTCCTTGTTCTTAAAAGCGGCCCGCGCAGCGAAAACGCGCGAGCCTCGAATTATAACAATACGAAGCGTTTACGCACTCAGGGTAGCCATACGGGCTGCATGTTGGAGCCGCCGCCGTTCGTCAACTGCCTCTTGTTCTTCCCGTCGGCGGCGTCCATGGTGTAGATCTGGGTCGAGCCTCCCCGGCGCGCCTGGTACACGATCTTGGTTCCATCGGGGGACCAGGCCGGGTGTCCGTTGGCGCCCTCGGAGGTGAGCTGGACGGTGTTGCCGGTAGAGAAATCCATGATGCAGATGTTGAAGTCGCCCTCGTTGCGGCAGGCGAACGCGATCTTGTCCCCCTTCGGAGACCACGCGCCCTCGTCGTTCCAGTTTCCCGCAAAAGTCATGCGGCGGGCCCCGGTGCCCTCGGCGTCCATCACCCAGATCTGAGGGGTCCCGGTCTGGTCGGACGTGTAGAGGATCTGCCGACCGGTTGGCGACCAGTCGGGCGAGGCCTCGAGCGCCCGCGTGCTGGTCAGGCGTCGCACGCTGCCTCCGGAGGCGCCCATGACGTAGATGTCCGCATTCCCTTTGGCCGATCCGGAGAACGCGATCGAGCCTCCGTCCGGCGAGAGCGCCGGCGAGGCGTTCAACTCGAGACCCGTCGACAATTCCCGCTGGCCGCTCCCGTCGGGGCCCATGGTCCAGATCTGCGGAAAGCGATGGACGTAGCTCGTGAACACCACTTTTCCGCCGTGGAAGTCGGGATTCAGGATCAGGGAGTGATGATTCGTCAGCCGGCGGGGATTGCGGCCGTCGAAATCCATCGCGTAGATCTCCTTCGTGCGGGCCCCGTCCCGGTCCGAAACGAACAGGATCGTGGAAAGAAACGTCCCGGCGTGGCCGGTGAATTCCTTGATCAGGTCATTGGCGACCGTGTGCGCGATCCGCTCGACGTACGTCGCTCCGCCGGAGTAACGCCGGCCGAAGATGAGCTTGCGGGACTTTAAGTCCCACACCCTCGCCTCGACGGAGACCCGGTCTCCTGCGACGTCGCCCCTCGTGTCGACGAGGACTTCGGCGCCCGTCGCGAGCCAGCGGCCGGCGGCCTCGCTCGTCGCGACGTCGCGCGAACCGGACGGGTCGGTCCTCGCTTCGGTGACGACGAACGCGTTCGAGTACTCGAGGTCCGAGCGCAGCGTCGCGGTGAACGGCTCCGAGACCCGCGACTGGAGCGCCGCGACGCCGGGCGCTGAGAGCGGGGGCACGGCCAGCGACATCTTCCGGCCGGTGGGGCCGGTGATGACGATGACACCGCCCTCCGTCCGGGGCGCCGTCGGCGTGGTCTGCGCGGCCGCGACGGCCGCCATCGCGGCGAAAAGCAGGAAGGCCTTCGACCCTCGGAGCGCGAAAGATCGTCTCATTCGAACAGCACCGACAACCCCACGCGGCTCGACGGGAACTCCGATGGAAGCGGCGGGAGGGGCGACGAGGCGAGCACCGCGCGCAGAGCGGCACGGTCCACGAAGGGAAGGCCGCTCGACGTGACGACGTCCGCGTCCGAGATCGTGCCGTCCCGCTGAATCGTGAAGTGAATGACGGGAGAGGTCGGGATGCTGGTCGCCGGCTTGAACCAGTTCGTCTCGATCGCGATCTTCACCCGCTCGTAGTAGTAGGGATAATTGAATCCCGGCTGGTCGAAGGTCAGGCCGCCCACTCCCGCACCGGCTCCCGAGCCGCTTCCGGATCCCGTCCCGGCCGCGGAGGTCGACGGGGCGGACGGCGCGCCCGGCGCGGGATGCCCGGACATCGGAACGTGCGGCTTCCCCTTCGGGTCGCTGAAATCCGGAAGGGGCGGGTTCTTTTTCGCTTCCTCGCGCGCGGGAAGCAGCTTCGCTCTCTCCGACGGCGGGGGGGGGACCTCGTCGGGGGGCTTCAGGATCTTCGGCTTTTCGGGCTCCGCGGCTGCGGGAACCGGGGCGGCCGCGAGATCGACCGCGTGGCCGCGCAGCGATCCGGCCGACTGGAGCCGGACCGCGAGAGTCCGTCCCGGCACGAAACGTTTCGGAGATGAAAGCGACGACGCAAGAAGCGCGGCGCCGACGCCGGCGTGCAGCAGGATGGCGAGAGAACCGCCCGTCGCCCAGGGGAAATTCTCGTGCTGGCGCTCGGCGAGGATTTGACCGACGGCGTCCATCCTTACTTGTACGTTTTCCGGGTCACCGGCGTCTCGGTAATCATCCCGAGATTCTCGATACCCATGCGATTCAAGACATCGAGGGTCTCGACCACCGTGCCGTAAGACAGGGCTCGGTCCGCCTTCAGAAAAACCGTCCGGTCTTTTCTCGACTTCAGAAACGCACCGAGTCGATCTTTAAGCAAGCCACGGGCCACGGGTGTCTCGTTGATGTAGTAGAGGCCATCCCTCGTGATCGAAAGGATGATCGGGTCCTGGATGCTGGAGGGAAGATTCGTCGTCGCGGTCTTGGGAAGCGCCACCGCGACGCCCTGGTGAAGCATCGGGGCCGTGACCATGAAGATGATCAGAAGGACGAGCATGACGTCCACCAACGGCGTGACGTTGATGTCCGCCAGGTGGTCGTAAGGATCTTCGGTCGTCCTGTGGAAAGCCATGGTCTGTCGTCCGTCTGTCCGTCTGTCCGTCTGTCGGGGCGGCCATCGCGAGGAGGGAGTCGGGAGTTCTGGAGTGTCTTATGGGAGCTTGGAACTCTCGAGCCGGGTCCCCGGGCGTCGTCCTTCTTACGTGAAGTTCCTCTCCGCGAGGTTGATGAATTCGAGCGCGAAATCCTCCATGCCGGAGCGCTGCTGCCGGACCTTGCCCATGAAGTAGTTGTAGAAGATGAGAGCGGGGATCGCCGCGGCAAGACCCGCGGCCGTGTTGACCAACGCCTCCGAGATCCCCGGCGCCACGGCGGCGATGGAGGTGGAGCCCGTCTGGCCGATCGCCCGGAAGGACTGCATGATTCCCCACACCGTCCCGAAGAGCCCGATGAAGGGACAGGCGGAGGCGGTCGTCGCGAGGAAGGTCATGTACCGCGTGAGCCGCGAGACCTCCACTCCGATCGCCCTCTCGAGGGCGCGCTCGACACCGGCGATGTTTTTTATGAGGAGCTTCCCGCCCCCCGACCCCGCGGCCGTCACGGCCGGATCGTCCGGCCGGTTTGCCTTGACCTGCGCGTCGAGCTCCGCATATCCCGCCTTGAAGAGAGTGGTGAGAGGGGAGTCGGTGAGCTCGGCCGAAATGGTGTTGACCTCGGAAAAGCGCTTGGATTTACGGAAAAACGCCACGAACTTGTCGGATTGTCCGCTCACCCGGCGCAGCCGCAGGAATTTTGCGAAGATGATCACCCACGAGATGAGCGAAAAAAGGAGCAGAATTCCGAGCACCACCTTCGCGGTGGGGCCCGTTTCGCGGAAGAACACGAGGAGCGAGTCGCCGCCCGCCGGCAGATTGTCGGTGCGGACTGGCTGTGCGAGCTCCGCGATCATTGTTTCCGAACGTAACATACGCACCGGGAGTGGTCAAAGGGAATGCGCTGCAGAAGAAAGGCGGTTGTGATCCACGTGAAGAAGTCCGCGCGACGCGCCATCGAGTTCTCCGCGTCCGCGCCCCTCGTCGTCTTCGCCGCGGCCGCCGCCTTCGTCGCGACGCTCTTGACCTCGCCGCTCGCCGCCGAGGCCACCCCCGCCCCCCTCACCGCGGGAATCCCCGCCACTCCGATCGAAACTCTCGGAGTCGACAAGATCGCCGCCGGGATGACGGGCTACGGTGTTTCCGATCTGGGCGACGGGAAAGGGATCCAGCGGTTCCAGGTCCAGATCCTCGGCGTGATGAAGCGGTATGCGCCGCGCCAGGACCTGATCCTTGCGCGCGTCTCGGGCGCGGGTCTCGAGACCTCCGGCGTCATCGCCGGGATGAGCGGAAGTCCGATCTACGTCGAAGGACGGCTGATCGGGGCGCTTGCCTACGGCTGGCCCTTTTCAAAGGACGCGATCTGTGGGATCACGCCCATTCAGAGCATGCTCGACATCCGCCACGCTCCGGCTGGCCCGCCGGTTCCGATCGGCGGGTCCTCGCCGGGCGGACAGGCTTCCGCTGCCGGA
>JBDUBI010000232.1:0-16412 GCA_040004225.1 Acidobacteriota bacterium
AGATCGCGCTGGATCTGGTTGACCTGGAAGGTGGTGCTCATCCCGTTGTCGAACTTCTTCTTCTCGGCGTCTAAATTGCGCTCCGCGAGCTCACGTCCCTTTCTCGCCGCTGCAATCGATCTCCGGGACGTGTCGATCGAGCGGGCGGCGCCTCGAACCTCGACCACCACGTTCTGCACCACCGTCGCGTACCGCGCCTTGTCGGATTCATACGTGTACCGGGCGACTCCCCGCGCGCCCCGCGCGCTCCGGTTGAAGATCGGGTAGGAGAAGTTGAGCCCGACCGACCAGTTCTTGTTTCGCCGATGGAACACGTCCTGGTACGTCTGGGAGAAATCGGTATCCGTCACGACACCCGTGACCGGGTCCACCGACGCTCCGGCCAGCCCGCGGGATCCGTAGCTTCCGACCAGATTCAACGCGGGAAGCGTCTGGCTCGTGTAGTACCCGACGCGGATCTCGTCAGAGGCCAGCAGATAACCGGTCGAAAGGATCTCGGGCCGGCGCTTCAAGGCCATCGCCGTCCCCTCCTCGACGCGAATGGAGACGTCTTCCGTCAGGAGCTGGTCCGTCGGAACGATCGGGATCGTAACCTGCGCGGGACCGACGAAGTTCAACTGCCTTTTCAATCGGTCCTGCGCGTCCCCGATCAGTCCTTCGGCCGTGATGATGTCCTGCTCCGCGGTCGCAATTCCGACTTCGGTCTGCGTGATGTCGATCGGGGCGAGGGAGCCGACGTCAATCTTGATGCGGGTGATCCGGTTCAGGTCCTGGGCGATGCGCAGCGACTCCCGCTTCACTTCCAGGTTCTGGAGCGAATAGACGAGGTCCCAGTAAGCCTGCTCGACGGAGTTCACGGTGGCCTGCACGGAACGGAGCAGATCCTGGTATGCGGAGTCGCGCGAATACTTCGCGATCCGGATCAGCCATGTCGTCGGAACCGTGCCGAAGTTCCGGAGAAGAGGCTGATTCATCGAGAAAATCAGGCCGCCCGCGTATGACGGATTCACCTGCGCGAAACTGTTGTTCGTTTTCTCGCGAGTGCCGTTAAAACCGAGCTGGAACACTCCACCGAGAGGAGTGAGCTGACTGACGTTTCCGGAGAAGGTCGTGTCGTCGAAGACACCCGAGGTGATCTTCGACGCCGCCGGAAGCTCCGCGTGCGAGCGGTTGACGCTGGCGCTCAACAGGGGGTCGAAGATCCCCTGGTTCTGAAGGATCGAGTATTCGAACGATTGCGCCGCATTGACGGAAACGTTCAGGTCCTCGTTGTTCGAGACGGCGAGGGCGACCGCCTGGGAAAGCGAGAGCGGGATTCCCTGGGCATTTGCGGCGGGGAGCGGAACAGAATGTCTCTCCCCCGGGCGCGCCGAGAGCACGGGACGATCCTGACCGAGGGCGGGGAAGGCGCAAATCGCGCCGAGAACCAGGGCGACGGCGCGAGCCGTCCAGGGCTTGGGGAACCTCTTCATTCCGTTACTCCTTCGTCACCCCTTCTACGCAGTCTGGGGGCCGAATGTTTCGCGCGCAGCGACGCCTTGTCACAGTCTGAAAATCGTCTGGGGAACCGGGGCGCCATCATAAACCACGCCCGGAGACCGCCGCACAGAACTACGGACCCGAGACGGCGGGGATCCGGAGCTCTCCCGGGTAGAAACAGGCGGCTGACGCCCCGGGCAGCACTTCCGCCAGCGGCGGGGTCTCCTCGCGGCAATGAGGTCTCGCGATCGGGCACCTCGGCGCAAAGGCGCAGCCGCCGCTCTCCTCCCATCCCCCGGCCGGCTCTCCCGGGAGCGCGATCCGGGACGGCGCCTTTCCCGGCCCCTCTCCCGGGACGGAAGACAGCAGCGCCGCGGTGTAAGGGTGAAGCGGCCGGCCGATGACGGCCTCCGTGGGGCCTTCTTCTACGATTTTTCCGAGATACAGAACCGCGACGCGGTCGGCCACGCGCGAAACGATCGGAAGATCGTGAGAGATGAAAAGGTAGGCGAGGCTGAGGTCTTGCTGCAGGTCGAGGAGAAGGTTGACGATCTGCGCGCCGATAGACGCGTCGAGCGCGGACACGGGCTCGTCGCAGATGAGCAGCCGCGGACGGGTGGCCAGAGCGCGTGCGATGGCGATGCGCTGTCTCTGCCCGCCGGAGAACTCGGACGGGAATCGCGAAGCGACCGAGGGATCGAGGCCCACTTCCTCGAGAAGCCCGGCGACGCGCGCGGAGAGCTCGCGCCGGGGAACGAGCCTCTGGACGCGAAGCGGTTCGGCCACCTGATCTCCGACCCGCATGCGCGGGTTCAGCGAGGTCTGCGGGTCCTGGAAGACGACCTGCACGTCGCGGCGTTTGCGGCGCAGCGCCTCTCCCCCGAGCGCGAGCCAGTCGAGTCCGTCGAACCAGACGCTTCCCGCGTCGGCCGTCTCGAGCCGGGCCAGGAGGCGGCCGACCGTCGTTTTTCCGCTGCCCGACTCCCCGACGAGGGCCAGGGTCTTCCCCGCCTCCAGTCGGAAGGTCACGCCGTCGACCGCCGCGAGCGGCTTCCGCGTTCCGCGCGAGCGATAGGCTTTGCGCAGGCCGCGGGCTTCCAGAAGCGCCCGCTCTGCGCCCGCCGGAGCCGGCGCTCGCGTCACCGCGCGACTCCGGGCTCTCCCGGAAACGAGTCGGGATCGAACAGGAAGCAGCGCGCGATCGAGGATCCCGCGGGATAGAGGAGAGGCTCGGCGCGCTCGCACGGAAAGAATCGATCCGGGCAGCGCGGAGCGAACGCGCAGACGCCCCGGGGCCGGAACGCGAGGTCCGGCACCGACCCCGGAATGGCCGGGAAGCGATGCCGCGGAAGGGCCGCGTCGGAGAGGCGCGGAACGCAGGCCAGCAGCGCGCGCGTGTAAGGATGGCGAGGATCGAACAGCACGGATCGCGCGCCACCCTC
Organism: Acidobacteriota bacterium; assembly: GCA_040004225.1. Classification (GTDB taxonomy): domain Bacteria; phylum Acidobacteriota; class Thermoanaerobaculia; order UBA5066; family Gp7-AA6; genus JALYUA01. The sequence continues at coordinate 2,922 of JBDUBI010000232.1, forward strand.
CTCGGCGATCCGGCCCGCGTAGAGCACCAGCACCCGATCCGCCCGCCGGGCCGCGGACGCGAGGTCGTGGGTGATCAACAGAATCGAGAGCCCGCGTTCCCTTCGCAGGCGGTCGAGAAGATCCAGCGCCTCCGCCGCGACGGTCGCATCGAGCGACGCCGTGGGCTCGTCCGCAATCAGGAGGGCCGGATCGCCCGCCAGCGCAATCGCGAGGAATGCTCTCTGTTTCTGGCCGCCTGACAGTCGGTGCGCATATTCGGAGAGTCCGCGGTCGGGGTCTGGAAAGGCCACTTCGGCGAGAAGGCTCTTCGCGCGGCGTCGGCGAGCGGCCGACGTGCCTGCGGCGTGCCGACGCAGCGCCTCGTCGATTTGCGCGCCGATCGTCCGTACCGGGTCGAGCGCCGCTCCAGGCTCCTGGAACACGAGAGCGATTCGGCGGCCGCGAATGTCCGACCAGGCGGAGTCCGGGATCTGCGAGAGATCCCGCCCCTCGAAATGCACCGACCCCGACCGCCGCGCGCCCTCGGGGAGAAGATCGAGCAGAGCGCGACCGAGCATCGTCTTTCCACATCCGCTCTCGCCGACGACCGCCAGGCACTCGCCGCGTCCTATCGTCAGGGAGATGCCATCGACAGCCGGGCGAAGAATCCCGTCGACGGGAATCTCCACACGGAGATCGACGGCGCGAAGGAGAGGAACCTCGCGCGTCCGGACCGCGGCGACGTCGGGAATCAAGAGGCGGCGCGACGACAGTCCGGCGCCGTTGAAGGTCTCAAGTCCCTTTCACCGCTTCGAGCTCTTTCACGCGATGCACGACGTCGCGGTAGTTCGTATTCAAACCGTAGACTTCGAGAAACGTCCGGTAGGCGAGATCGACTTCGCCCGTGTCCTGGTAGACACAACCCAGGTCGTAGAGCAGCCCGACCGTTTCCATCTCCTCGATGTCGCCCGCGTCGAGCCCCTTGCGGTACCACTTCACGGCAAGCTGGGGCATCCCCTTTTCCAGAAAGCAGAGGCCGAGCATGCTGCAGCATTCGACGGCCCTCGCCGGATCCTTGCTCGCCAGCTGAAACTCGCCGATGGCTTCATCGACGAGACCCATCTCCTTGTAGGCGATCCCGAGGTTGAAATGAGTCTCGTAATCCTCCGCGGAGAGTTGCTGCTCGACGCCCTTCTTGAACTCGCGAAAGATTTCTTCGAGCGACGCTTCTCCCTCCGCTCCGACCATGGCGGGAGCGGAGGACGGGGGCGCCTCATCCGCGAGCTCCTTCTCGAGCTCCTCGGCGAGGTTGAAGAACTGCTGCTCATCCGCAAACAGGTTGTGGTCTTCGACGGACGGCGGAAGGGGCGCGGCGGCGGGGGCGGGCGCTCCCCCCGCTTTGTGCATTTCGTCTCCGAGCAGGGACCCGAGCTCCTCGTACGAGACGAAGTCCGAATCGACCGGAACGAGGGACTGGAGGGGAGTGAGCCGCCGCGACGAGGCCTCCGGGGCCGGGGCCTCTGCGGGAGCCGCGTCGATCCCGAGGTCCGTGGCGGAAAAGCGAACGGTCTCGGATCCGAAGTCGTCCACAAATTCGGGCGACGCGTCGACGGCCGCCGGGGTGAGGTTGAACTCGTCGAATGGAATTTCGATCGACGCCGTCGTGGAGGAGCGGCCCGCGGGCTGTTCTGCGTCCCGGGCGGCGAGCCCCAGCCGGTGGAGCAGCGCCTCCGCATCTCCCGCGCGGCCGAGCTCGCGATAGACCGCCGCAAGGCCTTCCGCCTCCTGGGAGAGAGCCGGGTTGGACGATTCCTGCATCAATGCGACGAGCCTCTCGCGCGCGGGAAGCAGGTCGGGACGGCGCCGCACGAGCACCCGCAGGCGCTCCACGGCCTTGTCGGTCAGCCCGTATTTGGCGAAGACTTCGGCTTCCACGACGAGTGTCTCGATTTCCTGATCCTCCTGCGAGCGCGCCGGGGCGGTGGGAGCCGAGGCAGCCGGCGCGGGAGGCTCCGTCGGTTCTTCCGCGTCCGTCAGAATTTCGACTTCCGGAAGGAGCCCCTCGTCGATGTCGACGATGACCTCCTGCGCCCCGCGCAAAGCGAAAGTTTCGGAGGGGGCCAGCTCCCGAAGACGGGAGAGAGCCTCTTCCTGGTCGGGGATGGCGGCGAGGACGCGTCGGTAATTCTCGACGGCGGAGGACGGGTCGCCCCGGCGTTCCTGTTCCTGCCCGAGCGCCAGTCTCAGCTTCCCGGCGTCGGGCGCGTTGCCTTCGCCCTCCCGGACTTCCGCGAGCTTCTCGAGGGTGCCCGGATGAGACGCCTCGGCGGAATAGATCGGCGCAAGAGCCGCTGCAGCCCGTGGAAAATCACGCGCCTCGATCGCCGCCTCGACCAGGGGAACCACGGCCGCGAGGGCCGCATCGTACGAGGTCTCGGCGATCCGGACGCGGGAGAGAAGCATCCGTCCGGATTCATGCCGTGCATCGAGCGCGATGGCCTGCTCCGCCGTCTTTGCGGCATCACCTCTCTGGCCCAGTTCGAGCTGCGCCTCCGCCAGGAGCGACAGGCTGTCGGCCGTGCGGGGAGCGGCCTTGAGAATCGCGATCGCGGCGGAAGGGTTCTTCTGAGCGAGCAGGGACCGCACCAGATTTTTCTGGATTCCGGCGTCCGACGGCGAGAGCTCGAGCGCCTTCTGGAAGACCGCGGCGGCTTCGTCGTGAGCGCCGCGGCGCAGGAGCATCGATCCGATCAAGCCGTACTGCATCACCGCCTGGTCGACCTGATTGGTGGACCGGTAGAGGTCCGCCAGCTTGACCTGGATGCGCAGGTCGTTGGGATCCACAGAGGCCATCTTCTTGAACGCGGCGACCGCCTCGTCGGTCTTGCCGTTCTTCATGTAGTGGTCGGCCAGGACCTGGTACTGGCTGCGCGCGTCCTGTGTGAGCCCCTGCTTGTGGTACAGGTCCGCGAGCCGGTCGTAGACCTCGAGTCGCGCCGGGTCGATCTTGTTGATTTTCTTGTAGATGGCGATGGCCTTTAAGAAAAAGCCGTCGCGCGAATAGAAGTCGGCGATTCGGGTAAAGAAAGGGATGGATTCGGCCGCCCGGTTCATCCGGACGTAGAGGTCCCCCACCCGATTGAGCGTCGCAATGTCCTTCGGGTTGTCATCTAAAACCCGGAGGTACTCCTTCAACGCCTGCTCGAGCTTCCCCTTCCCGACGTACTTCTCCGCCGACTGGAGAAGCTGATCCCGGCTTGTGGCCATTTCCTAAAGTTTAGCCCGGATTATCGGACCGCGGCGCGCGAGGCGCGGCTCCGCGGGGGACCGGAGCGGCGCGCAACCCCGGCGCCGACATCCTCGTCGATCCAATTCCGGTCCAGAACCACCCCGCGATAGCTCAGGCGGTGTTCGGGACACGGCCCGTACCGGCGCAGCGCCTGCCAGTGCTCGGGCGTGCCGTACCCCTTGTGGTGCTCGAATCCGTAGGCGGGATAGTCGCGGGACAGCTCGTCCAGCAGCCGGTCGCGGTGGACCTTCGCGACGACGGAGGCCGCCGCGATCGAGGAACAGAGCGCGTCCCCGTGCACGACCGGAAGCTGCGGACGCCGGATTCCCGGAACCGACACCGCGTCGCAGAGGAGGACCTCCGCCTCGGGAACGAGGGAGAGTACGGCGGCCCGCATGGCGGCGAGGCTCGCGCGGAGAATGTCGCGCACATCGATCTCCCGCGCCTCGATCACGCCGACGCCCACCGCGATCGCGCGCCGGCGGACCTGCGCGTCGAGCCGCTCCCGGGTCGGCGCGTCGAGCTTCTTGGAGTCGTCGAGGGCCGGAAGCACGCACGACGCCGGAAGAATGACCGCCGCGGCCACGACGGGACCCGCCAGAGAGCCGCGGCCAGCCTCGTCGACTCCCGCGATGAACTGATAACCCCGCCGGCGGACCTCCCGCTCGAGGCGATCGAGTGTCGCGAGCCGGCCGAGCTCCGCGAAAAGAGTGGAGAGCGGCTCGGGGGTCAACGGGTCCGCGGGCCGATTACTGGACGCGCTTTTCGTCGATGCGCGCGGCCTTGCCCTTGCGCTCGCGGAGGTAATACAGCTTCGCGCGCCGGACGGCGCCGCGCCGCTCCACCTCGATGCGGTCGATCACGGGCGAGTGGAGCGGGAAAATGCGCTCGACGCCGATGCCGCTCGAGATCTTGCGGACGGTGAACGTTTCGCGCGATCCGCCGCCCCGCCGGGCGATGACGACTCCCGCAAAAATCTGGATGCGCTCTTTTTCACCCTCGCGGACTTTGACGTGGACACGCACCGAGTCGCCCGGCGCGAACGCGGGAAGCCCGGAGCGGAGGGCGGTCTTTTCGATTTCCAACAGCATGTCGGCCATGAAGCTTCTCCTTGAGACGTCGTCCGGCGAGCCGCCAGGGCCGCCCTGACACCAAAACTGAGCGAAAGCGCAGTATAACCCGAAGAGGGGCGAGGGGCCGCCTTCAGCCTAGTCCTCCCCTTCTCCCGGTTCACGGGGGCGGGCGGCGAGCAGGTCGGGGCGACGGGCGAGCGTGCGCTCGTACGCGCGGGCTCGGCGCCAGCGTTCGATCGACGCGTGGTCCCCTGAGAGAAGGACGTCCGGGACGGGCAATCCCTGGAACTCGCGCGGCCGCGTGTAATGAGGGTGGTCGAGCCGCTCCCGGGCGAACGACTCGCGCTCGACCGATTCGGCCGTTCCGACGACTCCGGGAATCAGACGCGACACGGTTTCGAGCAGTGCGAGAGCGGCCGCCTCTCCCCCGGGCAACACGAAATCGCCCAGCGAAACCTCCTCGTCGAAGAGACCCAGCTGACGGGCCCGCTCATCGATCCCTTCGTACCGGCCGCAGAAGAGCAGAAGGCTCTCCCGGCGCGCGAGCGATTCGACATGAGCCTGGTCGAGCCGCGTCCCGTCGGGAGTCAGGAGGATGCTCCAGGCGCGGGAGCTCTCCCGGCGCGCCTCGACCGCCGCCGCGATGACGGGAACCATCATGACCATGCCCGGCCCGCCGCCGTACGGCTCGTCGTCGACTTTCCGGTGCCTGTCCGTCGAGAACGTGCGCAGGTCCGTGATCCGGACCTCGAGCAGACCTCCCGCGATGGCTTTCCCGAGCAGACTCTCCGCGAGAGGAGAGTCGAAGTACCGGGGAAAAATCGTCAGGATTTCGATGCGCATGAAAAGGTGCGAAAAGGCGCTGAGAAGAATGCCGGAGCCCGGCTTCAGACTTCGAGCAGCCCCTCCGGAGGGTCGATGACGATGCGCTTTTCACTCTCGTCGACGGAGACGACGATCGGTTCGACGAACGGGATGAGCGCCTCCCGGCCCGAGGGAGTTTCGATCGCGAGGAGAGGGCCGGCGACAGTCTGCTCGAGGCTGCGCACGACGCCGGCAAGCCTGCCCTCCCGATCCTCGCAGCGCCACCCTTCGACCTGGTGCGAGTAGTAGAAGTCGGGTCTCGGGGGAGCGGCCTCCGAGTCGGGTACCGACAACTCGCCCCCCGCGAGCGCGCGAGCGGCGTCCACTCCGGCGAATCCCTCGAAGGAGAGAAGGACGCGCTCCCCGTGACGGCGTGCCGTGCGGATGGTCAGTCGCCGGGGTTCGGAAGTTTCGGAGGGCTTCGCCAAACGCGAGCCCGCCCGCCATTCCACCTTCCCGCCCGGGACAAAACGCTCCGGAAAGTCGGTCATCGGCTCGACGGAGAGCTCGCCCCCGAGGCCGTGGGGACGGCGGACGTATCCAACCAGGAGCATCCGAAGATCCTGCAGCCGGACGCGCTCAATCCCGGACGCGGATCGTGACTTTCTTACCGCGCGCGGCGGCGGCGGCGCCGACGAATGCGCGAAGCGCGCGGATGGTGCGGCCCTCCCGACCGATCAGGCGGCCGCGGTCCGGCTCCGGCACCGAGACGTCATACACCGGATTCCGCCCCTCGAAGCCTTCCGTGACGCGCGTCTCCTCCGGGCTGTCGGACAGCCGCCGGACAATCGTTTCGATCAGACGCTTCATCGCGGCCCCCTCGCTGGCGGGAGCCATCAGGCGGGAGGCGCCGGGACAGCGGCGCGGCCGGCAACAGGCGCTGCGGCAGCGGTCGGCGCGGAGGCCGGTTCCGGCCGGGAGAGGAGCGAGCGGACCGTGGGCGAAACGGCGGCTCCCCTTCCGATCCAGAACCGCGCTCTCTCCCGGTTGATCGACACGGCGGCCGGCTCGGTCAGCGGGTGGTAAGAACCGATTTCTTCCAGAACCTCGGCCCGCGAGGTCTGTCGCGAGTCCGACACGACGACGCGGTAGTACGGCTGGTTGCGAGCGCCCATCCGGCGCAGACGGATCTTGAGCATTGGGAGTCCTTTCGATACGAAACCGCGGATACTACCAGACCCGAGCGCCTCTTCGATATCAGAAACCGGGGATCAGGTCTGTCGGGGCGGCGGGAGAGGCAGGCGGGACATGTCGAGTCCCCGCATGCCCTTCCGGGCCGTTTTCATGAGTTTTCGCATCTGCTGGTACTGCTTCAGGAGCCGGTTGATTTCGGAGACGCTCGTCCCCGAGCCGCTGGCGACCCTCTTCTTTCGGGACCCGTTCAAGATCTGGGGGTATTTGCGCTCTTCGGGCGTCATCGAGTCGATCATGGCGCCCACCCGGGTCAGCTGCTTCTCGTCGACGGCGTCGGGGGCGGAGAGTCCCCGAAACGCGCCCCCCTTGGGTAGCAGGTCGATGAGGCTCGAGAGAGGGCCCATCTTTTTCATGGACTGGAGCTGCTCGCGCAGATCCTCGAGAGAGAATTCTCCGGCTCCCGCCCGGTCCGCCATCCGACGCGCCGCCGACTCGTCGACCTGCGCCTCGACTTTTTCGATCAGGGTAAGGACGTCTCCCATGCCGAGGATTCGGGACGCCATCCGGTCGGGGTGAAAGGGTTCGAAGTCTTCGAGTTTCTCCCCCACCCCGACGAATTTGATGGGCTTGCCGATCGTCGACACGACCGTGAGAGCGGCCCCTCCCCGCGCATCGCCGTCCGTCTTCGTCAGGATCACTCCCGTCAGCGGGAGGACGGCGGAAAAACCAGCGGCGGAACGGACCGCGTCCTGGCCGGTCATCGCATCCGCGACGAACAGGATTTCACGGGGACCCGTGGCGTCGACGACTTCCCGGACCTGCCTCATGAGCTCGTCGTCGATGTGCAGGCGTCCGGCGGTGTCGATCAGAACGGTGTCCCGCCCCGTGAGCTTCGCTTCCCGAACTCCGTCTCTCGCGACCTCGACCGGATCTTTTCGACCGGCGGGGTCGAAGACGGGGACTCCGATCTGTCGTCCGAGTGTCATCAGCTGCGAGATCGCCGCGGGGCGGGCGAGGTCGGCGGGAACGAGCAGCGGGTAGCGCCCCCGCCCTTTCAGAAAGAGAGCCAGCTTCCCCGCGGAAGTGGTCTTGCCGGACCCCTGCAGACCGACGAGAGCCAGCACGGCCGGCTTTCCGTCCAGAACGAGGTCCGTCTTCTGGCCGCCCAGAAGCGCCATGAGCTCGTCGCGGACGATGCGGGTCACTTCCTGCGCCGGGGAGAGCTGCTGCAGGACCTTTCCGCCGACCGCCTTTTCCTTGACGCGCGCCGTGAACTCGCGGACGACGGGCAGCGCGACGTCGGCTTCCAGCAGAGAGAGACGGATCTGGCGCAACGCCGTCTCGAGGTGAAAGTCGGTCAGGTGACCCTCACCGCGCAGGTCTTTGAACACACCCTGAACCCGCTCTGAAAGACCCTCGAACAAGGTGACCTCCTCGGGCCGGGACCGGAGTTGGCCCGGGAATCGCAAGAATACAAGCGGCTGCGGGCGGAGTCGAGCCCCCGGCTTGTTGACAGGGCAGGCGGTTGGGATATCATCCGACCGCGATTTTTGCGGGGATTCTTTTCGCGTATAAAAAGACGCTTAGAGAGAAAAGGAGATGAGGGATATGAAGAAGCTCGTGACCCTGGGTCTTGTTGCCGTGTTCGCGACGGCGCTTGTCACCGGTTGCAAGAAGAAGGAAGAGACGTCTACGGAGACGACGACCACCACCGAGCAGCCGACTGTCGTCGAGGAAACCGGCACCACGGCCACCGGCACGACGACGACGACGACTGGCACGATGATGACGACGCCGGCCATGGACATGACGCCTGCCGCTTCGGGCAGCATGACAACGACGACCGATACGAAGACCACGACGTCGACCGCCACCAAGAAGTAACTTTCCTGCTGGATAGAACAGAGGCCCCCACCCGGGGGCCTTTTTTTTTATTCCGGAAGCGCGAGGGGCCGCGCAAATCCGCTAGCGGGGCGCGCGGGACGCGCGCCACGAGTTATCGCCCCGACCCCCTCCCGCCTCATCGCCGCCCTTCGGCAGACCCGGGCTGCGCGTGGGACGCGCGCGGCCCGGGTGTGGAGCCGCGCGGTGCGCGCGCTCCCTTATAAACTCTCCGGGTTGCTCCCTCTCTGGGTCGACGCCCTCCTCGTTCTGACCGCCGCCGTCGCCTCCGCTTCGGCGCTCTCGCTTCGCGCGCGCCTGACGCGGTTGCGCGGCCGCCTGAACCTTCGCGAGCGCCGCGGCCACTTCATCGGCGAGTCTCCAGATCTCCGCGACATCCTGAAGCACGCCTTCGCGGCGACGGCCGAAGTGCTGCCCGTCACCCGTTTCGACCTCTACCGCGTGGGATCGGACCGGCGCATCGAGGAGGTCTGGTCCGTGTCGTCCCCCGGGCCGGGCCTCGAGCCCGAGCCGGTGCAGGAAATCGCCAGCCCTCATCTGGACGAGGCGATCGACCCCGCGCGCCTCCGGGAGCTCACGGCCACGGAGACGGAACGCTCGTTTGCGCCGAGCGATCTTCTCTCGGGAGGACCGCCCTCGCGGCGTCTGCGGCTGCCCCTCTACTCCGGCGATCGGCTCATCGCCCACCTCGACCTGACGAGCTCGGAGACGGTTGCGGATGCCACTCGGGAGGAGATCCGCTCCCTCCTCGGTCCCCTGACGGCGTCTCTGCACGCCTTCCGCAACTGGACGATCGCCGTCACCGACGAGCTCTCCGGCCTGGCGTCCCGGCGATATTTCGAAACGCGACTTTCGGAGGAGTGGGCGCGGCGCGAGCGGTACGGAGGAAATCTCGCGGTCGCCTCCTTCGACCTCGACTCCTTCAAGGCGTTGAACGACTCGCTCGGACATGCCGCCGGAGACGTCGCGATCCGCCGCTTCGGCGAGATCGTGCGGGCCGCGGTTCGCAGTACGGACATTGCCTGCCGCTACGGCGGCGAGGAGTTTGCCGTCCTTTTTCCGGAGACCAGCGCCGAGGCGGCGCGGGCGGTCGCCGACCGGATTCGCGCCGCTGTCGAGGCGGAACGGTTTGAAAGCGCCGGGAGCCCGTTCCGCATCACCGTTTCCGGCGGAGTCGCCGATGCGAAAGGCGCTTCCGGTCGCGAGGCGTTGCTCGTCCACGCCGACGAGGCGCTCTATTCCGCGAAATCCGCGGGACGCAACCGGATTCAGGCGTTCCCCCTTTGAGCCCGGGAAGCTCCCTTATAGTCGCGAAATGAGCTCCAAAGACGAGCAGAGAGAGCCACCGCCGATCGCCGCGCTGCTCGACGAGATGATCGACGCTCAGCGAGTCCGCCTGGCGGACATCGCCCGCCGCATCGATCCCACGCTTTCCGCGGACGACCTGATGCAGCCGCACGATCATCCGAAAGTCGCGAACCATCCCGACTTCCAGTTCGAAGACGGGACCCTGGCTGGCTACCTCGCGGTCCGGGCCGCCCTGCGCGCCAGGCGGTAGAGCCAGCCCGCCCTTCCCTGCCGCCGGGCCCGAAAGAGGCTCGCCAGGGTCTCCGCGTGCGCTCGGATCCACTGGTCGTCGTCGGGCCGGACGCCGAGCTCCCCCAGCCAGCCGCCGCTTTCCCGCGCGAGGCGGAGGAGCGCCTCGTCTCGGTCCTGGAAAACTTTTTCGCCGCCACTCATGGCCGCTCGAGCCCCGCCGCCGAGAGAAGCGCGTTCACTGCCGCGTCCCAGGTCAGAGCCTGGACGCGCGCGCGCCCCCGTTCGCCCATCGCCTGCAGGGCGTCGACCTCTCCCCAGGCGACCCGGATCGCGGCACCCACGGCCTCGGGTCGTGGAGGAACGACGAAGCCCGTCACGCCGTGCTCGACAAATTCCAGCGGACCGCCGGAGTCGTCGGTCGTCAAGACCGGCTTGCCCGAGAGGAACGCCTCGAGCGGGACGTATCCGAGATCCTCTCCGGCCGGAGGAACGACGACGAGCCGCGCGCCGGCGTACAGGTTCAGGAGCTCGTCCTCCTCCGCCCGGGCCACCCATCGGATGCGGTCCGCGACGGAGAGCTCGGCGGCGAGCCGGCGGCATCGGTCCTCTTCCGGCCCGCGCCCGACCAGAATCAGTCGCGTCCGGGGGGCGTGGACGAGGGCCGCGATCGCGAGATCGGCTCGTTTCCAGGCGTCGAGGCGGCCCACGCAGAGGGCGTAGTCGCCGAATTCCCCGCTGCGGTAGCGGCCGGCGAGGGGCGGAGGGTGGTAGAGCGGCTCGCTCTGGATTCCGTTGAACCGCGTCAGGCGGTCGGCCACCGTCTGCGAATTCGCGAATACGCGGCGCGCCTCGGTCAGACCGACCCGGTCGACCTGCGCGATCGCCTCGCGCGTCCGGCGGTCCTCCGCGCTCGCCGTGAAATCGCTGTACGGCGTCCCGAACTGGTCGTAGGCCTGGCGGTACTGGTGAATGAGCCAGACGACCTTGTTCGAGTGCCTTGCGGCATAGCTCGGGAATCGGGTCGCAATGACGGCGTCCACCGGGCGGCCCCCCACTTCCGACAGGTCGAGGCTCCTCCACGAGAGCGCGCTGCGCAGAAGGTCGAAGCGCTCGCGCTCGAGTAAGGGAAGAGTGACGAGATCGGCCTCGATCCCCCTCTGCTGCAGCTCGTCGGTCAGGCGCCGGACGTGCTTCTCCGCGCCGCCTTCGGAAAAAGGCGTCTGGACCCCGAGCACGAGGATGCGCGGGGGCCGGGTCACGCGGCGGTGCGCGAACGCGCGCGCGATGCCGAACCCGAGTCGCGGCGCGGCATCACTCCGGCCCCGCTCGTCCCGGCGACCGGGCGAGCACGGCGTAATCCTGGTGCCCGAAGAGGAGCGCGTTCAACTTCGCGTCGTTCCCGTCTGACTCTTCCAGGCGCGCCTCGGGCGGGAGCGCGGAGAGCAGCTCGATCCGCGCCTCCCCGAACCCGGCGGCTTCGGCGAGGAACTTCAGGGCCTCGGGTGGGACCGGACGCACGTGCGACGGGTCGAGGAAAAAAGCCTTCCAGGCCGACAGCGAGTCGGTGTTAATCGTTTCGGCGATCAGCAGCCCGCCAGGGGCGAGGACGCGGAGCGCCTCACGCAGAAAAACGAAGATCGATTCGGGCGTCCAGTGCTCCACCACCTGCAGCGCCACGACAGCGCCGAGCGATGCCGCCGGCCGCGCCACGAGCCACGCCAGGGCGTCACCCTCCTCGACCACAAGTCCGCGGGACCGGCACTCCTCCGCCGCAATGGGGTTGACCTCCACGCCGGAAGCGGAGAAACCCGCTTCGCGGAGGAGAGCGAGGAACTCGCCGCGCCCGCAGCCGACGTCCAAGACCGGTCCGGGGGCGTCCTTTAGAAACGGAAGGTAGGTGCGCTGCTTGCGCGAGATCTCCTCCGGGGATCCTCGGAACCGTTCCTCGAAAAGGCTGTAGACGGCGGGAGGCAACGCCGGGGGCCCGGGAGACGGAATCCCGCCGCCACCCGGCGAGGGCCCCGGGGCCCCGCCGCTCGCCCTTTCGAGGAGCGCGAAACGTCCGTCGGTGATGACGGCGCGCCGCTCCCAGGCCGCCGACCAGCGGGCGCGCTCGGCCTCTTCGCGTTCGACCCGAAGCACGGCGTCCAGGCGGCGCTGGCGTTCCCTGGCCAGGCCCTCGCGAAGGGCGTCGAGCGCCTCCAGTGTGAGAGCGTTGAACGCGGCCTGGTCCCGCCACACGAAGCGGAGCGCGCGAAGCGCCGCCCGCTTCACGCCGGAAAGCCGCGCTCCGGCCGGGACGGAGGGCGTCAGGTGGCCCTGGGCGCGCTCGCCCGCGCGGTGGACGGTCTTTTCCTCCGGGCTCGCCGAATCGGGAGAGGCGGCGGGCGCGCCCGCGGGGGCCGCGGCCGCCACGGCACGACGGACTTCGTCCGCAAGGAGCTTCGCCTTCTCACCCTCCGGGCTCACGATGCATCGAGGATATAAGAGGCTGGCATTCCGGATGCAACGGCCTCGATAGGTCCGAAAGACACCGACGTGATTCCAACCGCGGCCCGTGCGTTCGAGCGCCTGTTCGGCGCAGCCCTTTCGCCCGCGGTCGGAGCGCTGCGTCTGGCCGCCTGGGCCTCATTCGCCGTGGTCGTCTTCGCGGCGGCCGCCGCTTCGGCGCGAGCGATCGCGCGCGGGCGGTACGGGTGGGAGACCGGCACTCTGGTGCGGTGCCGACAGTGCGACCGCCTCGCCGCGGATCCGGAACTCGCCTCGTGCCCGGAGGGTCATCCCGTGCGCTTTCCTCGGGGCGCCGCCGCGCGCGAGCTGCGCCGGCGGGTCGGCGGCACACGCCGTCCTCTGTTATGGGCCGCCGCGGCTGCCGAAGTGGGGGTCATGATCGCCGCGGTGGCAGGCGCGCGCGCCTTTCGCATCGCCGACGCGGAAGCGCCTCCGCTCGCCGCGATCACGGGCGCGGCGGGATTCCTTTTTGCGGCGGGATCGCTGCTCGCCGCCGCGCGCGCGGCTTCTCCCGGCTCGCAGGGGCTCTTCGGACGCCTTCTCGCGGGCGCCGCCGCGGTCGTGGCGCTCGTGCCCGCGCTCTTTTTCTTGGTGCTCGCGCGCGCCGCGGACCCTCCCCTTCCGCGGACTCTGGGGAGCCTCTGGCGCACGCCCCTGGCTCTCTATGTCTCCGACGGAGGCAAGGCCCGCCGCGAGGCCGGCGCGGCAGAACCGCTCGAAGCCGAGGTCGTCTCGGTCGCGTCTTCCCCTCTCGGCTTTTCCTGGGAGGGTCTCGCGCAGCTGCGCTCGGGGGAAAGGACGGTGCCCTGGCGCGGCCGCACCGGCGGGACGGCGCGCACCTTCGCGCGATTTCCGGGGGTGCTGAAAGCCCTCGGGTTTTCGTTCTCCCGCGCCTGGCGGCCAATTGCCGCGCCTCCCAACGAGAAGATCTGGATCGTGCGCGGGCCCGCCGGAATCGCCTTTACCACGGCGGCCGACCGGGAGGAGAAAACGGCTCCGGATCTGATGAGGTAACACCGAATCCGCCACTCCGGGCGATCCCGCCCCGGGCGGCGTCACGAAACAGGTGACATAAGTCTTAAACCAACCCACTCCCAGATCCCAGGCGAACGCAGCTCCCGCAGTGAGCGAAGTTGACGGATTCCCCCTCACCCCAACCCTCTCCCCGAGCCCGGGGCGAGGGGGCAGAGCTGCGCTCC
>JBDUBI010000194.1:0-4736 GCA_040004225.1 Acidobacteriota bacterium
CTCCGGCGTGATCGGCCGCGGCGGGCCGGCGCCGAGGTCCCGCACGTAGAGACGCCTGCCGTGTCCCTTTTCCGCCGCCGTCACGAGAAGCCGCTTGCCGTCCGGAAACCATGCGGCGCGCACGTAGCGGAAGTTGGGATCGTGGATCACCTTCTTCTCTCCGGGCCCCACTGGCAGCAGCGTCAGGCGGTCGGGCTGGAGCTGGACGACCCACTTCTTGTCGGCGGAAAGATCCTCCGCATCCCAGCCGTCGCCCAGGCGCACCGCGGGCGTCGAGCCGTCCGTCTTTCGGATGTACACGCCTCCCGACGCGCCGGCCCCCGCGCCTCCCTCCTTGAAGAGGACGTCCTGCCCGTCCTTCGACAGCGCCACGTCCTGCGAGAAGTCGAGCCACGTCAGGTCGAGCTCGCGCGATCCGCCGGGAGGCATGCAGATCATCGTCTCTGGCCAGTCGTCACTGCGCGCCAGCACGCGGCCGTCGCGCCCGATGTCCTGCACGATCAAGAGCTGCGGCGTGCGGCCGACGACGCGCTCCTCCCCGGACAGCGAGACGGCGTGGAGCTCGACGACGCCGACGTTCGCTGTCCGGTTGCGGCCGGAGAACCAGATTTCGCCCGTGACCGGGTGCCACGCGAGCGACGCGATAAATTCCCATCCGGTGACGAGTGTCTTTCTCTCCCCCGCGAGGTCCACGACGGCGACGTCCCAGTTGTTCGGCGCTTTTTCCATGGAATAGGCGATCCGGCGCCCGTCCGGGGAAAACCGGATCCCCGCGATTTGCCCGTCGGAGGCGGGCACGAGAACCTTCCCGACCGGGAACTCGAGGGCGCCGTCGCGGATGATCGCCAGACGTTCCCCGTCGGGGGACCAGTCTGCCACCCCCTGCGCAAACATCAGCGCTCCCGGCGGATCGCTCGTGACGAGCTCGCGCGGCGAGCCGCCGGCGAGAGAGACCTCCGCGATCGCGGAAGGGCCGTTGCCGTGGAGGAGGAGGATCGCGAGCTTTCCTCCGTTCGAGATCGAAAGCAGGTTGGCGCTCGGCAGCGGAAGCGTCGTGGACTCGATGCTGTCGAGGCGCGTCGAGTAGAGCTGCGGGGCGTGGCCCTGCCAGGCGGCGGTGTAGAGGATCGTCTTCCCGTCCGGCGCGAAACGCGCAACGCCCAGAGAGCCGCGGTGAAACGAGACGGGGCGGTAGAGCGGCGGGCCGCTCCGTGGCCTCCGCATCGCGAGGGCGCCCGCTGCCGCGGCGGCCACGACGACGGCCGCCGCGAGGGCGAGACCGACCCTCGTCTGCCGCCGCGGGGCGGGAGCGGGCATGGCGGCCTCCGCTCCGGAGAAGCTCCCCTCGGAAAGTCCCTCACGGATGCGTCCGAGGTCGCGCGCGAGGTCCTTCGTGGAGGCGTACCGCTCCTCGACATCCTTCGCGAGGCAGCGCTCGACGATCCAGCGGAAGGGAACGGGCGTCGAGGGCGCGGCCGTCGCGAGCGGTTCGGGCTCGTCCCGGATGATCGCCGCCATGGTTTCCGGGGCGCTCGCCCGGGAGAACGCCCGGTTTCCCGTCGCCATCTCGTAGAGGATCGATCCGAACGAGAACTGGTCGGACCGGAAATCCACGACGGAGCCAATCGCCTGTTCCGGCGACATGTACCCGACCGTTCCGACGACGATGCCCGCCTCTGTTCCCAGCGACATCGTCGGAGAGTGCGAGGCGTCGCCGCCCTCGCTTTCGGACGCCGGCGCCGTGAGCTTCGCGAGCCCGAAGTCCAGAATCTTGACGGTGCCGTCCCTGGTCATCATGAGGTTCTCGGGCTTGAGATCCCGGTGCACGATGCCGGTCGCGTGGGCCTTGGCGAGGCCCTCCGCGATCTGCGCGCCGCAGGCAAGGAGTTTCTTCAGTGGAAGCGGACCGGAGGCGAGAATCTTACGGAGGGTGTCCCCTCCGACCCGCTCCATGGCAATCCACGAGACACCATCCGTGGTTCCGAGGTCGTAGACGGTGACGATGTTCGGATGGTTCAGGGCGGAGGCGGAACGCGCCTCCTTCTCGAAGCGCTTCAGGCGCTCCGCGTTCGAAGCGAGGGCGGCAGGGAGCACCTTGATCGCCACGTCGCGTTCCAGGCGGCTGTCCCGCGCGCGATAGACCTCGCCCATGCCGCCCGCACCGAGCGGCGAAAGAATCTCGTACGGACCGAGGCGCGTGCCCGGCTCGACCGTCATGAAACGCGTGCAGCGGGATGGCGCGCCATTTTGGCGCCATCATAATTCCGCTCACAATTGGGGTCAGTCCTGATTCGCTGATTCCGTGACGTTATCGGTCCTTCGGCATTCCTCAGCTTGAGGGCGGCCAGAGTCAACCTGTCGGCTGATTTTGGGGATTCTGACTTTTGCTCCGACGCCAGCGCGGGTTTATCCCATCGTCAAAATCAGCGAATCAGGACTGACCCCAGACGCCAATTGGGGCCAGACGCCGGAATCCTCAGCGCTCCTGCGCTGCCACTGCCCCGCCGCCGGAGGCCGTCGTCGTATGCAAACCCCAGAGTGCCAACGCGAGGACGAGGCCGATCGCGATTGCCCCCGGGTAGAAGTACCAGGTCGAAGGGTCCGGCGTCATCACGAAGGCCCCGAGCCACAGGCTGCAGGTCTGGCAGACGAGAGCCGCGAGCAGGCCGAAGCGGATGGCGACCACGACGAGAAGGCCCGTGGTCACCGCGACGACCGGCAGGGTCACGTGCAGTGGAGGCGTGCCCAGGTAGTTCGCGGAGAAGAAGAGCGCCACGATGATCGCGGCGATCCATTCGAAGCGCACGATGCGGCGGACCAGCACGAGGAACATCACGAGTCCAAGGACCCACGCGAGGCTGGCTGCCGGCGGGTGGATCAGCCACGCCAGCGCGCTGCGAACACTGGATGGATCGCCCGTCATGCCGCGTGGAATCGGAGGAGGCTCGCCGATCCAGCCCGGAATGAATCGCCGGATCGGGCCCATCACGATGCCGATCAGCGCGCCCGCCGACGCGCCCACGAGAAGGTCGCGCCCCACGAGCGGGTCCTTCCAGCCTCCCGCGAGCAACCGGGTCCACGAGATGAGCATCCGGGGCCAGTGGCGGCGCATGAAGGGCTCGAGGGCAGCGTAGGCGACCCAGAAGAAGACGCCGAGCAAAAGGGCGTTCGCCAGCCCGAGGGTGAAGATGTCGAGCTCGGGCAGTGGGTTCGAGACGTGGTGGGCGCCGAGGGCCCACATCGAAAGCTGCAAGATCACCATCACGGCCGCGAGGCGGGCGGCTCCTCGACGGTCGCCCCGTCCCGCGCGCAGGTTGCGGCGCGCCATCCATGCGCCGCCGAAGAGCAAACTCATGAGGATCAAGGTCCATACCAGGTCCGCCGCTTTGGCTCCGGCGCTACGGGAGTCGGGGATGTCCCGGGAAGGCCGGGACCACGGGCCGAGCCACAGGAAGGAGACCGGCCGGCCATGCGCGGCGGCCGCCTCCACACGCATGGTGAGGCCCGGGCGCTCCGGGTGAGGACCCTCCCACGCCGCGCGAACGTCGGCGTACGAGCGCGGGCTCCATCGAGGCGCCACAGGCCGAAAGAGACTCACGTCGAGACCCGCGGCGCGGAAGAGAGGCGACCAGTCGGCGGAGGGCGCGGGTCCCGAAGGCTTCTCGACCTGCGCCGGCACGATGTGGAGCGCCTTCAACCGGCCTTCCGGGTCGAGGATCACTTCCTTCATCCCGGTGCGCACCGGCGGAGGATCCGATTCGGTGACGAGCGGCGATGGAAAAGGGCCGCCCGTGAAGTCCTCGGGAACCAGCGGCGCCGAACTCTCGCGGTACGTGTAGCTCAGCCCGTCGCGCGAGATGCCATGACTCCAGCGTTCGCGAGAGCTGTCCTGGCCGGCGACCCATTCCAAGAAATCGGGCTCGGGCGCGAGGGTCCCCGCCCAGTCGGCCGGACGCTCGGGCATGCCCAGTCCGGCCAGGATGTCGCGCGCGCGCACTCGCAGGACTTCGCCCGACTTCTCGGATCCAGCGAGCGGCAGGACGCTGATTCGAGGAGCCAGAAGCGCATGGATCAGCATCACGGCCGCCGCTGCGGCGGCGAGGCCTCGCGCGATGGCCGGAGACAGCCGGTCTTCGCTGCCGGCGGCCGCCACCATCTCGGGCGACGGCGTCTCCCCCGCCGCGAGCGCGGCCGCGAGCGGATCTCCTCCCGGGAGCGCCGCGGCGACCTGGGCCGCCGACGCCGGCCGCATCTGCGGGTCCTTCTCGACGCAGCGCAGGATAGCCCGCTCGACGGCCGGATCGATTCCGGCGACGAGCGCCGAGGGACTCGCCGGGATTTCTTCCGAATGCTTCTGGCGGTAGCCCGCCATCGTGGCGGCGTCGAACGTGTGCCGGCCGGTGTAGAGCTCGAACAGGACGAGCCCGAGCGCGTAGAGGTCGCTGCGCACTGACGCGCCCTTCCCGGCGAAGAGCTCCGGCGCCATGTACGCGGGCGTGCCGGCGATGTCCGTCCCGGCGTCTCCTCCGACGGCGACCGCCAGCCCGAAGTCCATGATCCGCGCCCGGCCGCGGCCGTCCACCATGATGTTGGCGGGCTTCAAGTCCCGGTGCAGAACCCCGCGCTCGTGGGCCGCGGACAGACCCGCGCAGAGCTGGCGCGCGATCTCGAGCGCCTTGGCCTGCGGGAGCCCGCCGATCCGGCGCAGCAAAGACGCGAGGTCTTCCCCGTCGACG
>JBDUBI010000044.1:0-15967 GCA_040004225.1 Acidobacteriota bacterium
CAATCACGGCCGCGCGGTCCTCGGTCCGAAACGCGCCGGCGACGGCAGGAGACTCGGGGGCCGCTCCATCGGCTTTGAGGAAATCGTAGATGTGCGCGAGCCCTTCTCCCGATAGCAGACGGTCGCGGCTCACCCTTCCGAACTGCCGGCGCACGAAGACCACGAGTCGGTCCTCTCTTGGACTGCGCGGAGCAAAATCCGCGTGTCCTCCCTGCGACGGCAATGCGTCGACACGTCCCCCCGCCCTCCACAGCGCCGCCTGCCCGAGGCCTGTGCCCGCGCCGATCAACGCCATCGGTCCGCCTTGCTCTTCTTCGCCCCCCGCGACCGTAGCGATCTGGCGCCGGGTCAGGTAGGGAATCCCCAGAGCGGCGGCGACGAAGTCGTTCTCCAGCCGGACGCGGGGAATCCGGAGGGATCTGGAAATGTCTTTTTCCGCGATGACCCACGGGAGCTTGGTGATACGGGCTCGTCCGCCAACGACAGGCCCGGCCACCCCCAGCCCCGCCACGCGAGGGACCCTTTGCTCCCGCTTCAAGAAATCTTCGAGGATCTCCTCGAGAGAACCGTAGCCTGCGCTCGGGTACTTCTTTGCTCTTTCGAGCGAGAGACTCCGGGCGCCTATTTCAACGATGCCGACGGCGGTCTTCGTCCCGCCGATGTCTCCCGCGAGGACACGCATGGACGGGAAACGGTATCAGGTGGGGGGAGGGCGCCGGGGGTGGGGCGTCGGGCGGGGGCGGGGGGGATGGAGGAAGGCGGAAACGAAGGGCGAAAGAGATCGAGAAGGACGATTCGGATCGGATGAAGTCGAAACCAAACCTGTAGGACGCCGCCGCCGTATCCCGCCCGGCGTTCAGCGTTCAGCGCCCTATCGCCCTCCTTCAGCACACTCCTCGTTTAAAGATCTGTCGTTCATCGAAGCACCGCAGCGGGAACACCGGTACTCGCCGTCCCGCATCAGGAAAATGTGACGGGTCGTGGACTCGAGCTGTTCGGGGGGACGGCTGTCCTGCGCGACGGGGAGCGGTTCGCCAGTCTCAGACGAGCGCTGCTCGATTTCGTTCTGTTTCATGAAGTTGGAGGCGAGCAAGAAGCGGGCCCCGCTTTTGGGGGAAAAAAATACCCCCGGACGGGGTGGGGCCGCCGGGGGGGCGAAAGGAGGAGTGAGGATTTTGTGTCCTCGCAGAACAGTATTGCAAGGCTGCGGCCATGCGCCGAGATTTAGTAAGTGTTTGATGGCCAGTTATTTGGCTCAAACACCGTGAGATCGAGTGACGATCCTTGTCACCGAACTGTAGGGTTTTGTAACGTGCTTTGTTCGAACTCTTGGCGATTTTACAGTTCCGAGCGGAACGGAACGACTGCCCACTCGAAGATCCGATCCTTCACCGAGCGGCGCTCGTAGTCCCGCGCGGTGTACTGGCGAGAGTGCGCGAGGTCGCTCCGGAAGAGCTCCTCCATTCGAAGGGCCACAGCCGGATCTGCGATCGTGAGGTTGATTTCGTCGTTTTTACGAAAAGAGCGGTTGTCGAAGTTCGTAGATCCGATCGTCGAAAACACCCCGTCGACGACCATGGTCTTCGGATGGAACATCGTCGGCTGGTATTCGAAGATCTTCACCCCACCCCGGAGCAGGTCCCCGAACGCAGAGCGGCCTCCGGCCTTCGTCGCGGGAACGTCGTTCACCTCGCCGGGAACGATCACCTGGACGTCGACGCCGCGGTGGGCCGCCTCGACGAGGGCGGTCGTCGTTTCCCTGTCGGGCAGAAAGTACGAGTTCGAGAGGTAGAGGCTTTTGCTTGCCGAGGCGATCGACACCGCGTACAGCAGCTTCGTCGCGGAGCTCGGAGCCCTCGAGGTCGAGTGGATCACCTGCGAGCGACTGGGTCCGAGCGGCTCGAGGCGGGGATAGAAATCTTCGCCGAGAAGCGCCTCGCCCCGGACCTCGGACCAGTTCTCGAGGAACGTGGCCTGGAGCTGCGCCACGACCGGCCCTTCCACCTGGACCTGCGTGTCGCGCCAGTGATCCTTGGCGTCCGCGTCGCCCAGCCACTCGTCCGCGATGCCCGCACCGCCGGTGAATCCGATCCTCCCGTCGACGACTAAAATCCGCCGGTGGGTGCGGTTGTCGAAGGAGTTCAGGTTCCAGGGACGGAGAGGATGGTAGATCTCGAGGAAGCAGCCGGCCTGCCGCAGCGCGACGATGTCAGGGTTCTTGAGCTTTGACTTGGAGCCTACGGAGTCGAGAATGAGCCGGACCTGAACGCCATGCCGGGCGCGGTCGATCAGGGCGTCCCGGAACTTGTTCGCGACCGTCCCCGACCAGAAGATGTAGGACTCGAGGTTCACGCTGCGCTTCGCGCCCGCAATCGCCGCGAGCATGGCCGGGAAGATCTCTCGTCCATTGACGAGCACCCGGACGCGGTTGCCCGGAAGGAGGGAGGGGTTAGTCAGCGCGTGCGCCGAAGGCAGGAACGCTTCGTCTTCGACGGAGAAGCGGTGCGGCAGCAGGTAGTGCACCTCCTTCGGCCGCGACAGCATGGACATGGCGACGGAGAGGGCAAACGCGATCGCGAGGACGATCACGTAGGTCTCCACGGGGATTCGATAGACTTTCGGCTTGCGCGGTCGGCGAGTTCGGTTGAAACGCATCAGCACAGAGTATGCGAAGGTCGTCTTCGCTCACTCCGGGCCTGCGTTTTCCGTCGCCTCCGCTCACTGCGTTCGCTCCCGCTCCCGCAACGGGAGGCTCCTCCTTCCCTTCGGTCAGGAGACTCCTCCCGCTGCGAGCCTGGCCACCATCATGGTGGGGGCGCAGCCCTGTTCCCTCGCCCCGGGCTCGGGGAGAGGGCTCGAGTGAGGCGCGACACTCTCGGGAAGGCGTCGGAATGAGAGACCGCGTCCCCGCGCCCGACGGGGAGGGTTGGGGCGAGCGGCGGGGCTCCCTTGCCGGCCACCCGGCGAAGGGGCTTCAGGTAAGGGGGATCCGCCTTCTGCCCCTCGCCTTTCTGATGGCGGTGGCGCTGCTGCTTCCGTTGAGCGGCTGCTCTTACATTTTTTCCGAAAAGCGAACGGTCTACGAGTACGAGCCGGCGTATGGCGTCGACAGCTCCGAATTCCGCAGGTCTCTGGACGCATTCGGGACCGACCTCGTCGCGGAAAATCGCGCCGATCTCCTCCAGAACGGGGACGAGATTTTCGCCTCGATGATCGAGGCGTTCGAGCACGCGCAGGCGTCGATCAACCTCGAGACTTACATCTTCGACGACGGAGAGCTCGGCACGCGCGTCGCGCGGGCTCTGGCGGAGCGGGCCCGGCGGGGCGTCGCGGTCCGCGTTCTCGTGGACGGATGGGGCTCGTCGCTGGGGCAGCTCGCCGACGAGATGACAGCGGCCGGCGCCCGCGTCGAGATCTACAAGCCTCTCCGCATCTACTCGCTCTACAAGGTCGGCAATCGCACGCATCGCCGGATATTCACCGTGGACGGGCGCATCGGCTTCTGCGGCGGTGTCGGGATCGACGACCGGTGGAAAGGCAACGCGCGGAACCCCTTCGAGTGGCGGGAGACCATGATCCGGGTCGAGGGGCCGGTCGTCGCCCAGCTGCAGCACATCTTCTTTGAAGACTGGGTTCACACGACCGGCGAGGTCCTTCACGGGAGCGCCCAGTTTCCGGAGGCGCGGGCCGCCGGCGACATGCTGGCGCAGGCGATCTCGAGTTCGAGGACCGACCAGAGCTCGATGGCGAAGCTTCAGTACTACATGGCCATTCAGGCCGCGCGCCAACGGATCTGGATCGAGAACGCTTACTTCGTCCCGGACCGGCAGATCCGCCAGGGTCTCGTTCAGGCGGCCGCCAGAGGGGTCGATGTCCGCGTCCTCGTTCCGGGCAAGTACATCGATAGCCCGAACGTCCGCAACGCGTCGCGCTTTCATTACAACGAGCTGCTGGACGGCGGCGTTCAGATCTTCGAGTACCTGCCCACGATGATGCACAACAAGGTGATGGTGGTGGACGGGATCTGGACGTCGATCGGCTCGATCAATTTCGTGAACCGCTCGATGAAGAAGAACGGCGAGGCGAGCGTTTCAATCTACGATCGGCGCTTCGCGGATCGCGTGGAGAAAATGATCGAGCTCGACCTCGCCCGCAGTGAGCAATTCACGAAAGAGATGTGGCACAAGCGAGGGTTGGTGGCGAGGTTCGGCGAGCTGTTTTTCTGGTTGTTCTCAGAGAATTACTGACGGGGTGCGGGGGCGCTCCCGGCGCTGGCTGAAGATCAGCGAGGGGGGATCGGCACCACGCGAGGCCGCCGCGCCCGACCCGGTGAGTCCGCCACCAACCGCAACAGGCTCGACAGGCGCTTCTCGGCGGCTTCCGTCTCCTCCGGCCGGCAGGAGTACGTGATCGAATCCTCGCCCACCTGGAATTCGGAATATCGGCCCATCTCCGCCCGCTCCCGCCGGCTCAACGCCCGCGTGAGCCGCGCGACGCAGTGCACGACGGGACGGCGTGACTCCCACCCCGTCTGGACGCGAACAGCCGCCACTAGAGGAACCATCATCTCTCCACGGATGGAAGGAGCAAGACGCGGGCCAGAGGCCGGTCGCGGCGGCGTTTGGGCGATCGGTTACGATCCTGTTTCCATGCTCGACAAGCTCCTGGTGCTCGATCGGCCCGTCGTCGTATTCGACACGGAAACGACCGGAACGAATCCCCGCGCGGACCGGATCGTGGAGATCGCATGCGTCAAGGTTCACCCCGACGGCCGGCGAGAAAGCTTCGTCCGGCGCGTGAATCCGCGGATCCCGATACCCCCCGCGTCCACCGCCATCCATGGCATTCGGGACTCGGATGTCGCGGGCCTGGGCGGCTTCGCCGAGCTCGCGTCGGAGCTCCTCGCGTTTCTCGACGGCTGCGATCTGGCCGGTTACAACATCGCCGGATTCGACCTTCCGGTTCTGAGGATCGAATTCCTGCGCGCGGGTCTCGACTTCGACATTTCCACCCGGCGCCTGGTCGATGCGCAGCGAATTTTCTTCGCGCATGAGCCCCGCCACCTGTCCGCGGCTGCGCGCTTCTACTGTCAGTCCGAGCACGCGGGCGCCCACGGAGCGCTGGCCGACGCGGAGATGACTCTCCGGGTTTTGGAGGGACAGCTTGCGCGTTACGAGAAGCTTCCCCGATCCGTGCTCGAACTGCACGAGTTGTATTGCGCGGGTCTCGACCGGGACATGGACCCGGAAGGCAAAATCCGGCTCGTCAACGGCGATGCCACCGTCAACTTCGGGAAGAACCGCGGCCGGACCTTGAAGGAGATGAGCCGGGAAGAGCCCGGGTTTATCAAGTGGATCCTGAAGGGAGAGTTTTCGAATCCCGTCAAGGACATCGTCCGAAAGTTCCTGCCGCACCCCGGCGGGGCCGCGGGTCCTGCACCCGCCCCGCCGCCGCCGAGGGCGCCAGAGGCGGGCCCCGAGCGCCTCCTACCCTTTGGAGAGCCTCTTGAACCGCAGCGTCTCCCCTGACTTCTCATCGCGCAGCCGGATCGAGCCGGGCTCGAGCTCGACCGTCCATTTTCCCGCGGCGCCGCGCAGCGCGAAAGCGCAACTCGAACCGGACGTCTCGCCGGCGAAGCCATCTCCCCGCGGGGCCAGATGGAACCCGCACGCGGCGTTCGCCTCGCTATCGGTGAACCGGGCTGCCCCGGAAGACATGGAAGTCACCGTCGCATCGAAGTGGGGGATGTAACCGAAGTAAACGTCCTTGCCCTGCAGCTCCAGCCGCACGAGCCCCTGACGGCGGACATTCTCGCCCTGGTATTTCCCGGTGACTTCCAGGAACAGATCGTAGGGATGAGCGGCGTCGGAGCCGACGGGCCGCAGGTCGACCCGGAGCTCGTTGCCCGGAGTCGATCCCTGGAAGGTGCCGGAAAGGATCGTCGCGAGCTCGAAGACCTGGTTTCCGCCCGAAGCGGCGAGGGCGGCGGCGCCCGTCAGCATCGCCGCCGTAAAAAGAAGAAATGGCGCTGGCCTTTTCATGGAGTCCCTCCGCCGGCTGCGGTTGCCAGAAGCATTCCAGGCTCAAAGGATGCGGGTGACGCTCGCAAGCGATAAGGATTCAAGACGTTGCGCGCGGTGTCTCTAAATGGCGCACCCGAAAGAGGCGTAGCGAGCGTCCTCCGGCGAGGTCGAATTATCTCGTGGAAGGGACGGACCGTAGGCCGCTGAGCGTTCGCCGCATCGCCTGCTCGAGCGCCTCCTGAAGAGCCGCTTTCTCGTTGTCGACTCCGCGGTAGTCCGGCCGTGAAATCTGCGATTCGGATTGAAAGTCGGTGAGCGTGCGCCCTCCCGGGTCTCGCGCGACGACGCTCCACTCGACGAAGGCCTCCCAGTTGCCGTCCTTTCGGACCGAAAATCGGTGGATCTCGATTCCGATGAGGGGCGCCGCGGACTCGGTCATCCACCGACATCCCGGAAGCGACCGGACCAGAGATTCGCGGATTGCGGTGACGACTTTGGCGGAATCCGACCTGTCGGCGCGCTGGTCCGAAATTTCCAGGCGCCAGGCCGTCAGTCCGCCGGGACAGGCGACCTGTGGATCGGGCGCCACGACCGGCGCGACGGTGACGCTGCAGCCGGCCCCGAGGACAGTCGTGAGAAAAGCGAACGCGAACTCGAAGCGGCGCATACGAGGCAAGGTATCAGGTCTCGTTGCGGTCATTCGTTCTCCGATGTGAGAACGGCCAATCCGAGCGGGTTCTTCCTCCACGCTCCATGGCGGCTCCGTGTGGCGGCGCGGGGCCCCCCGGTCACTTCGGCGGTCTGGCGGCAGCATACGCGCGGGCGAGCCCCTTTGACTCCTGCCGAAGGTCCGCGATCAGCTCGGGGGGTTCGAGGACGACGGCGTCCTTTCCGTAGGCGAGCACAAACCGCCGCGCCTCCTTGATCGACTGCGCCGGCATTTCGAGCACGGCTTCCCCCGCGGGTGTCGTCTCGATCTTCTGATCCGGATGGAAGACGAGCTCGCGCACTTCGTCGGACACGGCGGGCGAAAAACGAATCTTCATGCGGAAGGGCTTCGCGTCACCCACAAAAAGGCCGAAGGTGTGCCGGAAGAACTGCTCCGCGTCGAAGCCCCTCGGGATCGAGTAGCGTTCGCCGGTGAGGAGCGCGCCTTCGATGCGCGCCAGGTAAAACAGTTTTACCTGTCCGGCGGCCTGGTCCTCGGCGAGCACCATCCAGTCCCGCCCGGCCAGCACAAAAGCGTAGGGTCGGATCACCCGAGGCTCGCCCGGAGCTTCTCCCGGCCGGTGATATCGGATCGAGAGGGTGACTCCGCGTTGCAAGGCCTCCGAGACCGCTCCCCATGTGTTCTCCCGGACCGGCCGGAACGCTGTGGCGCGAAGCGCGAGTTTCTCCATGACGATCTCCGGACGCAACCGGACCGCGGGGGGCATCAGCAGGGCCAGGCGTTCGTAGCAATCCTTCAGGTCTCGACCGAGCGGAGTGCCCCCGAAAAGCTCCAGGAACTGGGCGGCGACTCCGATGGAGAAGAGGTCTTTTCCGTCCACCGGAAGAAAGGGCAGGACGTAGTCGGTGCGGGAATACGAATAACCATTTTCCAGGCGGTCGAACTGGATCGGCGCGTCGAGCTCGTCGCGCAGATAATCGAGATCGCGCTGGACCGTTTTCGAGGAGACGGCGAGCGTCTCCGCGAGGGTGGATGCGTTTGGAAACTTCGCTTCCTTGATCTCGTGATGGATCGTCTGGAGTCGGCGCCAGAGCGGCCGGTCTTTGAAGGCGCCTGAGCGAGCCACGCGGCGATTCTCCCACGGTGGGTTGCCACAAATTGTCGTGACCTGTGTCAGCTGTCGTCACCACGTGTCAGTGCGGAAAAACCGAATGGAGGAAACGCCTTTGAAAAGGGGCTTTTCCGCGCCGTTGCGCCATGGCCCCCGGCTTGCTTTTGCAAAGGCCAGCTTGCGAATCCAATTGACGTTTGCGGACTCGTCGGACCCACTCCAGGAATTACTCGGAGGGCGGATCACGTTGAAGGAAGTCATCGAAGGTCGACAGGAGTTTCTCGACGCCTTTCTCTCCCGGCTCCAGGACATCACGGAACCAAGACAGATGATCGACCTCGATTTCGACGCGGATAACACGTTGCCGCTCCGGGCCGAATCGGATGCGTGTCAGAGACCCCAGTGAGCGCCGTTGTGTTTCTCCTCGCTGCGCTCTTTTCGACAGTCCCCGGCGAAGTCTCTGCCGTCCTGCTCCTCTTTGCGATCGCGGTCGTCGTGGTCCTCGCGATCGACGATGACGACCTCCCCGGCCCCCGCCTCTGCCGCATCGCGGCGACCCGCGCGTAGCGAGGAAAGGCGCCGCGTCCGTCATCGGGCGCGCGCGTCCCACGCGCGCCCGATGACGCCAGGCAAAAGCAGCTGGTAATGGAGCGGTAGGCCCCACGCCGCGTCCGCAATGGACGCGCATCCCACGCGCGCCCGATGACGCCAGGGAAAAGCCGCTGGTAATGGAGCGGTATGGCTCGATGGAGAGAGAGAGACTTCCTCACCCTGACCCTCTCCCCGAGCGCGGGGAGAGGGGAGTGGCGGCGAGGTCTCTTCCCGCGTCTTTCCGGCGCCACGCGCGGGGGTTGCGCCGCGCGGCTACTTCACCAGGGGCAGCAGCTCCTTTGCCGTCCCGGCCTCGCTCCCGTTCGGCTCGAGCTCCAGGTACTTCTGGAAATGCTCCCGCGCCACCGGGTTGTGCTTGTTGTTCATGGCGGACAGCGCCAGGTAGTAGTGGGCGAGGGCGAAGTCTGGCTTGGCCTGTACGGCCTTCGCCAACAGATCCTCGGCGTCCTTCGACTTCTTCTTGTTGTACGCGTCGATTCCCTTGTTGTAGAGCATCTCCGGCGTGTCCGGGTTCGCGTCCTCGAACTTCTTTCGAAGTTCCGCGGCGGTCTTTTTGTCGCCCGTCTTGTTGGCGGCGTCCGCCATCATCCCGTAGAGCGACGTCATCGTGGGGTCGAGGTCCGTCGCCTTCTGGCCGTACTCGATCACGTGCGCCCAGTCTTTCTTGTCGTAAGCGAGGGTCGTCAGGGCCTGCCACCCCTGCGGCAGATCGGCATTCTTCGTGACCGCTTCCTTGAACTTCGCCTCCGCCGCGCCTTTGTCTCCGGAGTTCAGGAGGTCGACCGCCGCGTTGTACGCGATCGCGGCCTGCTCGTTGCCCGAGGGCGCGGCCTGCGCGGGAGCCGCTCCGCCCTTCCCCGCCGGAGCCTCCGATGTTTTGAGAAGCTTCTGATCGAGAGTCGTGATTTCCACGGTCGAAAACTTCTTGTCCGCTTCGGCGGGCACGAATCCTTCCTTCTCGAATCGGACGTGGTACATCATCGTCGCGTCGTTCACGATGGACCCGTAGCGGCCGTCGGACGAAGTCTTGGCCGTCATCTTGAAGTTCTTGATCGCCGGGGTCGTGATGATCACGCTCACCCCCTCGATCGCCTTTCCCGACGAGTCCGTCACCCGTCCCGAAACCCGCCCTTGAGTTCCGGCTCCCGCCGTGAACGCCAGCAACAGCCATGCGAGAGCGGCACAGGACCGCGAGAGAGTCTTCATCAGGCACCTCCAGCCATAAAGTGAAGCAATTGGACGATGTCGCAAATTTCCGGGAATTCTACACAGAAGGGGATTGCGCCCGGTGCCGGATCGCCACGCCTCTTCTCGGGAAGCAGCGCTCTTTCCGCCCCGCGCGCGGGAAGCGGCTAGGGACGAGAGGCGGCCGCTCTGGCGGGCATCGAGACCGCCTGGAGGATCTCGCCGACCACCGCGTATTTGCCCATCGGCATGATGTGAATGCCTCGGGCCATGCCCGCGATGGCCTGGGCGAGCTCGCGCGCGATGGCGAGGCCCTCGGCCCTTTCGTGATCCGCGCCCTTCTCGGCGGCGGCGCGCATCCTGGCCTGGATCTCCTCGGGCACCACGATCCCGGGCACTTCGTTGGCGAAAAAGAGCGTCTGTTTGAGAGAGCGGAGCGGGATGAGCCCGACGAGCACCGGAATCGCCCGGGCTTCGGGCCGGGCAAGGAAGTGTTCGAGCGCGCCGACGTCGTAGACGGGCTGGGTCTGGGCAAACGTCGCCCCGGCCTCGATCTTGGCGCGCAGCTTCGAGAACTCGACCTCCAGGTCCGATGCCGCGGGATTGGCCGCGCAGGCGATGGCGAATGAGGTCGGAGCGCCGATGGCATTGCCCACCAGGTCCGCTCCGGAGTTCAATCCTCGGGCCATGCGGAGCAGGCCGAGGACGTCCACCTCGGAGACTTGCTTGGCCTGCGGGTAGTCCCCGATCTTGAGCGGGTCGCCGCCCAGGCAGAGGATCGCTTTCAATCCGAGGCCCGCGGCACCCAGAAGATCGGATTGCAGCCCGAGCACGTTGCGGTCCCTCGTTGTGATCTGGACGACCGCTTCGAGCCCGGTCTCGCGCTGGAGGATGGCCGCGACGGAAATCGAAGACATCCGAAGGCGTGCCATCGGGTTGTCGGTGACGTTGACGGCGTCTACACCGCCCGCCTTGAGAATCCGAGCGCCTTCGATGGCAGCGGAAACGTCGACACCCTTTGGGGGCTCCGCCTCGGCGGTCACGACGAACTCATCGGACTCTGCGAGCTTGCGCTTCAGGCGCGAAGTTTCGATCCCGGGCTCGGCCAGATGTTCGACGGGCCGATCCTGGGGGACGGACACGACGCGTCCCGCGCCCAGGCGCGGCCGTCCCTTGACCGACTTGGCCATCGCGCGGATGTGTTCGGGCGTCGTTCCGCAACAGCCGCCGATAATCGACGCGCCGGCTTCGGCAAACGCGGAGGCGTAGTCGCGAAGGTAGTCCGGGGAGGAGAGATACACGTTGCGTCCGTGAACGACCGTCGGATAGCCGGCGTTCGGCATCGCGCAGAGCGGAACCTCCACGGCGCCGGAAAGGCGAGCAAACACATCATGAGTTTCCTGCGGGCCGAGGGTGCAGTTCATTCCGACGGCGTCCGCCCCCGCCCGCGCGAGCGTCGAAAGCGCGTGCGGGGCGCTCTCCCCGAACGCGGTTCGTCCGTCCGACAGAAACGTCATTTGCGCGACGATCGGCACGTCTCCCGAGAGACCCCGGACCGCGCGCACGGCCTCCGCCGCTTCGAGAAGACTTCCGAATGTCTCGAGGAGGATCAGGTCGACGCCGCCTTCGAGCAGCGCGCGCGCCTGTTCTTCGAACATCTCCCGGACCTGGACCAACGTCAGGCGCCCGTACGGTTTGACCAGCGCGCCCAGGGGTCCCATCGACCCCGCGACAAAGACCATCTCGCCGGCCGCCGACTCGCGCGCCAGCCGCGCCCCTTCGCGGTTGATCTTTTCGAGCGAGTCCGCCCACTCGTGGGTCGTCAATTTCACCCGGTTGGCGTCCCACGTGTTCGTCGTCAGAATCCGGGCACCGGCGTCCCGGTAGTCATCGTGGACTTCGCGGACCGACTCCGGGTCGGTGACGTTCAGAGGAGACTTCGCCTGCTCGGGAGACGCGCCCCTCGAAACGAGGAGGGTTCCCATGGCGCCGTCCGCCAGAAGAATCTCTTCCCGCAGGGAATTTCGAAAGTCTTTGTGCATCGTTTTCTCCCGGACCCGGAATGCTACACTGACCGGGTCCTTCCGGGTCTCTCTCCCCGGCCCCTCCCGCTCGAGGAGGGAAGAATGGGACCTTATCTCTGCGGTTTCTGCTTCGTGTTCGGCCTCGCCGTCGAGCCGCCCGACTGGACGTCTCTCCGGCTTCGCATCCAGGAAGACTCGTCGATTTCGAGCGACACGGCCACCCTGTGTCGCGTGGAGGTCGTGAACTCCGGGCCGGGCACCTGGGACGGGCGAGGGATTGTCTTCGAGGCGCGCGCCCTGCGCGACGGCCGCGTGGCCTCCCGCGTCCAGGGGCGCTTCGGCGGGACGCTCGGGCCCCTCGAGACGCTGGAGACCGCTATCGGCTTCTCCGGCAAATTTCATCGTTTCGAGGTGTCCCCTTCGAGCGGCGGCCGAGGGAGCGGCTCCGTCAAGTCCCGCCAGCATAAGAGGAGCCACGCCAGGGGAAGCAGAAAAAAAACGGCTCACCGAAACTGAGGCGCCTCGGAGCGCCCGTTACAATGCGCCCACATGAAAGTTCTCGTCGTGGGCAGCGGCGGCCGCGAGCACGCCCTCTGCTGGGGTCTGCGCCGGAGCGCGTTCGTCGAAGAGCTGTTCTGCGCGCCGGGGAACCCGGGCATCGCGGAGACGGCCGACTGCCTTCCCGTTTCCTCCGGGAGCATCGTCGAGATCGCGGACCTCGCGGAGAAGCTCCAGTTCGACCTGACGATCGTCGGCCCCGAGCTTCCTCTCTCGCTCGGCATCGCGGACGAATTTTCCAAGCGCGGGCTGACACTGTTCGGGCCGTCGCGTCTCGCGGCGCAGATCGAAACGTCCAAGGTTTTCGCAAAGGAATTCTTCCGGCGGCATGGAATCGCGACGGCGCGGGGGATCGTGTGCGCGTCGAAAGCGGAAGCCGAAGCCGCAATTCGCCAGATGGGTTACCCGTGCGTTCTCAAAGCGGACGGCCTCGCGAGCGGAAAGGGAGTCCTCACGGTCGAGTCGGAGGAAGACGCGGAACGCGCTCTCTCCCTCTTTTTCGAGGAGCGGGTTTTCGGCGCCGGCGGGGATCGCATCGTCGTCGAAGAGTTCCTGTCCGGAAACGAGGCCTCGTTCCTTGCCGTCTGCGACGGTCAAAACGCAGTGCCCCTGCCGACCGCGCGTGACTACAAGAAGGTCTACGACGGAGACCGGGGTCCGAACACGGGGGGGATGGGCGGCCACTCGCCCGCCGGGATTCTCGATGCCGCCACTTCGTCCCGCGTCATGAAAGAGATCCTCTGGCCGACGCTTCGAGGGCTCGAGGCCGAAGGCCGCTCTTTCACCGGAGTTCTCTACGCGGGCCTCATGCTCACCGACGACGGGCCGCGGATCCTCGAGTTCAACGCGCGCTTCGGCGACCCGGAGACGGAAGTCATCATTCCGCGTCTCCAGTCGGACCTGGCGGGTTTTCTGATGGCCGCCGCCCGGGGAGAGCTCGACCGGTTTCCCCCGCTCGAGATCAAGCCGGAGGCCTGCGCCGCGGTTGTTCTCTGCGCCGGCGGATACCCGGGCAACTACGAGCACGGCTACCCCATCCGCGGAGTGAACGAGGCCGCGAAGTTACCCGGAGTCGAGATTTTTCACGCGGGCACCGCGATCGAAGGGGACCACCTCGTCACCGCGGGAGGTCGGGTTCTGGTCGCGACCGCCTGCGCGCCCACGATCGGCGAAGCCGCGTCGCGTGCGTACGAAGCCGCCGACGTGATCGAATTCGAAGGGAAACACCTGCGACGGGACATCGGGACGCGCTGAAAAAGAGGGAGCGCGCACACCGCGCGGATCCGGGCGGTAGGCCGCCGACCGATGCGGCCGTTCCGCCCGCTTCAAGGTCCGTCCGCAAGGACTCGTCGAGGATGGGCCGCTGACCGCGCGCGCGGATCCGGGCGGAAGGCCGCCGACCGATGCGGCGGTTCCGCCCGCTTCAAAGTCCGTCCGCAAGAACTCGTCGAGGATGCGCCGCTGACCGCGCGGATCCGGGCGGAAGGCCGCCGACCGATGCGGCCGTCCCGCCCGCTTCCAGGTCAGCCCGCTAAAACCCGACGACGAACGTCCGCGACGACTACTGGCCGCAGACCGTATCCGCGCACTTCAACTCGTAGAACGTGGAGTCCTTCGAGTTCACGTCGTCGATGGTGATGTAGCCCTCGATGGTCGCCGTCTGAGTCGTCGCCCCGCGGACGTCGGCGAAGACCACGACCGTATGGACGGAGGAGGGGATTCCGCCCGCGGCCCAGAGGTCGCTGACTTCCCGGACCTCGCCAGGCCGAAGGCCGACAATCGGGACCGAGCCCCCCACGCGCTGGCCGGTCGCCGTGTTGTAGAACGTGAGGTCGACCGTCACCGTCCGGTCGGTCCCGGGAAACCGGGACCCGTTGACGTCGCTGTTGCGGATCCCCACGTTGGACGAAAGCGTTCCTTCGACATTTGGCGCGCCGCGCGTGTCGCGCGCCGTGCCGACCAGGGAGGTCGTGGCGGCTTCGGCGAACAGGGACGCCGGGGTCGCGAACCCGACGGTGCCTTTCAGCGGATCGGACTCTACGACGCGGGAATAGGTCCGAGCCTGAACCGTGGCCTCGGATCCCTGCGCGCTCGGGAGGTTTCGAAACGTCACGAGCAGGGTTCCGTACGAGCCCTGCGCCGCGCCGGCGTCCAGAAGACCGGTCACGGCGCCCAGGCTCGCAACGAAGTCGTCGAAATGCCGAGAGTCGGTCGCATTTAAAGTGAACGTCTGTCCCGTGCGGGTGAAGTGACCGACGGGGCTGCACGCCGCGGAGGCGCACGTGTAGGAATACTGATATTCGACGGTAATCGGGACGTTGGTCGTGTTGGTGATGTCGACCGACGTGCGAAGGACGCTCGAGCGTGCGCCGGTGTTCAACGCCTCGAGGTCGAGCGGTCCCTTATCGGCGGCAACGGAGGCCGCCGTCACCGGAAAGGCCGACGTGTCCTGCGCACCGCAGGCGGCGTTTCCCGCCGGTTTCAGATAGGTCTTCGCGCGCCCCGTTCCGTTTTCACGCACCGTCAGCGTGTACTCGAGGTCGGTCAGGCCGTTGTAGAAAACCCAGTAGGCGTTGTTGAACGCGCGTCCGTCGATGATCTTGACGAACACTTCGGGATTGCTGGAGTTGCCGGTGATTGCGGGGATGCTGAAGAACCCGAAAATGTCGTTCTCCGGAATGGCGAGACCCGTCCCGGTCGTGCCGGTTCGCGGGTCGCGCGCCGTCACTGTGATCGTGAACGGGTGTGCCGCGGAAAGTACGAGGGTGTCGACAGGGGCGGTCGCGTCGATGTGGGCGATCAGGGGAACCTCCACCGAGTAGGCGACGCTGGCGAGCGCCGCCTGCGCGGCCACGCCGCCGCGCGCCGGGGCAGCCCTCCGGAGCACAGGGGCGCGATCGAGCCCCGAAGCTGCCGAGAGAGGTATCGCGGAGAACGCGATGCTACCGAGGACAACACCGAGCCAACGCGGGTTTCCCATGATGCCCCCTTAAAAAAAATTCCAGTGTCGAATCAGTTTAGCAAAAGGCGGCCCAGAGAGAGGGTCGCCGCCGGTCGGAAGATTCCTGCGGAGCCCGCTTCCATGGTGTCCCTTCGTGAGGACTTCCCGTCATCCAGCGCGGTCAGGCGCGAGCCGGGATCCCTGCGTTCCAAACGGCGCGAAACGGCGGAGAGGCACACGCGATCGGGCGTTTCTTTCGAGGACCGCTCGGCTAAACTCCGGACATGAATTCCGCAGCGCGTCTGGCCGCCCTCGTGCGGATCTGCACCGGAGTCATTTTCATCGCGGAAGGACTCGGAAAGATCCTCGGCGAGTTTGTCCATGGCGGCTTCGCGAAGTCGGCCAGCGGCATGATGAAGGAGGCGTGGCCGTTCTGGCGGGGAATCCTTCAGACCGTGATCCTGCCGCACGCCGGCGTTTTCTCCTGGATCGTCGCGGTGGGCGAGCTCGCCCTCGGCATTTCTCTCCTTCTGGGACTCTGGACGCGCGTCTCGACCGCGTGCGGATCGCTTCTGATGCTTTCTATTCTCCTCGGCCAGTCGTATGCGGGCACGGGCGCCTCCTGGGATAAATGGATCACCGCGGGATTGACGACGAAGTTCGCCCTCCTTCTGCTGCTGCTCCTCTTCGCCGCCGACGCCGGCCGGGTGTGGGGACTCGACGGAAGAGGACGGGGGGTGCGACGGGGGGGCGGGGTTCGGCGGTAGCAACCGTCGCCTTCGCTCACTGCGGGAGCTGCCATCGCCGTGCGCGGCGAAGGCACCGGCGAGCGGCTCGGCCGGA
>JBDUBI010000051.1:0-4692 GCA_040004225.1 Acidobacteriota bacterium
GCCAGGCCTGGGCGCGGGCCCGCTCAGCAGAGAACGCGGCGAAGAGGCAGGCCAGCAGGGCGAGGAGCCGGCGCCGGATCCTCGGATTATTCATGGCTGCGTCCTCCCGGGCCGGCGTCCTAAGGGTCGGGCACGACCCCATTTTGCCGGTCCTTCATTGTCTCATTGATGACGGTCAGGCCCGCGCTTCGCAGGCTTTAATAAGAGGGTGCTTGACGAGCGCCGCGAAAGCCATGGCAGCGGCGACTGTCGAAGAGCGCGTTTCGAGTCGCCTCCTGTTTTCAGCATGGATACGGCGCCCCCGACGCCGCCGCGATGACTACGGGCAGTCGCCGATGCGGCGCGCTTTGATGTGTGAAACGACCTCTGGAGCGCCCTCGGCTTTCGACACCAGCTCTCCCTGCGAGGTGTCTCCGGTGTAGGTCGCCTTCGACCGGAGAGAGACCTTCCCGCAGGTCATGGCGTAGGAGACGGCATTCCCGGCGGTCGAGTACGCGGTGATCGCGCATTTACCAGCGCTTTTTTTCTCCGCAGCCCCCCGGGCGGTCTTCGTGTCGCCATTGGCCATCAGGGCTTCCTCGGGGGTGACGCAGTGCTTGAAGGTGTTCGGCTCGGCGCCGGCGCGCGTCGTCGTGAACTCCCACTCTCCCGCGCGGAGGCGGTCCGCCGCGAAGAGCGGCGCCGCCGCGAGCCCCAGTGTCGCCGCGAAAATCACGAAGTGAACTGCCG
This sequence comes from Acidobacteriota bacterium, assembly GCA_040004225.1. Lineage (GTDB taxonomy): Bacteria > Acidobacteriota > Thermoanaerobaculia > UBA5066 > Gp7-AA6 > JALYUA01. Next base: position 730 of record JBDUBI010000051.1, read on the forward strand.
GACGCGGCCGCGGGTTCAAACGCTTCATGGCAGCCGCGAGGCCGCCGCTCGGGCCAGGGCCTTCATTTTTTCCATTCTCGCCGCGTCGGCCCCTCCGGTCATATCCATCCCCATGATCGCGACCTCGACGTCTCGTTTCCAGGCGACGACAGTCACCGGCGCATGCTCGTAAGCCTCGTCACCCAGCCCGGCAATCGGCTTCTGGCCCTTCTTCTCGCGGTCCCATCCCTCTTTCGTTTTGGCGCCGACGGCGACCGTGAAGATTTTTCCGTTGACCGACTGGAAGCTGCACATTCGGACGGGCGTATCCCCCTTGTGGGGACGCGGCGAGCTCGGCGCAGAGGCGGCCACCGCGGCTCCGAAGAAAACTGCCGCCTCCTGGTTGGTGACGAGGCGGCATGGATCGATCCCGCTCGCGTCCGCCGCCCCGACGAATCGGGGGAGTGCGACGACCGCAAGAATCAGGAGTGCCGGAAGAACAATGCGTCGCATGGGTGCCTGCCTTTCCATTGCAGCCTCGAAAGACGATTCGCGGTTCATTTCCCGTACTTCGCGATCTGCGCGTTGCCGATCTCGACGAGCTCCTGCCGCCACCGGACGAGGTCGGCGCGGTGCGCTTCGGCAAAAGCCCTCTGCTGCGGCGAAGGCTCCATGGCCTGGCCGCTCGTGAAGACGCGCGCGCGCTTCGGGTCCATCTTCGCCATCAGCATGTGCAGCGCGGCGCCGGTCCACACGACGTCCGCGACGTTGGCGGCCGATCCCCCGGCGAGCTTCACCGCGGCCGGAATGCCGCTCATCACGCGGACGCGTTTCTCCATGTCCATCCCACCCGCAGCCGCGAGGCCGGGCTCGGAGGCCTTCAGGGCGCCAAAGCCCTTTTCGAACGTCATGAACCGATTCACGCTTTGCATCGTGACGGGCCAGGAGGCGATCTTCGCCTGGTCCGCTTTTGAGATCTGGGCTCGGGCCGATCCGCCCAGGAGAAGAGCGAGAACAAAGACGATCGAAGCCCGTGTGAAGTTGCGAGAGAGACGCATGGATCCCTTCTTTCGGGTGTCTCTCCGCGTTGACTCTGTTTCTCGGGGAAGTCGCCAGCCGTCTAGGAAGGCCGATAACAACGTCCATCGGAACATCAGAGGCTCGCTTTTCTGGTCAAGACCCGGCGGGCGGGCACTCCGTTTGCGGAGTTCGATCTGCCGGAAGAGTGATCCGACACGCTATCACCCGCGAGAAACGACCGACGGTCGGAGCGCCTCAGTCAGCTACAATTCCCGCGCTCCCTCATACGCATGACACTCGTTGCAGGCTCGCGTCTCGGACCTTACGAGATTCTCGCGCCTCTCGGGGCTGGCGGGATGGGCGAGGTCTATCGCGCGCGGGACGAGAGGCTGCGCCGCGACGTCGCCATAAAGGTACTTTCGGGCGAGCTCTCAGGCGACGTCGAACGCCGCAAGCGGTTCGAGCAGGAGGCCCGCGCCGCATCCTCTCTCAGCCATCCGAATCTCGTGACGATCTTCGACATCGGCATCACGGGGGACGTGGTCTATATCGCGATGGAGTTGATCGAAGGACGGACGCTTCGCGACCTGCAGAGCGAGGGCCCTTTTCCCACGAAGCGGCTGATCGACGTCGCTTTCCAGGCGGCCGACGGGCTCGCGAAGGCGCACGCCGCGGGGATTGTCCACCGGGATCTCAAGCCCGAGAACGTCATGGTGACCCGCGACGGCGTGGTCAAGATCCTGGACTTCGGACTCGCCAAGCTCCTGCCGCGCGAGGCAGGGATCGGCGACGAGAGCGCGACCGCAATCGAGGAGACCAGGCCGGGGACCGTGCTCGGCACCGTGGGTTACATGTCGCCGGAGCAGGCGAGCGGTAAGCCGGTCGATTTCCGCTCCGATCAGTTCTCGTTGGGCTCGATTCTTTATGAGATCTCGACGGGGAGGCGCGCTTTCCAGAGGGCGACTACGGCGGAGACGCTGACGGCGATCATCCGCGAAGAGGCGGAGCCCGTCGGGAAAATCAACGCGGGCGTTCCGGCCCCGTTCCGGTGGCTCATCGAGCGCTGTCTCGCCAAGGACCCTGACGGGCGATACGCCTCGACGCGGGATCTCGCGAGCGACCTGCGCAGTCTCCGCGAGCATCTCTCGGAGGCCTCGGTCAGCGGGGAGACCCCGGCCGGCACCGCGGCCGTGACGGGGATCGCTCCCCACGGGCGAAGCCGCGTTATACGCCCGGCGCTGACGGCAGCGGCGATCCTGGCGGCTCTCGTTGCCGGCATGCTCCTCGAGAAGCGTTTCAACCGCTCGGTGCCCCCCTCGTATCAGCAGATCACCTTCGGGAGCGGGACAATCCGTGCGGCGCGCTTCGCCCCGGACGGACAGACGATCGTCTACAGCGTCGCGTGGGACGGCGGCCCGTTGAAGCTCTTCCTGAAGCATCCTTCGAGCCCCGACTCGCTGCCGCTGCAGCTGCCGAGCTCGAATCTTCTCGGTATCTCGCCGACGGGGGAGATGGCGATTGCCCTCGACTGCCGCTCGACTCATCCGGGGATCTGCAGCGGCACGCTGGCTCGGGCCGCGCTCACGGGAGGCTCGCCCCGCGGAGTTGCGGAAGGAATTCAGGAGGCGGATTGGGGGGCCGACGGTGAGAACTTCGTCGCTGTCCGGGACGTCGATGGGAAGGCGCGACTCGAGTACCCGATGGGGAAGATCCTCTACGAAACCTCCGGCCACATCAGTTACGCGCGGCTGTCGCCCAGAGGGGATCACATTGCATTTCTCGATCACCCCTACTCGCTCGACGATGCCGGAACGGTCGCCGTCATCGATCTCGCGGGGACGAAAAAGACGCTGACGGGCACCTGGGCGAGTGAGCACGGTCTCGCGTGGGCGCCCTCCGGAAAGGAGATCTGGTTCTCTGCTACCGAAGCGGGAGCGAACCGCTCTCTCTACGCGGTGAGCCTGGCCGGAAAGCTGCGGGTCGTGGCTCGGGTGCCCGGCGGCCTGAAACTCCACGACATCGCGAAGAGCGGCCGCGTGCTCCTCACCCGGGAGAGTCCGCGAGTCGGCATTCGCGGGATCCTCGCGGGCGATGACCGGGAGCGGGACATGTCTTTTCTGGACTATTCGTTCGCCGTGGACCTCGCTGCCGATGGAACCACGATGCTTTTCGACGAGGAGGGAGAGGCGGGGGGCGCGAACTACACCGTCTTTCTGCGCAAGTCTGACAAGTCGCCGGTCGTCCGCCTCGGGGAAGGCAACGCGCTGGCGCTCTCGCCGGACGGAAAATGGGCGCTCTCGATCATTCCAAAGCCCCATTCTCCGTTCCTCCTGCTGCCGACCGGAACGGGGGAGCACAAACAAATTTCGACTTCCGGGATCAGTATCGAGCAGGGGGCGGCCTGGCTGCCGGACAGCAGAAGCATCCTGTTTGCCGGGATCGAGTCCGGCCATCCCGTTCGCCTCTACGTCCAGGCGATCGACGGCGGAAAACCGCGGCCCGTCACACCCGAAGGGGTGACGGTGGCGCTGCCCGGATTCGCGGTGACGAACGACGGAAAGTGGGTTGCGGCCATTGGCCCCGATCGAAAGTGCACGATGTTCCCGATCGAGGGCGGCGCCAGTCGGATCGTTCCGGGCGCCGCCGCCGGCGAATTTCCGTTACGGTTTTCGCCGGACGACAAATTTCTCTACCTCTGGAAGCGCGGAGACGTCCCGGCGCGAGTGACACGGCTCGAAGTCTCGACCGGCACGCGGGAAATCTGGAAAGACCTGCTGCCCGTCGATCCCGCCGGAGTCGAGCGAATCTCCAACGTCCTCATCTCTCCCGATGCGAAGTCGTACGCGTATTGCTACGCCCGCCTCCTGTCGGACCTCTTCGTCGTCGAAGGGCTGAAGTAGGGCGTCACCAACCGTCGCCTTCGCTCACTGCGGGAGCTGCCTTCGCCGTGCGCGGCGAAGGCAC
>JBDUBI010000227.1:0-15878 GCA_040004225.1 Acidobacteriota bacterium
CGACCAGAGGGAGGGAGGAGCCTCTCGGGGCGGGAGCCGTAGCGAACGAAGGGACCAGCCCGGCGGTCGAGCCTTCAGGCGAGCCGCCGGGCGGTGCGTTCGCCCGCAGGCGAACGCAGGTCCCGCAGTGAGCGAAGGCGACGGTTACATCCGCGGACCGACGATCGACGCCAGCAGAAGGGCCAGAGCGCTGACGACGGTCGCGGAGAGCGCGCCCACGTAGAGAGGCCTCGCCCCCAGGCCGCGGAAAACCGAGAAGCGGGTCGTCAACCCGACGCCGGCCATGGCGGTCGCGAGCGCGGCCCCCGCCCATGTCTCTCCGAGCATCTTGACGAGCGCAGTCCAGGAGGCCGCGTCGAACCCGCCCCAGGCGAGCCCGGCCCGCGCGAGCGACGCGTCTCCCGCGGAACGGACGATGGCCATCGCGACGAAGCCGGCGACAAAAAGGGGAAAGAGAGACCGCAGGCGAACGGCCGCGCCGCCGGAACCTCCGCCCTTCCGCCGCGCATGGCGGTAGGCGAGCAGCGGGACGACGACGGCGAGGAACAGGTTGCGCGTCAGCTTGGTGACCGTCGCCACTTTCAGAGCCACCTCGTCATGGAAGAGCTCCTTGTACGAGAGCGCCGCGCCCATCACCTGCGACGTATCGTGAATTCCGGTCCCGAGGAAGAGTCCCACGGCCGTCGAGGTCCGGCCGAAGAGGGCGTGGGCGAGGTACGGGTCGACGAACATCGCGAGCGCGCCGAAGAGAGTGACGTTGGCGATCGTGTAGGCCACTTCCCTCTCGTCGGCCTCGATGACGGGCGCCACGGCCAGAGCGGCTGTCACTCCGCAGATCGCCGTCGACGCGGCGGCGAGAGTACCGAGGTTCTCGGAGACTCCGATGCGGCGCGCGAACCAGGTCGTCACGACGAGCGCGACCGCCACGATCGTGGCGACGACCGGGACCGCGAGCGCTCCCAGGGACGCGACGTCGAGAAGAGAAAGCCGGATACCGACGAGGATGATCCCAAGCCGCAGCAGTTTCTTCATCGCGAAGCCGACGCCCGGCAGGAAGATGCGCGGAACACCCACCGTGTTGGCGACGAGCATGCCGATCAGAATCGCGACCATGATCCCGGAGACGGGGCTCGGCCGGCCGGCGGGATCGATGCCCTCGAGGCGGAGAAGTCCCCGTCCGAGCACCGCCGCCAGCGCCTGGGCTGCGGCCATCACCGCGCCCGCCAGGAGGATTCCGGGGAGGAGTCCCGGGACCTCCCGCCACGAGACGCCGAAGAGCGCCCCCGCGAGAGCCGAGGGCGTCCCCGGCCGGGGGGGCGCGGAAGGCCCTGCCGCCGTCTCCGCGGGACGGGAGGAATCCTCCGCTCCGCCGCTGTTGTTCTTTCCAGGTTCCAGGCCGACCATCATCGCGGCAAACCTCCGCCGGGTAAAGCGCGGGTTCGCGCCGGGGATACGATCGCGCGCGCAGGGCCGGGGCGACGGCAGGGAGAACGGAACGGATGCACAAGATCGAGAGCGCGAGACGCAAACCGGGGATCGCGGTCGAAGACATCGCGGAGGGCAGGATTGCGACCGCCACGGGACACGCCTCCGGCCCGATCCGGGGAGAAGCGCTCATCTTCTGGGACCCGAAAGTTCCGGGGAAGAAGCTCGACGCGATCGACACCGACCAGATCACCCCCGCCGCGGACTGCGTGTCCGAAAGCCTGGAGACACTGGACGAGCGGTGGAAAGCGGGCTCGTTTCGTTACCTCATGCCGGACTTCCGGCAGCGCGTGCATGCCGGCCAGAACTTCGTCATCGCCGGCGACCGGTTCGCAATCGGCTCCTCACGGGAGATGAGCCCGGCCGGTTTGAAAGGCGTGGGCGAGGAGGCCGGGCACGAGCTCGTCGTGGTCTGCGCCAACAACATGGGCGACATTTTCCGGCGAAACGCCTTCAACCTCGGGCTTCACGTGGTGCAAAGCCCGGAGGCGGTTCTGGACGCGAACGACGGGGACCGGTTCGCCTTCGACCCGGAGACGAGGGCTCTCACGAACGAGACTTCAGGCAAGACGTATACGCCGGTGCCGCTGTCGCCGAAGGAAGAGGAGATCCGGAGCACCGGAGGCATCTTCGCCGTGGGGCGGAGGGAGTTTCGCGAATCGGTTCGGCGTTCGCCGGAGCTCGTATGGCCCGACCCCGAGCAATCGCGCCGGATGACGACCACCGAGCAGATCGTCTGGGCGCACCGCGTGGACAAGGAGGCCCCCGTGCGGCCGGGCGCCACGCTGCACGTTTTCGCCGATCTGCTTCCGGCGTCGGACGGAACGGCGCCGTTCGCGATCCACACCTTCAACCAGATCACGGGGGGGAACGCGATCTTCCCGCGGCAGGCCGCGATCGCCAACGACCACTTCGTCTTCACCGGAAAAGACTCCGACGACCGGCAGACCTCGATCGGCCGGGAGTTCGCGCGGCGCCACGAGATCGGCAAGCCGCGCTACGCGGATCCCGGAGACGGAATCTTCCATTTTTACTTTCCAGAGCAGGGCCTGGTGCTTCCCGGGATGTTCATTCCCGGCGCGGACTCCCATAGCCGCGCGTACGGCGCCTACGGGGCCGTGGGGTTCGGTGTCGGCTCGACGACCCTGGGATTCGGATGGGCGACCGGCGCCATCTACTTCACTCTGGCGAAGCAGCGCCGCGTCTCTTTTCGGGGGCGTCTGCAGCCCTGGGTCAGCGGCAAGGACATCGTCCTCGAGCTGCTCCGCCGATGGGGCGCGAAGCAGTCGTCTGGAATGTCGGTCGAATTCGTGGACGAGGAGAAGCAGCTCCCCATCGCCTACCGCAACACGATCTGCAACATGATGGCGGAAGCCGAGGCCTTGAACGGAATTTTTGCCCAGGACGAGATCACCGACGCGTGGTACCGCGACAAGGGACTCGAGCTCCCCTATCCACGCGTGTCTCCGGGCCGCGACGCTGTCTACGAGATCGACGAGAGCCTGGAACTTTCCGAGATCACGCCGATGATCGCAAAGCCCTTCTCCCCGGGAAATTCGTTTCCGGCGAGCGAGGTCGCCCGCGAGCGGCTCAATTTCGACAAAGCGTTGATCGGATCCTGCACGAACGGAAGCTACGGAGACCTTTTGCAGGCGGCACTCGTGCTGCGCGCCGCGAGGGGGCGCGGGTTCGCCAGAGTGGCGCGCGAGTTCACCGTCTTTCCCGGATCCGGCGGGGTCGGCCGGCAGATCGAAGAGGGAGAACCCCGACTGGAAGGCGAATCGATCGCGGAAGTGTTTCGCTCGGTCGGCGGTCAGATCCGGCAGTCCTGGTGCGGCCCGTGTTTCGGTCAGGGCCCCGACGCGCTGCATGCTGGCCAGCGCGCCATCACGTCCTTCAATCGAAACTGGCAGAACCGGATGGGCCTCGGAGGTGAGGGATACCTCGCGAGCCCCGCCGTGGTCGCGTCGTCGGCCCTGATTGGCTACATGGCGGGACCTGAAGAGCTCGGTCTGAAATGGGAAGTCGAGCGGTTCGGCGTTTAGGAAACTCCCGGGGCGAGTGTCCTGCCCCCGGGAAAGCGCCCTCGCGGGAGGTCGCCTCGGCAGCCCTCTCCTCCCGGAGCCATCGAAAAAGTCTTGCAGGGCGCATGATGGGGAGACGCCCGCCTTTTCAGCTCCGGGAACGAACGTTGCAACACCCGGAAACTTAGCGGAGGATTTCCCATGCAAACATCGCGACACCCTCTCGGAATCGTCCCGGTCTCTCTCCTCCTCGGGCTGATCACCTTCGGAACGGCCGCGGCACAGTCCCGGAACAGCTATCCCGAAACGGATTTCCGATACGACGGCGGCCAGGAAATCCGCCAGACGGTGGGCCGAATCTCGTTCCTCTCCGGTCCCGTGTCTTTTGCCCGGGGCGATGAGCCGGACAACTGGCAGGCTCCCGCCGTAAACGTCCCCGTCACCCTCGGGGACCGCCTCTATACGGGCCGGCGCGGCCGCGCCGAAATCCAGATTCACGGCGGCGCCACCGTCCGCCTGAATTCGGAAACCGACCTCGCCGCTCTCAATCTGACGGACGATACGAAGCAGCTTTCGCTGAACTCCGGCGTCGCGGCTTTTCTGATCCGGCGGCTCCATTCAGACGAGATCTTCGAAGTCGATACGCCCAACTCCGCCATCACCTTCGAGCGACGCGGCGATTACCGCGTGGATGTCGATCCTGACGGGTTCACCCGGGTCGCGGTGCGCCGGGGACTGGCCGTCGTCGCCGCCGGCGGCGGGCAGGTCACGTTGAACGCGGGCGATCAGATGAGCATCGATGGGATCGAGGATCCCCGCTACGACATCGACTCCCTGGTCTCCTCGGATTCGTTCGACCGGTGGGTGACGGATCGCGAGAGCCGCATCGCCCGCACGCGTTCGAGTCAGTACGTCAATGACGACATCGTCGGCGTCGCCGATCTGGACGACTACGGACGATGGGAAGACATTCCGGAGTACGGTCACGTGTGGTCCCCGGCGTCCCTCGAGGTCGGCTGGGCGCCCTATCGGGTGGGACACTGGGTCTGGCAGGACCCGTGGGGCTGGACCTGGGTCTCGGGCGAGCCGTGGGGCTGGGCGCCTTATCACTACGGCCGCTGGGTGACGTCCTCTTCGCGGTGGTACTGGGTGCCGGACGCCCCGCGGGTTTCGGTGCGCTACTCCCCCGCCCTCGTGGCGTTCGTCGGCGGCGGCTCCGGCTTTTCCGCGACCGTGCGCAGCGGCGGCCCGAGTTTCGTCGGCTGGTTTCCGCTCGCGCCTCGCGATCCTTTCAACCCCTGGTGGGGACGGCGGTCCGGCGAGCGCGTAGACCGCGTGGACACGGCCCGTTACGTCAACCGGTCCTACGTCACGGTCGTCAACCAGAACACTTTCATCTCCGGAGGTCTCGTGGCCCGCAGCGTGGTCACCGACCGGAACGTGCTGCGCGACGTGGTCTCGGCGCCGGTGTTGCGCGGACCGCTACCCGTCGTGCCGACCCGGGATTCTCTCCGCGGCGCCGTACGCCCCGACGCGCAGGCGCCCGTGCGCCCGCCCGCCGCAATCCTCGAGCGCCAGGTGGTGGCGCGCATCGCGCCTCCGCCGCCGCCGCCGATGTTTTCGGCGAAAGTGGATGCGATTCGTCAGAATCGCGGCGCTCCCGTGACAGCGGACGTCGCCGCCCGTCTCGTGGAACGCCGCGCACCCGCTCCGATCGTCGCCATCCGCCCTGTTGCGGCCGAGCCCGGCCGGATCACGCTCTCCCCCGGACGATCGAGCGGAGGAAACGCGACCGGGTCGACCCCGGAACCGGTTCCCGTCGCCCCGCCACGCGGCCGGCCGCTCGCGACCACCGATCGTCCTTACGCATTCCCGTCCAACGCTCAGTCGCCGGCGGTCCCGCCAGCGGCCGGCTCGCCTGGCTCGGCGCCCCCTCCCCCGGTCCCGGACCGGTCCAACGAGCGTGGCCGGCGCCCGGTCCCTCGAGACGTGCCGCCCGTGGCTGCGGTTCCTCCGCCGTCTTCGCCGGACCGTCCGCGCGCGATCGAGAAGGCACCGCCCGCGCCCCCCGATCGCGGATCCGATCAACGCCCGGGCGAGGACTGGCGCCAGCGCCCCGCACAGGGCAGCCGTCCGGGAGATGGGACACCGCCGACTCCGGGCGCTCCTCCCCAACGGGGCCGAGGGCGAGACTCCGCTCCGTCGAGACCCGATAGTCCTCCACCCCCGGCGCGCGCCCAGGAGCGGGAGAGGCCCGCCGCGCCCCCTCCGTCCGCCGCCCCGGCGCCGGATGGGCCCGCCCCGCCTCCCGCGCCCGCGGAACGGGGACGCCGCCGCGACCCTGCTCCGCCTGAGAACGCGCCGCCTCCCCGCGGCCCGGAAAGGGATCGTCCGGTTCCCAATCCGACGGCCGCGCCCGCCGCTCAGGCTCCGGCCCCGCCGCCTGCTCCGGAGCGCGGCCGCGGGAGAGATGCCGGAGGCGCTCCGCCTGCCGCCCGCGACGACGCGGCATCCCGGCGCCCCGCGGAACGTGAGCGCGCCCCGGTTCCCCCGGCGCAGGCCCCGCCTGCCGCCGCCGCCCCGCCCGCGCCTCCCGAGCGCGGCCGACCCGCCCCGCAAGCCCGGCAGGAACAGACGCCCGCCGCGCCGGACGAAAAAGAGAAACCGAAAAAGGATCAGAAGAAAGAGGAGAAGCCCGAGAAAGACAAGGACAAGGACAAGGACAAGAAAGACTGACGAACCTGCCGCTCGCCTCGGCCCCGGCGCGGGGTCGAGGCGGAGCGCGCTGCTCTTCCTCCCGCCGTTCCCCCGGGCAGGCCCCGTCCTTCCTCAGAGCGGCGACGCACTCGCGCTACCCTCCGTCACGACGCAACCTGCGTCGTATCTATAACTTACAATCCAGACACAAACTTGACATCAATGTACACTTTAAATATGTTCTTTCCTGCGAGGGCCACCCATGGTTGCCGATAACAGCTCCGTTCTCGAGATCACAAACCGCGAATACACCGCCGGGTTCATCACCGACATCGAGTCGGAGTCGATCCCCGTCGGTTTGAACGAGGACGTGGTCCGTCTCATCTCCGCCAAGAAGAACGAGCCCGAATGGCTGCTTGAATGGCGGCTGAAGGCTTACCGCTTCTGGACGACGATGAAAGAGCCGGCGTGGCAGAACGTGCACTACCCGCCGATCGACTACCAGGCCGCGTCGTATTACTCCGCGCCGAAATCGAAAGAGAATGCGCCGAAAAGCCTCGAGGACGTCGACCCGAAGCTGCTCGAGACCTACGAGAAGCTCGGGATCCCGCTGCGGGAACGCGGCAAGCTCGCCGGCGTCGCCGTCGACGCGGTCTTCGACTCTGTGTCCGTCGCGACGACGTTTCGGGAACAGCTCTCGAAGGTGGGAGTCATCTTCTGCTCGTTCTCGGAGGCCGTCCAGAGCCATCCGGATCTGGTGCGGAAGTACCTCGGCACGGTCGTCCCCTACTCGGACAACTTCTTCGCCACGCTGAACTCGGCGGTCTTTTCGGACGGCTCCTTCTGCTACATCCCGAAAGGCGTCCGCTGCCCGATGGAGCTCTCGACCTATTTCCGCATCAACTCCGCCAACACCGGACAGTTCGAGCGCACGCTCCTGATCGCGGACGAAGGCGCGACTGTGTCGTACCTCGAAGGGTGCACGGCGCCGATCCGAGATGAGAATCAGCTTCATGCCGCCGTTGTCGAGCTCGTCGCGCTCGACGACGCTCAGATCAAGTATTCGACCGTGCAGAACTGGTACCCCGGTGACGAGAACGGCAAGGGCGGCATCTACAACTTCGTCACGAAACGCGGGAAGTGCCAGGGCCGCCGATCCAAGATCTCCTGGACGCAGGTCGAAACCGGCTCGGCGATCACCTGGAAATACCCGAGCTGCATCCTCCTGGGCGACGATTCGGTCGGCGAGTTCTACTCGGTCGCCGTGACGAACAACTACCAGCAGGCGGACACCGGGACCAAGATGATCCACATCGGCCGGAACACGAAGTCGACGATCATCTCGAAGGGGATCTCGGCAGGCCACGGACAGAACAGCTACCGCGGACTCGTCAAGATCAACCGCAAAGCCGACAACGCCCGCAACTACTCGCAGTGCGATTCGCTCCTGATCGGGGACCAGTGCGGTGCGCACACATTTCCCTACATCGAGGTGAACAACTCGACCGCGCAGATGGAGCACGAAGCTTCGACCTCCAAAATCGGCGAGGACCAGATCTTCTACTTCCAGCAGCGCGGCATTTCGACCGAAGACGCCGTCTCGATGATCGTCAACGGGTTCTGCAAACAGGTGTTCAAGGAGCTCCCGATGGAATTCGCCGTCGAGGCCCAGAAGCTGCTCGGCGTCAGTCTCGAAGGGTCGGTCGGGTAATACAGACATCCGCTGCCGGCTCTCCGCCGCCGTCAGCCCTTTCAGAAAAGAACCGGGAAACGAAATTGACGACTGACAAATCCTTCGCCCCCCTCCTCCAGGTCGAGAACCTCCACGCTCGGGTCGGCGACGCCGAGATTCTTCGCGGGCTGACTCTCACCGTAAACGCCGGTGAAGTGCACGCCATCATGGGTCCCAACGGCTCGGGAAAATCGACGCTCGCGCACGTGCTCGCCGGACGGCCGGGTTACGAGGTCACCGCCGGAAAGGTGATCTACAAGGGGCAGGACCTGCTCGCGATGGCGCCCGAGTTGCGCGCGCGCGAGGGAGTGTTTCTGGCGTTTCAGTATCCGGTCGAAGTTCCGGGCGTCTCGAACGTCTACTTCCTGAAAAACGCGCTGAACGCGATCCGCAAGCACCGGGGCCTCCCCGAGCTCGACGCGATGGACCTTCTCTCGCTCACGAAGGAGAAGGCCAGGCTCGTGCAGATCGACGAGGACCTCGTCCGCCGGCCCGTGAACGAAGGTTTCTCGGGTGGCGAGAAGAAGCGCAACGAGATCTTCCAGATGGCGGTGCTCGATCCGACTCTTGCGATCCTCGACGAGACCGATTCGGGGCTGGATATCGACGCTCTGCGGATCGTCGCCTCCGGCGTCAACGCGCTGCGCACCCCCGACCGTTCCATGATCGTCGTGACCCACTACCAGCGCCTGCTGAACTACATCGTCCCCGATTTTCTGCACGTGCTCGTCGACGGGCAGATCGTCCGTTCCGGCGGAAAGGAGCTCGCGCTCGAGCTCGAGGAACGGGGCTACGCATGGCTCGAGAAGGAGCCCGCGTCTCCCGCCCCCGTCGGAGCCGGAACGTAAATGGCCGCTCCGGTGCTCTCGGCCGAGACCGACCTCGCCGCTTCGGCGTTCGCCGACCTGCGGCGGCGTGCCGGCGCGGAGCCGGCCTGGCTCTCCGGCCTGCGCGACCGCGCCTTCGCGCGGTTTGCCGAGCTCGGATTTCCGGGCCCGGGCGACGAGAGCTGGAAACACACCAACGTCGCGCCCATCGCACGGATCCCGTGGGAAACCGTAGAGCCCGATCTCGACGCCGGCCGCCCGCTCCCCGTCCCGGAAGCGGGCGCCACGGCGGGCCTGCAGCTCGGCTTCTTGAACGGCCGCTGGGCGCGGGCGCTCTCGCCGGTTGCGGCTCGTGTACCGGGCCTCGACATCCTTCCGCTCGCCGAGGTTTTCCGGAACCACCCGGACTGGCTGCAGCCCCACTACGGGAGCCTTGCCGGATGGGAAAAGAATCCGTTCGCGGCGTGGAACACGGCGCTCGCCGAGGATGGCGCGTTCCTCCGCGTCTCGCGCGGGGCCGCCGCCGCGGGCCCGATCCACCTGCTCTTTCTGTCCGAAGGCACGGGCGCGCCGACCGTGTCTCACCCCAGAAACCTCATCGTTCTGGAGGACGGCGCGCAGGCGACCGTCGTCGAGACCTACGTGGGCGAGGGCACGACGCTCACGAACTCCGTCACGGAAATCGCGCTCGGCGACGGCGCGTCCCTCGATCATGCGAAGGTCCAGCGCGAGTCACCCGACGCCTTCCACGTGCAGTCGATCGCCGCCACACTCGGCCGCTCGAGCCAGTTCACGTCGAGCAGCGCCGCGTTCGGGGGATCCATCGCGCGGACGGACCTCGGCGTCCTCTTCACGGGCGAGGGAGGGGACTGCACGTTGAACGGGCTGTTCGTCGGCAATGGCACCGCCCTTCTCGACACCCACACGACGGTCGACCACGCCACGCCGCACTGCACGAGCCGGCAGCTCTACAAGGGAGTCCTGGACGGTCACTCCCGCGGGGTCTTCCACGGCACCGTGCTCGTCCGCAAGGACGCCCAGAAGACCGACGCCCTCCAATCCAACAAGAACCTTCTCCTCTCGCGCGACGCCCTCGTACATTCGACGCCGGCGCTGGAAATCTTCGCCGACGACGTGAAATGCAAACACGGGTCGACGATCGGCCAGCTCGACGCGGGCGCCCTCTTCTACCTGCGATCCCGCGGCATCGGCGAGCAGGAGGCCCGCGCGCTGCTCACCTGGGCGTTCGCCTCCGACGTCGTCTCGAAGTTCAGGCCTCAGACCGTGCGGGAGGAAGTGGAGCTAGCGCTCGCGACCCGTCTTCCGGGGCCGCCGCGATGAGCCGCCTCGGCGCGATCGCCCCTCCGGCGCCCCCCCTCACGGAGGCGGCAGCGGCTTCGCCCGCTTCTTACGACGTCGCGGCCGTGCGCCGCGACTTTCCGATCCTGTCCCGCCGCGTTCACGGCAAGCCCCTGGTCTACCTCGACAACGCGGCGACGACGCAGAAGCCCCTCGCGGTGCTCGACGCCGAACGGGACGTTTACGAGCGGATCTACGCGAACATCCACCGCGGCGTTCACCTGCTCTCCGTCGAGTCCACCGACGCCTACGACGCCGTGCGCGGGAGGGTCCGCTCGCTGCTGAACGCTCCCGAGACAAAGGAGATCATCTTCCTCCGTGGCACGACGGAGGCCGTCAATCTCGTGGCTCAGACGTACGGGCGGCGCAACGTGGGCCCCGGCGACGAAGTCCTGATCACGACGCTCGAGCACCATTCGAACATCGTGCCCTGGCAGATGCTCTGTGAGGAGAAGGGGGCGTCGCTCAAGGTCGCTCCCATCAACGAGAGGGGCGAGGTCCCTCTGGACACCTTCCAGGCTCTCGTCACGGACCGCACGAAGATCGTCGCCGTCGCGCATGTCTCCAACGCGCTCGGCACGGTGAACCCGATCCGCGAGATGGCGGAGATCGCGCACGCGCGCGGCGTTCCGATCTTGGTCGATGGCGCCCAGGCGGTGCCTCGGCTCTCCGTCGACGTCCAGGAGCTCGGCTGCGACTTCTACGCGTTCTCGGGACACAAGGTTTACGGCCCCTCCGGCACCGGAGTCCTGTGGGGCCGCGCGTCTCTTCTCGAAGCGATGCCCCCCTGGCAGGGCGGCGGGGACATGATCAGCTCCGTCACGTTCGCGAAGACGACGTGGAACGTGCTGCCTTACAAGTTCGAAGCGGGAACGCCCAACATCGCGGGTGTCATCGCCCTCGGCGCCGCGATCGACTACGTGACCGCGCTCGGGATCGACTCGATCGGCGCGCACGAGGACGACCTGCTCGCCCACGCCACGAAGATCGTCGGATCTATCCCGGGAGTGCGGATCGTCGGTACGGCGGCTGAAAAGGCGGCGGTCCTTTCTTTCACGATCGACGGGGTCCACCCGCACGACATCGGCACCGTGCTCGACCGGGAGGGCGTCGCCGTCCGCACCGGCCATCATTGTGCGCAGCCGGTCATGGACTTCTTCCGGATTCCGGCGACGGCGCGGGCCTCGTTCGGTCTCTACAACACGCGGGAAGAGGTCGACGTATTAGCCTCCGGGATCCGCGACGTCATACGGATGTTCCAGTAACGCCATGTCTTCCGATCTTCGCGAGCTGTACCAGGAGACGATCCTCGACCACGGCAAGAGGCCGAGAAACTTCCGGGAGCTCGTGTCCGCCAACCGCAAGGCCGAGGGCTACAACCCGCTCTGCGGAGACCGCGAAACGGTCTATATGGAGCTCGACGGCGATACGGTGCGCGACATTTCGTTTCAGGGCGCGGGATGCGCCATCTCGACGGCGTCCGCCTCGATGATGACCGAAACGATCAAGGGCAAGAGCCGCGCCGAATCCGAGGCCCTCTTTGAACGCTTCCACGACCTGATCACGGGAGGCTCGAGCGCACCGGCCGATGCGCCGGCGCTCGGAAAGCTCGAAGTGTTTTCGGGAGTCCGCGAGTATCCGGTCCGCATCAAGTGCGCGACCCTGCCCTGGCACACGATGCGGTCCGCGTTGAACGGAGCGGGGCAGACCATTTCCACGGAGAGCGGCGCCGAAGCTTCCCCCAGGGACGAGCCCTCCGGCGGCGGAACAGCTCCTCCGGTTGCCTGTTAGGAGTCACCATGCGCATGCAGAAAGAAGTCACCACCACCCGCGAGTTCGAAGCGACGGAGATCCCGAGCGGCATGAAGATCCGCGTCCCGGAGGGGACCCCGCTCGCGATCACGCAGTCCCTCGGCGGCAGTTACACCGTCATGACGCCGTACGGGTACATGGCCCGCGTCGACGGGACCGATGCCGACGCCATCGGCGAGGAGATTCTCTCGCCGCAGGACGCGGCCGCCTCCGGAAAAACGGCGGGGGAGCTCGCGTGGGACCAGCTCCGCACCTGCTACGACCCCGAGATCCCCGTCAACATCGTGGACCTCGGCCTCGTCTACAAGTGCGAGGTGGTTCCGAAGGAGCAGGGCGGCAGCCGCGCCGAAGTGAGCTTCACGTTGACGGCCCCCGGATGCGGGATGGGCGACGTCCTGAAAGACGACATTCGCAGCAAGCTCTTGTCCGTGCCCGGCATCGAAGAGGCGGAGGTCCAGGTCCTGTTCGACCCGCCCTGGAACATGAGCATGATGTCCGACGCGGCAAAGCTGCAGCTGGGAATGATGTGAGAAGCGGCGTGACGCGCGGGGCCACCGGCGAAAGGCGGCATCCATGAAGCTCTCGACGCAGGAAGAGTACGGGCTCCGCTGCCTGCTGCACGTCGGCCGGGTCGGAGCGGAGGGAAGCGTCACGATCCCCGAGCTCGCGCGTGCGGAGGGAATGTCGGAGCCGAACGTCGCCAAGATGATGCGCGTCCTGCGCCGCGGCGGGTTCGTGCGCTCCACCCGCGGGCAGTCCGGCGGATACAGCCTGGCGCGGTCGCCCGAACAGATCGCCGTCGGCCAGGTTCTCGCGGTGCTGGGCGGCCGGCTCTTCGACTCCAACTTCTGCGGCAACCATGCCGGATCCGGAAATCTCTCCTGCGCCCACATGGGCGACTGCTCGATCCGCTCCGTCTGGCAGACGATTCAGGGCGCGATCGACGGCGTCCTCGCTCAGCTGTCCCTGAGAGAGCTGCTTCAGAGCGAACGGGAGATGAACGTCTGGGCGACGGGCAAGTCGCCGCGGCTGCCCGTCCTGGAACATCGGGCTTAGGAACGAAGCGAGAGAGCCGGACTCGTCGTCTCGCGGGCTACCGTCCCTCCGAGCCAAACGGCGAGTAGCGTCCGGCGTGCCGGTACGGACGGTGAAACACCCCGATCGGCGTTGAAAACGTGATCTCCCCCTCGACGGCGTAGTCGATCGACCGCATCAGAAGGGCTTCGAGTCCCGCGGTCCTGACCTTGCTCCAGTCGAGCGTCAACGGGAGCCGCACGGGAGTGGTTTGCTTTCCTTCGAGGACCGTCTCGGCGTCGACGACACCTCCGCCGGCATCGCGACCCTCCACCGTCGCCTTGTACGTCAGCCGCTGCACGGAAATCCGGTACGAGTTCGGGTTGTAGACGTCCAGAGCCGCCTCGACGTCCGCCCCGCTCGCATTGAAGGATCTGACGGAAATCCCGCGGAAGACCACCTCCGGCCGGCGGAAGACGCAGCCGGAAATGGAACAGAGAACCGCGAGAAGGAACAAGAAAGCCAGGGGGCGCAGTCGCATGAACTCCCACAACCGCAGGGGGGCGCTCCACCTTCCCTGCTGTCCCGGATGACCGGCGCATCATAGAATGAGTCCATGCGATTGGGCCGCTGGTGCCTTCTGTTGCTGGCTGTGGCCGCCGGTCTCTGGTTCTTCAAGGGGCCCTCGACGGACCTCTTTCACGGGTTCAGCCGCGAGTCGCCGGCTCCCATCGACAGGGCGAAGGCGGCCGCCGAGAAGAGCAGCAACCGCGCCGGGGAGACGACGGGGGCGCAGAGCGAGGCGGACGGCGGGGCGCCGGCCGCCGGTGTCACGGAAAACATGACCCCCGAACAGGTGAAGGCGCTTCTGGGGCCTCCGTCCGATTCCCGTTCGGAGACAACCGATGCGGGAGTGCGCCGGGAGACGTGGACGTACGCCCAGACCGGCAAGACGGTCGTTTTCGAGAACGGAGTCGCCGTCTCGATTCGCTGAGGCCGGAGGCCCGAGCTCGGGACAATCAGGCTAAGCTTTCGTTTCTGGCCGAAAGGAGCGCCGAGGCGCCGGGCCGTCCAAAGGCCTCTGAGAACGCGAGTCAAACTCCGCTTCGCCTTTAGCCCTTTGTCCTTCGCCCGCCTGAAGGCTCAAGCCCGACATCGCTGCGATGTTTCCGGGTTTTCGGTCCTTCCTGTACCCTGCAGTGAGAGGTACACGATGCGACGCTTTTTTGCGGGGCTGTGTCTCGTTCTTCTCGCGGCCGCCGTTTCTGCTCAGCACTCTCCCGCGCCGGACGGCCCCGCGGAGGGCCCGCAGAAGGCCAACCCGGGCTCCGGGACGGCGCCCGGCGTCCATCCGCCGTCGCCCATGTCCGGAGGCCGCTTCGCTCCCGGACCGCCGCTCTCGGCCGCGACCGAAACCGTCCCCTCGGGAAGAGTCACGACGACGGAATCCATTTCCGTGCCGACGCCCGTTCCGACCGTCGTGCCCACGATCTCGGCCCTTCCTGCGGCTCCCACCCGCGTGGCGACTCCGGTCAGGAAAAAGCCCCGGGCAAAGACTCGACGGACGCCCGCGCCGACGATGACGCCGCGCGGCTGAGGGCGCGGCGGGAGAGCGTTTCCCTTATCTCGGTCGAACTCTGTCCGACTTTCGGATCACGGACCACCCCTCACCCCGGCCTTCTCCCCCGGCGCGCGGGGAGAGGGAACGGCGCGCTCCTCATTTCCGCGCGGCTAAACTCCCGGCGTGAAGATCCTGTTTCTGACGGCCGAGGCGGCGCCGTTGGTGAAGGTCGGCGGGCTCGGAGACGTCGCGGGATCTCTCCCGGCGGCGCTCCGGGAGGCGGGGCACGATGTGCGCGTCGCGCTGCCCGGATACGGGGCCATCGACTGGACGCGGTGGCGGCCGAAATATGTCTCGTCCGTTGCCGTTCGTCGGGGAGGAGGCGACTTTGCCGCTCACGCCTTTGAGACGGAGGTCGCGGGCATCCCCTTCTGGCTGATCACCGGGGGTCCGATTCCGAAAGACCGGACGATCTACGGCGCCGGGATCGCCGAGGACGCGCCCAAGTTCATCTTCTTCTCGCTCGCCGCCCTCTGGACCGCGCAGGCCAACGGCTTCCGCCCGGACGTGGTGCACGCCCACGACTTCCACACAGGCGCGGCCGTCTGGTGGCTGGCCACGGACGGGCGCCGGAACGAATTTTTCGCGCCGGTCGCTTCGGTTCTGACGATTCACAACCTTCCCTACGCCGGGCAGGGCGCCGGACGCGCGCTCGGGGAGTACCTGCTGCCGAAAGCCGATGCGATTTCGCTTCTTCCGGAAACCTTTCGCGATTCCCTCCTGGGACTCGGGCTTCTCGGCGCCGACGAGATCTCGACGGTGTCGCCGACGTACGCCCGAGAAATCCAGACCCCCGAGCATGGCCGCGGGCTCGACGGGCTCCTCCGGGCTCGCGCGGACCGGCTGACCGGGATTCTGAACGGTATCGACGTCGGCGCCTGGAACCCCGCGACCGACGCTGCTCTCGCGGTGCCTTACGACGAATCGACGCTCGACCGCCGGACCGCGAACAAGGAATCGCTTCACCGGGAGGCGGGGCTCGCTCCGGAGCTCGAGCGGCCGCTGCTCGCGGTTGTGTCCCGCCTGGATTCCCAGAAGGGGCTCGACTTCGCCGTCCCGGCCGTCCGCCGGTGGCTCGATGGCGGCGGACAATTCGTTCTCCTCGGAACCGGCGAAGCGGCTCTGGAAGCCGCCTTCGCCGCAATCGAGCTCGACTACCCCGGCCAGGCGAGCGTGCGGTTGCGCTTTGACGCCCCGTACGCGCATCGGATCTATGCCGGAGCGGATGCGCTCCTGATTCCCTCCCGTTACGAGCCCTGCGGGCTGACACAGATGATCGCCATGCGATACGGGGCGATCCCCGTGGC
>JBDUBI010000225.1:0-15864 GCA_040004225.1 Acidobacteriota bacterium
CGACCAGAGGGAGGGAGGAGCCTCTCGGGGCGGGAGCCGCAGCGAACGAAGGGACCAGCCGGGCGGTCGAGCCCTCAGGCGAGCCGCCCGGCGGTGCGTTCGCCCGCAGGCGAACGCAGGTCCCGCAGTGAGCGGAGGCGACGTTAGGTTACAGAAACCGGCGGATCCGCAGGAACGCCTTCCCGAGGCCGAGCACGATCGACGTCGCAGAGGCGGCCTTTCCGATCTTTGCGGCGGGAGACGATTTTCCGAACAGCTTCCACGCGGCGGTTCCCGCCGTGGCGACGCCCGTCGCCGCAAGCCCGGCGACCTTCCAGCGGACCCGGTGCTTCCGGACATTGCCCGCCACATCGAGAACCGCTCCGGCGAGTCGCTCGCGCTCGAGGTCGCCGCGGGCGGTCAGCTCGGACAGACGCGCCGACCGGTCCTTTCCGCGTTCCTTCTTCCCGCTCATTCGGAACCTGCCCGGAACCGCGCCTCGAGATCGTCCTCGTCTTCCTCGATCGGGTGCGCGGGCGGACGGACGGACTCTCGTATCGCGGCCCAGTCCTCCTTCAGACCCTTCGAAGTCGCCGGGAAATGAAACGGATTCAGCTTCTTGAGGGACTTGATGCCCACCAAAGCCGCGACGCCGGCGCCCGCGAGGTACAGGACGAACGCCACCAGGAGCCCCAGCCAGACACTGGCTAACAGATTCGCGAGCAGCACCGCGACGAGTGCCGTAAAAAGGAGCATCGCGAGCCAGCCGACGACGAGCGCGATGCCGATCGCCATCGCGCCGCGGCCGGCGAGGCTTCCCTTCTCCGAGACTTCCTCTCGAAAGATTTCGACGCGCGTTGCGATGAGCCCCTTTGTCGCCGCGAAGGCGTCTTTCAGCCGCGAGAAGACTCCGGAGTCCTCTTGTTCCTGTTCCGGGAGACGTTTCGGGTTCCACATGTTCAACCTCAATGCAGAGGGGCGGCCGCCTGAGCGCGCCGGTCCCGGGAAGGGGTGACTTCGAGCGGTGCGATCCGGATCCCCTCTTCCCGGAACCGCTCATGTATGCGGCGGGCAAACTCGGGCGCGCCCGGTGTGTCGCCATGGAGACAGAGAGTGTCGGCTCGAACGGAGATCGTGGTTCCGTCGGTGCTCATGACGCGTCCGTCGCGCGCGAGCGAGAGCGCCTGCTCGGCGGCTTCGTCCGCGGAGGACAGAACCGCGCCCGGCTCCGTCCGGGAGAGAAGAGATCCATCCGGCAGATACCGCCGGTCTGCGAACGCCTCCGCCGCGACGGGGAGTCCCGCCTCGCGGCCCGCCTCCATGAGGAGAGATCCGGGCGGGCCGAACAGAACGAGGCTCGGGCGAAGCCGGCGGACGCCCTCGGCGATGGCTCGCGCGACGTCCGGAAATTCCGCCGCCGCGTGGTAGAGCGCCCCGTGCGGCTTGACGTGCGTAAGGGTCCCGCCGCGCGAGCGCACGAACCCGTCGAGCGCGGAGATCTGGTACAGCACGAGCGCTTCGAGAGCGTCGGCGGACATCTCGACGCGCACGCGGCCGAAATTGGCGCGATCGGGATAGCCGGGATGAGCGCCGACGCGGACGCCGTGAGACAGAGCGGCCGAGACCGTTTCGTCCATCGAGAACGGGTCCCCGGCGTGCAGGCCGCACGCGACGTTCGCCGAGGTCAGAAAAGGCAGCAGGGCGGAGTCATCCAGACCTTCGCCGATGTCGGCGTTCAGATCGACTCTCACGACGAGAGCATCCTATGCCTCGCTGCAACGGCCTCGCTCGCGGAAACCGCCCGGAATCGCACAAAGGCGCCGGGCCGCGCCTGGGCCACGAGGCGAAAGTCCGCGGAGATCACCGTCGCAATTTTCGGGTACCCCCCCGTCACGGGTCGATCGGGTCCGAGCACGATCGGCTGGCCGTCTCCGGGAACCTGAATTGCCCCGAGCGCGGTCCCTTCCGGCGGGATCTCCGACGCACCTCGGAAGGCGAGCGAGGGGCCCTCGAGCCGAATGCCTCGGCGGTCGCTGGTCGGCGAAACTCGAAACGGGGAATTCAGCAAGGCGGCGACCCCCTCGCGGGCAAACCAATCCTCCTGAGGGCCCAGCACGATGCGTACCATCGGGTCTTCCGCGATTGCGGGGGGGACGGCACCGTCTCGGATCGCCGGCGATGACGGCGCGAGCGATCCGAAAAGCAGGTCTCCGGCGGAAAGCCTCGCGGGAACGCTCAGCGGGCCTGGCGGCTCCAGGCCGCCCGCCACGCACAGGTACGCGCGGACCCCGCGCCGCACGGCTCGAAGAGCGAGACGCTGCCCGCGTCGGACGATTGCCGGGGAGCCGCCGGGAAGAGGTGTGCCGTCGATCTCCGCGTCGCAGGAGCCGCCCGAGATGGCGACACGAAGGTCCTCGAGCGCTTCGATCTGCGGCCCGCTGACGGCGAACTCCAGGGCCGCCTCGCCAGGGGCGTTGCCGAGCAGGACGTTCCCGTGCGCCAGAGCCGCCGGATCCATCGCTCCCGACGGAGGCAATCCCGAGGCTCCGCGGCCGCTCCAGGGGGCCGCGACCGCCGCGCACCAGAGGCCCGCGGACTCGACTCTCCCCACGGGTTTTCCCTCGCCGGGCTCTCGCGGCGGTTTCGGCGACGCGATCCGTTCCGGTCGTTCGATCTCTTCCGCCCGCCGCGCCTGAAAGATCACGCGGTCTCCCGGCGCGAGAAGGGCGGGGGGATCGCGGTCGGGGTCGAAGAGCAGGACGCCGGCGTGGCCGATCAGGTTCCAGCCCCCCGGGCTGTCTGCCGGGTAAATCCCGGAGTAGCCGCCGGCAACCGCGACGCTTCCCGCCGGAACACGAGGGCGGGGGGTCGACAGGCGGGGAGCGGAGAGTTCCGGCGGAAGTCCGGTCAGGTACGCGAACCCGGGTGCAAAGCCCAGAAAGGCGACCCGATACTCGGCGGCGGCGTGCCGCGCGCAGAACTCTTCTTCAGAGAGCCCCGAGCGGCCCGCGAGAGACTCCAGGTCGGGACCGCCGTATACGACATCGATGGCGTGCCGGCGGCCGGCCACCGCGTGCGCGGGCAGGCGCGGCGCCGCCTCGATTTCCAGGGCGAGCTCTTCGTGCGAGATCCGCCCTGGATCAAACGCGCAGAAGAGGGTGCGCGCGCCGGGCACGGCGTCCTCCAGCCCGCCGCGAAACCGCGACGCGAGCGACTTCGCCAGCGCGACGGCCGACCGGTTTGCTTCCTCGTCCGACGCGTCCGGGAACTCGACGAGAAGCGCTCCGTCCGACACGTGCCGCACCCGGAGGCGCGATGTCACTGCCGGGGCCGCCAGAAAAAGTAGACGGGAATTCCGCTCGCCACGATCGCGTATCCGGGCCAGGTCGTCGCGGGGCTGCCGGCGAAAAGAATGACGATGAGCAGCGCGCCGGCGGCCGCGTAGGCAAGCGGGAGGAAGGGGTACAGGGGCGCGCGGAAGGGGCGCGCCAGGTCCGGCCTGCGCCGCCGGAGCACGATGACGGCGACCACGAGCATGACGTAGAAGAGGATGTCCACGGAGATGACGTACTTGAGCAGCTTTCCGTAGTCGCCGGAGAGCACCAGGACTCCCGACCAGATCCCCTGCGCCACGAGGGCGCTCGCCGGGACCGAGGCGCGGTTGACGGTCGCGAGCCGGCGGAAGAAGAGGCCGTCGCGGGCCATGGCGAACGTGACGCGCGCCCCCGACAGGATGAGGCCATTGACGCAACCGAACGTCGAGACCATGATCGCCGCGGCCGTTGCCGCCGCCGCGCGGGGGCCAAAGATGGCCATGGCAGCCGCCGTGCCCACGCGGTCCGCCGGCGCGCGCTCAATGCCCCCGAGCGGAAGCACGTTTTCGTACGCGACGTTGGCGAGGACGTAAACGCCGGTCACGATCAGGCAGCCGATCAGGAGAGCCCGGGGGAGCGTCCGTTCCGGGTGGCGGATTTCTTCGCCCGCGAACGTGACGTTGTTCCAGGCCGACTGCGAAAACAGCGGTCCGACCATCGCGGTTCCGAGAGCTGCCACGAGCGCCACGCCCGTCAACGCGTGACCCGTCGGCGTGAACGCGTCCCAGAAGCCCGGCGACCGCAGAGCCGCTCCGGCTTTTCCGAGAGAGAGCCCGAGGCCCGTCAGCGCGAGCAGGGCGACGAGCTTCGCCGCGGTGAAGACGTTCTGGGTCCGCGTCCCGGCGCGCAGGCCGCTCGTATTCGTCGCCGTCAGAATCGCGATGACGCTGAGAGCAACCGCCTGGGCTGCGGTCACGCGCAGAGGCCCTGCCGCGAAAAGCGGCGTCTCGGCGGAAATGGCAGGCCAGAGAACCCCCAGGAACTTTGCGAACGCGACGGAGACCGCCGCGATCGTCCCGGACTGGATGACGAGAAAGAGCGCCCACCCGAAGAGGAAGCCCGTGAGAGGCCCATAGGCTTCCCGGAAAAACACGTACTGGCCGCCGGCTTTCGGGAGCATCGCGGCGAGCTCGGAGCACGAGAGGGCCGCGACCAGCGTCAGGATTCCGGCGATCGACCACGCGGCGAGAAGCCACCCGGCAGATCCCAGCACCCTGGAGCTCTCCGCCGAAACGATGAAGATGCCGGAGCCGATCATCGAGCCGACGACGAGCGCGGTAGCGTCGAACGAGCCGATCCCCTGGCGGAGGCTCGCGGGCTTCACCGGCGCCCGGTTCATCGCAGAGGAGGGCGAGCGGCCGCCCGCCGCCGCAGCCGATCCTCCACGCGCGCCACGACGCGAAGCGTCAGCCAGCCGAGCGCCGTCACCCCGGCGGCGAGGAAGAACTGGCCGAGAGCCACGCACGTGCCGAGGGCGGCCACAAAGAGGAGAGAGGCCGCGGTCGTCAAGCCCTCAACGTGCTCGCCGTGCGAGGCCGGGGTCTCGGAAGAGCGGTGAAGGATCGTCCCCGCCCCGAGAAACCCGACGGCGGTCACGACCGCCTGGATCACGACGACGGGGTCGACGCGCACGAGCGGGTACTGAGCGGACCCGCCGAAGCGCCGCACGATCGTGAACCCTAGGCCGACCAGCAGCGCGGCCGCGCCCGAGACGAGCATGTGGGTGCGGAGACCGGCGGGTTTGCGGGCGAGCTCCCGCTCGGCTCCGATGACGGCGGACAGCAGCATGGCGAGGCCGACTTCGCCGAGAATCTGAAGCTGCTCGCGCCAGTCCATAGTCAGGGCCGGAGCGCGCGTGGAGGTTTCACGGTCCCAGGAAGCTGCCGCTGTGCCGCCGCGATCAGGCTGCCTCTCCGAGTGGCCGCCCGCGCCGCCTAGGCGCGCCGCCGCCTTCCTCGCACGAGCGCGGCGGCGAGCGCGAAGACCCCCGCCGCCAGGCCCGCGAGAATGACTCCGGACGCACGCGCCGGTGCGGGAGGCCCGGGGACGCGCTCGCGCGCCGAGTCGTTCGCGGCCCGCTGCCGGGCGAGCTCGAGCACCAGGCTCTCCTCGCCGCGCGCCATCGCCCACTGGTGGTTCGCCGCGAGCGCCGGCGAGAGCGCGCGCAGAATCGGCTTGCGCGCTGTTACGGACCATTCGAAAGTCACCCACGTCCAGGCCCCCGCCGGCTCGAGGGTCCATCTGCCGACGCCGTCCAGATCCCCCTGCGCCTCGAAAACGATCTCCAGCGGCCGGCGCACCCTGGTGATCCGCAGCACCCACGCGAGAGTGTAGGGGAGCCAGCCCCGGGTCACGAGGGCCACCTCCCGCCCGACCCCGTCGGATTCGCCCGGATCGAGCTCGGAAACAGCCAGGTAGACGCTCGGCCACCAGCGCGGGAGCTCCGACGGCGCCTCGAGCACCCGGAAGATCTCCTCCGCGGTTCCGTACACCCGCCACTGCGTTACCAGGCGATCGTCGCGGCTCGACATGGGAATACCCCTTTGGAAAGCTTACCCCGCACGCGGGCGAGCCTAACGAAAAGAGCGGGGAGGCGTCCACCGGGTCGCCCGGATCGCGCCTCAGGCGCAGCAGAAGGAAGGCGCCACACTCTTCGACGTCGAGATCGAGCTCGATCCCTCGACGAAGATCGCCCTTCCCGAAAACCGCAGGCTGCCGAAAGTTCCCATTCGCCGCGGCCTGGGTGGTAGCCCGGGTCGAGGCGGATGTGCTTTCGCGGAACCGGCCAGTCCTCGACAGCCATTCACGTTATCCGGCCGGGAGGGGTGGAATTCCGGTAGCCTCCCCGTGTTGCTCGCGAGACGATGCCTATCCTCCCCCGCTTCCGCCCTGGAGCCGGTTTTACGCTCCTGATCTGCCTCGCCACAACCGTCGCGCGGGCGGAGGCGCCCTCGACGGAAGCCGGGGTCCGCGAATTTCAGGCTCAACACTATCCGGCGGCGCGAGCGTTACTGGAGGCCGCCGTCCGCGAGGACGCCTCCGATGCCCGCGCCGCGGGATTTCTCGGCCGGGTTTTTTTCGAAGAGAACGAATCCGAGCGCGCCATCCCGTGGCTCGAGAAGGCCTCCGCGCTGGATTCGAAGAACCCGGAATACCCGTACTGGCTGGGCCGGTCGCTCGGGCAGCAGGCCATCGGGGCGAGCATGTTCACCCGGGCGTCGCTCGCGGGCCGGATCCGGCGCGCGTTCCAGCGCTCCGTTGATCTCGATCCGGACAACCTCGACGCGCGAATCGGGCTCCTGGAGTTTTACCTGCGCGCCCCCGCGTTCATGGGCGGCAGCTTCGCGCACGCGAAGAGCGAAGCCGAGCAGGTCCGGCGCCGGGACCGGTTGCGCGGCCATCGCGCCATGGCCCGCCTGTACGAGCAGCAGAAACACTGGGAGGAGGCGGCGGCGGAATATCGTAAGGCGATCGTGGAATTTCCGTCGAGTCGGGAGCCGTATTTCTGGATGTCGCGCAGCGCGATGGATCGGAAAGACTGGGACGCCGCGTTCCGCGGCATGGACCGCCTCCTTGAGCTGTTTCCGCGAGACGCCGTTCCGCTCTACGAGACCGGCCGCATCGCCTCACTCTCGGGCCGACAGCTCGGACGCGGAGAGGATTGCCTGCGCCGGTACATCGCCGGCCCCACACCGAAGGACCCCGAACCTTCGCTGGCCCTCGCCCACGCCCGGCTGGCGCAGATCGCGGAACGTCGCGGGGACAGGGAGACGGCGCGGCGCGAGTCTCACGAGGCGCTCCGCCTCGACCCCGGAATTCTCGAGGCTCGGGAGACCTGGTCACGCGTGCGCTGATACGGCGAGCGACCGGGAGCGGCGAGTCTGCGGCCAACGGACGCCTTTTTTCGATCGAGGATTGAAGGGCAGATCGGAGGCGGGGACCGACACGCCGCGTCCTTCTGATATATCGGACTCTCGCTTCGGTCCCGGCGCATTTCGCATCGGGTCGGAGCGGCAGCGGCCGGGAACGAGGGCGTCGTGACGCCATAGTGAACAATAAAGACCTGACCCCGAGTGAGGAGGCGTGATGCCTGAAGGACCGGAAATCGAGACGGAGAGGTTGACGGAGGCGATCCACGAGGAAGTGGAAAAGGAGGGGGGCGGCTTCTTGAGGGCGATTGCGCTTTCGACCGCCCTGTTCGCGGCGGTGGCGGCAATCGCGGCGCTGCGCGCGGGAGCGACGGTCAACGAAGCGCTGGTTCTGAAGACCGAGGCGACCCGACTGCAGGCAGAGGCGTCTGACCAGTGGGCCTACTACCAGGCGAAGGGGATCAAGGCCGCCGTCGCGGAGGCGTCACGCACGGCCTGGCTCTCCCTGGCGAAAGAACCGCCGGCGGAGTACGGCGCCAGCGAGAAGCGCTACAAGGGAGAGCAGGGAGAAATTCAGCAGAAAGCGAAGGAGAAGGAAAAGGAGCGCGACGAGAAGTCGAAGGAGGCGGACCTCCTCCTCCACCACCACCACGGCTTCGCGAACGCCGTCGCTCTTTTCCAGGTCTCGATCGCGCTCGGCGCGGTCGCCGCGCTGACCCGGAACCGGCCGGTGTGGTTCGGTTCCCTTCTACTCGGCGCCGGCGCGACGGTGCTCTTCGCGATGACCTCGCTCGCCCGGTAGCCCGAGAGAACGCCGCCGCCACAGGAGAGCGACCGAGACTCCCAGAAAAACGACGGGCCCCCAGGCGGAGACCTCGAAGCCCGGGATTTCCTCCCGCCAGTCGATGCTGTGGTGGCCGGCGGGCGCGGGCACGGCGGAAAAAGCGAGGTAGGCGGGAGCGACCACGATCGGACGTCCGTCGAGCTCGACAGTCCGGTGAGGCCAGAAGTCGCGAAGCACGAAGAGCCACGTCGGCTCCGGGGCGTCGTACTCGAGGCGCACGCGGCCGGGGCGCTTCTCGATCACGCTCACGGTTCCCGGCCTGGCGGCGCCGGCGGCCGAGCGACCCGTCTCGACCACAACCTCTCCCGGCGCCATCCCGGACAGTCTTCCGAGCGCCTCGACGGGGCCGGGCTCTTCCCGCCACCGGGTGGCGAGCCGGATATCGGGATAGGACGGCTGCTGCTCATCCCAATCCTGGAGCGGATCTCCCCCGATGCGCCGGTAGCCCGCGACAGGCTCCTGGGCCGGCGCCCGGACGCCCCAGCGAAGCGCGACGTTGCCGAAGAAATTGGAGGAATCCCGAAGGCCCGCGGAGGACATCGAGAGGCGGCGCAGGCTCTCGACGCGCGAGAGATCCCCGGCGTCGAAGTCGCCGTTCAACACGGTTCCGCGGTTCCACAGCGCGCCGGTGTGTTGAATCCATTCGCGGCGCGGGAACTCGAGAATTTCGAGCGTCGTCAGGACCGCCCGCGGGGATCCTCCCGTTTGGCGGCGGAACGCCGACTCGCCGAGCACCCGGAACGATCCGTCGGGGTCGGAGCGCGAAAGCCGCATCGCCAGCGGGCTCGGAGAAAAAGCCTCTTCCTGCGCCGAGATCTCCGGGATGCGCGAGCTCGGAACGATCGCAACGAGCGCCAGAAGCAGGAGGGAGAGCGCGGGGACGAACCGGCGCCGCGACCGGGCCCCCTCGAGCGCGACGAGAGTCGCCATCCAGAGCACACCCCCCTCCGCAATCGCGCCGGGCAGGTATCGTCCCGCGAGGCGCGCATGAAAGGCGTCTCGACCGAGCTCCGCCGCGGCCCATTTGCCGATCGCGTCCGGAAACGAGACACAAGCGAGCGCCGCCGCGAGGAACAGGGCGCCGGCGCCCAGAGACGCGCGCCGCGCGGGGGGCGAGGCCAGGAACGACTCGAACCCCCGGGCGGCGAAGATCGCGAGAGCGAGGACCGCCGCCACGACGAGCTTTTCCGGGTTGCGCAACGCCAGAGGCGACTGTCGCAGCAGCCAGTCGCGGGGCAGGAGGCTCGGGAGCACCGCCATCGCGAGACCCACGGCGAGCATCCAGCGGGAGAAGCGGAGCCCCGGGCTTTGCGAACCGCGCAGGCGAAAAAGGGCGAGCGGGCCGATCGCTCCGACGAAGAGCGTCGAGAACAGCCCGATCGACTTGCCGTTGAAGACTCGCGTCGCCCACGTGGCGTCCGGATCGAGCTGCCAGGTGGCGCCGAACGGGTAGGGCACCAGAAACTCGAGAAGGCGCCAGGGCGAAATGGAAAAGCGGGTCGCCTCCGAAAGGGTGATTCCGGAGATCGCCCGGTTCGTGAGCGGGATCCACAGCGCCGTCGCCACGATCTGCGGCAGGGCGAGCATCGCCCCGAGGAAGGCCGCTCCGGTCAAGGCCAGCGCCTCCCTGCCGCGTCCGGCCGGCTCCATCTCCGTGACGATCCAGAGAACGCCGGCCGCGAAAGCGATCCCGGACGTGAAAACGTCCCCCGCGAGAAAGTCGATCCCGAAGAACAGCGCGAGCAGCGGCGTGCCCCACGCCCCGAGGCGGCGGCGGACGAGGACCGCCCAGACGATCCACGGAATCAGGGCGTAACCGGGTTGGATGTGGGGGTAAAAGACCTGGGAAATGGAGACGCCCGAGAAGGCGTACGTCGCGGCGCCGAGCCAGGCGCCTCGTCGGCCGATCCCGAGCGCGCGCAACAGCGCCAGGGCGCCCAGACCCGCCGCTGTCCAGTGGAGCGGCGGATAAAGACGCATCGCGATGGGAAACGAGAAAACCGACAGGAGAATCCGGACCGGGTACGCGGCGCCTGAATTGGGGTTCGGCAGGAGCGGCCGGCCTCCCGAGATCCACGGGTTCCACAGCGGGACGTGGCCCGACGCCCAGGCGTCGTGAATCACCTTTTCCATGGGCAGGTTGTAGGCGAGCAGATCGCGGCCCGTGAAGTTTCGACGCGCGAAAAGGGGATTTGACCAGACGCAGGCGACGAGGATAGCGAACAGAATTCCGGGCGCGGCACGCCGGAGGAGGCTTCCGTTGCCGCTCCGGATCCCGCGTTCCGCGGCCAGACTCACGTCGAGCGCAAAAGCGTCACGAACCCGCCCGCGAGCGGAGCCATGGGTTCGCCGGCCTGCGGGAAAGCGGCCAGCGGGGAAGACGGTCTCGGGTCGCCTCGCCCCGGAGGTCTGTCTCCGCACGTGGCGCGCCGTCGGTCCCGACCCCGGGGCGAGATCCTGGTGTCGGCGGCTCGAGGTTTCCGAATGCGCGGAGCGGGCGGAAAGTTCGTTATCCCTCCATTATCCACGGCGAAGCGAAGCGGCTGTCAACCGCGCAACGAGGCGCGCAAACGTCCGAGAGGGAGAGACTCCCGCGGTCGGACAAGAGGCGAGGCATCCTCGCTCCGAAGACGTCCTGCCCTCCGCTCGTTACCGGAAGTCGTGGCTCGGGACCGTCTCGACCTCCTGAAGCCGCCAGAACTTCTCCGCTCGAACCGAGAGCGTCCCATCGTTCTGGAGCCGCCCTTCCACAATCAGGGTGCCGGACCCGACGATGACCGCCCGCTGCTCCTTGAAGAGGTCCGGCCGCACGATCGCCTGGCACATCCCGGTCTCGTCCTCGAGCGTCAAAAAGACAAAGCCTTTCGCAGTCCCCGGCCGCTGCCGGACGATCACCGCGCCCGCCGTCTTCACCCGGCGCCCGTTCGGCATCGCCTTCAACTCCGCGGCGGAGAAGATTCCCTGCGCCGACAGCCGCTCCCGCCAGTGCTCGACTAAGTGGGGCCCCGTCGTCATCTGCGTCGCGCGGTAGTCGGCGGCCGTCTCTTCGACCGCAGACATCTCCCGGAGAGGCGAAGGATCGTCGGCGGGAAGATCTGCGAAGAGCTCTCCCGCGGGCCGCGCCACCTTCGCCACCTGCCAGAGCGCCGCCCGGCGCGCGCGCCCGAAGGATGCCAGCGCACCCGCCTGCGCCAGCCGGTCGAGCTCGTCGGGCCGGAGGGCGCAGCGGCGGGCGAGGTCCTCGACGCCGGCAAATGGCGCGACGGCCTGTTCGCCCTCGATTCGCTTTCCCGTCGCCTGGCGCAACCCCTGGACGAACCGCATCCCGATCCGGACGCCCCATGCCTCCCATCGGCATTTCCAGCCCGATTGCGTGACGTCGATCGGGAACGCGGGCGTGCCGTGCCGCTGCGCGTCCTTGACGAGCGTCGCCGGGTGATAGAAGCCCATCGGCCAGGCGTTCAAGAGAGACGCATAAAACGCCGCGGGATGCCGTGCCTTGAGATACGCGCTCGCGTAGGCGATCAACGCGAAGCTCGCCGCGTGCGACTCCGGAAACCCGTAGAGCGCGAAAGACGTGATCGATTTCACGATCTGGTTCTGGGCCGGCCCGTCGATTCCGCGCTCGGCCATTCCAGACCTCAGGCGCGTTTCGAGCGATTCCATCTTCTCGATCGACCGCTTGAACCCCATGGCGCGGCGCAGCTCCTCCGCTTCACCGCCGGTGAACCCCGCCGCCACCATCGCGATCCTCAGCAACTGCTCCTGAAAGAGCGGAACGCCGAGCGTACGCTTCAGAATCGGCTCAAGACACGGGTGGGCGTACTCGACAGGCGCCTTTCCCTGGCGGCGGTCGAAGAACGGATGCACCATCCCGCCGACGATCGGCCCCGGGCGGATGATCGCCACCTGGACGACGAGGTCGTAGAACTTGCGCGGCGCGTTTTTGGGGAGCGACGCCATCTGCGCGCGGCTCTCGACCTGAAAGACGCCGACGGTGTCGGCCTCGTTCATCATCGCGTAAACCTGCGGATCGTCCGCCGGGAGGTGCGCGAGGTCGACTTCCACATTCTCGTGCGTCCGGATCATCGGGATCGCTTCCTCGAGCGCCGCGAGCATCCCGAGCCCGAGGAGATCCACCTTCACGATCCCGAGGTCCGCGCAGTCGTCCTTGTCCCACTGGACGACGACCCGGCCCGGCATCGATGCGGGCTCGAGCGGCACCACTTCGTCCAGCCGTCCCGCGGCGACAACCATGCCGCCCGAGTGCTGCCCGAGGTGCCGCGGCAGGTTCTGGATCTGGAGAAAGAGCCGCAGGAAATGGCGCGTCCGCGGGTCGTCGGGGTCGAGCCCCGCGGCCGCGATCTCGCCCGACAACTCGTCCAACGGACTGCGGATCTCGCCGAAGTTCCACGTCGCAAGCTGCCTGGAGAGCCGACCCACCTGATCCGCCGAATAGCCGAGCACCTTCCCCACCTCGCGCGCCGCGGAGCGGTCGCGGTACGTGATCACGTTGGCCGTCATCGCGGCGCCGTGCGGTCCGTACTTCTCGTACACGTGCTGGATGACGCGCTCGCGCTGGTCGCCGGAGGGAAGGTCCAGGTCGATGTCCGGCCACTCGCCGCGCTCCTCGGACAGAAAGCGCTCGAAGAGCAGCTCCATCTTTACGGGATCGACCGCCGTGATCGAGAGCGCATAGCAGACCGCGCTGTTGGCTGCCGATCCGCGTCCCTGCACGAGGATTTTTTCGCGCAGGCAGAACTGCACGATGTCCCAGACGATCAGGAAATAGCCGGCGAGGTCGAGCTTCTCGATCATCGCGAGCTCCCTCTCGATCTGCGCCTGCGCCCGAGCGGTCAGAGGCCGGAACCGGCCGCGGGCGCCGTTCCAAGTGACCTGCCGGAGAAACGACTGCGGTGTCTCGCCCGGCGGCAGCGGGTACTCGGGAAAGCGATACCCGAGATCCGCGAGGGTGAAGTCGAGAGCTCCCGCGAGCTCCCACCCGTGGTCGAGCGCCTCCGGGATGTCGGCGAAAATCGCCGCCATCTGGCGGGCATCCTTCACGAACCGCCCTCGTTGCGCGGCGAGAAGGCGGCCCGCGCCGTCCAAGGTCGTCCGGTTCCGGATGCAGGTGAAGACGTCGTGGAGGTCCTTGTCGCGGCGCCGCGCATACCGCACGCCGTTGGTCGCCACGAGCGGGAGACCGAGCGTCCCGGCCAGCGACACGAGCGCGTGGTTTCGATGCTCCTCCTCCCGCAGACCGTGGCGCTGAAGCTCGATGTGGAAGCGTCCCGGGAAGATCGTGCTCCAGCGCTCGAGCTCGGCGCGCGCGCCGTCGAGCCCTCCCGTGGCGAGGGCGCGCGCGACCGGCCCCTCGTCCCCTCCCGAGAGCGCATGCAGGCCTTCGGCATACTCGCCAACCGCGTCCGCGGAGACGAACGCCTCTCCCTTGTTCTTCCCGAGTGCGCCGGAGGTGACGAGCCGGCAGAGGTTGCGATACCCGGCGCGGCTCTCGACTAAGACCGTGAGCCGCGCAGGCTCGCCCCCATCCGGGGGCGGCTGGCGGACGCCGCGGCGGGAGGCCGTCACGGCGGAGGGACGCGCGCGGTCGAGCACGATCTCCGCGCCGACTAAGGCCCTGACGCCAGCGGCCTTCGCGGCCTTGTAGAAACGGGGGGCGCCGTAGACGCCATTGGCGTCCACCAGCGCCATGGCGGGAAGACCGCAGCGGGCGGCCTGCTCGACGAGATCTTCTGGAAGGGACGCGCCGTCTAAAAAAGAGAACGCGGAGGCCGCGCGAAGCTCCGCGTACGGGCGAGGCCCCGCGGCGGGCGCTGGCCGCCAGTCCCTCTGCCGGAGGCTCTCCTTACGCGCGCCCGCCGCGACGATCTGGCCGACGAGCGGGCCGCCGAGGTCCCGCGACGGAGGGCCGTCGGGAGGCGCGTCGGAGGGACGGGAGCGCTTTTCCACGGTTCGAAGCGTATGGCGGTAAAAGGGCGCAAGTCAATTGGGGGCGTACGGGCCGAAGGGCGAAGGGCGAAGGGCGAAGGCGAACAGAAGATCACGGCTTGCCCCCCATTTCGGCTCGCCTCTGTTCTTGAGGTGTTTGGACAGCCATCCTGGAGGCGAGCTAACGCTTACTCTGGCTGGATCTTTCCCCTTCGCGCCGCCTCGATGAAGTCGGTGTAGGCCGGCTCGAACCCCGCTTCCCGCATCACCGTCGCGATCTGACCCCGGTGATACGCGGAATGAAGAACGACGTGCGTGAGGATGTCCGCGACGCGGCTCGACCACGGCTCCCCCTTGCTGTTGGTGTACGCCGCGATCCGCGAGAAGTCCCCGACCCCCGGACCGTGCAGGAGAGCGTTCCAGCGGGCGGAGAGCTCCTCGAACCCCGACGCGCACTCGTCGAGCGAGAGGTCCGGCCAGACAGCGGATCTGTCGGTCCCTTCGATTCGCGAAAGCCAGAGGCGCCCGGTCCCGACGAGATGCCCGAGGATCTTTCGCGCCATTTCGGGAGGGTCGCCGGCGGCTCGCAGCGATGCCAGGGCTTCGAGGTTCGCCCAGTGCTCGTAGGAAAAGAGTCGCTCGAAGTCGCTCATCGGCGCCCACCATCTCTCTCGAAAACAGGCGGGAGCTGAAAGAGGAGTTCACGCATTTTGCCGGGACCGGAGATCACTCCGGCGCGCTGCCGAGCGCATACGCCTCGCGAACCCACCCCTCGAACTCGAGGTCGAGCTCGTCTGTG
Source organism: Acidobacteriota bacterium (assembly GCA_040004225.1). Lineage (GTDB taxonomy): Bacteria > Acidobacteriota > Thermoanaerobaculia > UBA5066 > Gp7-AA6 > JALYUA01. The sequence continues at coordinate 14,815 of JBDUBI010000225.1, forward strand.
CGCTCCAGGCAGAAATGGTGCGCGACCTGTCCCCGGGAGATCGTGCCGATCTTCTGGAACCGCGGATGCGGAACCCGGGCCCCGAACACGAAGTGACCGATCAGATGCATCTGGCGGGGAGCGATCACCAGAAAGGGCCTTTCAACCCGGAACACGATGCGCGTCTTCTCCGGGACGACCGTCGTGGGCCCGTTTCGGCGGACGAGCTTCTCCAGAGCCCCGAAGAGAGCGAAGATGGCCGGATCGCGGCCGGCAAAAAGGGCCGCAAGGGGCGCGAACGGGCGCCGGGTCACGCCGGCTTCTGTTCCGTCGGAAGAGTGCGCGACTCCAGCCACTCGGCCATCGAGACGTGCCCGTTGGCCCGCGCCATGTCCGCCGCTGTTTTTCCTTCGTCCGAACGGGCGTCGGTCCGAGCGCCGTGAGCCACAAGAAGCTCTGCCAGGGCCATGTCTCCTTTTCCGGCCGCCTCATGGAGCGGCACGTATCCGGCTTGCTGCACGGCGTTGGGATCCGCGCCGGCTTCGAGGAGCAGTCGGACGGAGACGGGATTGTGCGCGGCGGCCGCCGCATGGAGCGACTGCACCTTCATGGCATTGCGCGCCGTCGCGGCGACGTCGGATCCCCCGGCGAGCAGGATCCGCACGGCCTCGGGATGCCCGAAGAACGCGGCGAGTCCCAGCGGAAAGAATCCGTCCGGAGACCAGGCGTTCGCTCGATAGGGGTCCTCTTCGATCAACCGCCGGAGGAGATCGACTTCTCCCAGAGCGGACGCTTCGAAGACGTCGAGCGCCGCCCCGCGAGCGACGAATGCCTCCGCAAGTTCAGGATGCCGATAGTAGGCGGCGAGCAGGATGGCCGAGGGCCCCTCCGGCACTCGCGCCCGCAGAAGCTGCGGGTCCGAGTCGAGCAGAGCTTCCACCTCGTCGCGGCGGCCGGACTTCACCGCGTCGAAAAGTTTCAGGTCTCCATCTGCCATGCGTTTCCCCGATCTTCGCGGAGTCGATTATTCCGCAGAGACGCCGCCGCCCGCGAGGTCCTCAATCGAACTCC
>JBDUBI010000136.1:0-45496 GCA_040004225.1 Acidobacteriota bacterium
CGACGTTCTCCGGGGGGCTCGGCGGAGGATCGGTCACGACGGCGGCGTTCGTCGAGGCGTTCTCGTCCGGGCACTTCCGGGAGCGGATGGAGGATCTCGTCAAGCCGCTGCGCGCCGCGCCGGCGGACGGAATGGCCGCGCTGCCGATCCCCGTCTCCTTCTCCGGGGCGGGACCGGGGGGGAAACTCTTCGACCGCGTCGCGGAGGCAGCCGGGTGGATGGCGGCGCCCTCCGGCGCGTCCGCCCGCCCCGCCGCGGCCGCGGGAGCGGAATTGCCGGGGCTCTTTCCGGGCTCCGCGGTCGCCGCGCAGCTGCTGTCGGGAGACATGGACCTCGCCGCCACGGGAACGGTCACCTGGGTGGAGGGGAATTCCGTCCTCGCCTTCGGGCATCCCTTCCTTTCGATGGGGCCGGTCTCGATGCCGATGACGCAGGCGGAGGTCCTGAGCGTTTTCCCATCCCTTTATCGCTCCTTCAAGTTCGCGGCGACGGGGCCCGTCATCGGGTCCATCACGCAGGATCGGTCGACCGGCATCCTGGGGACGTTCGGGACCCGTGCGCCCATGGTCCCGATCACGCTCAAGATTTCTTCCGACGCCGGGATCGCGCCGCAGACTTATCGCTTTGCCGCGGTGCACAATTCCATGCTGACGCCGCTTCTCTCGGCCCTCGCGATCGACAACGTCGTGACGACCCTCGAGAAGCGCACGGGCGAGCGAACGCTCGTCTGGAAGTCGGCGATCCGGACCCCCGGCCGCACGATCCACTGGGATTCGGTCTTTTCCGGGCTGGCGGCGCGCGAAGAGGCGGTGAGCTCGCTGGCGGTGTTGACGAATTACCTCATGGCCAATGAATTCCGGGACCTGACGATCCTCGGGATGGACGTCGAAATCTCCCACTCCGATCGCCTGCAGAGCGCCCGCGTCGTGCACGTGGAGGCCCGGAAGGCGCGCGTCCGGCCCGGTGAAGAGATCCCCATCTGGGTCGATCTCGTCGACTTCCGGGGGAGCAGCCGCCGTGTCGTCATGACGCTGAAGGTCCCGGTCGACACTCCGCCGGGGACCTTGAATGTCTTCGTCGGGGACGGGTCCTCGGCCACCGCGTACGATCTCGCCGCCGTGCCCCCCGACCCGCAGTCGCTCGACCAGGCGCTCGATTTTCTGGCGCGCATCCGTCCCCCGAACAGCCTGAACCTGATTGCCTATCGCCGCGCCCCCGGCGCGATCGTGGGGGGCGAGGCGCTGCCCTCGCTTCCTCCGACCGTCACCGCGATTCTGCGCGACCGCGGACCGGGCGAGGCCTCGACGCCGGATCTCGCGTTCGTGCGGCTCCAGTCGGAGACGCTGGAGCAGCCCGTCCCGGTCACGGGTTCGGTGCGCCTGCACATCGACGTGGTTCCCAGAATCTGGTGAAGCCGGCATGAAACTGCGATTCCGGTTCGGTGCGATCGTGGTGTGCGCTCTCCTCGCCGGCGTCTCCGGCGCCTTTGGAGCGGCGACTCGGATCTGGGTTTCGGACTCGAGCTCCGACTTCTCGCTCGGAGAGGCACGCGGAATCGCCGTCACGATCGACGGGTCTCTCGTCCTTTCCCGCGCGAGCCAGCGGGTGGACGGAATCTCGGAGGCGTCTCTGTTCTCGGTGGTCTCCGGCGCCGACGGAACCTCCTACGTCGGCACGGGAGACTCGGGGCGAATTCTCCGCATCTCGACGTCGGGAAGGGCCGACACGCTGGCGACCCTGAAGGAGAAGGAGGTGACGGCGCTCGCGGTCGGGCCGGACGGAGCGATCTACGCCGGCGGTTCGCCGGGTGGAAACGTCTACCGGATCGACGGCGGGAAGCCCGCGCTCTATTACGCTTCAGGGGCGCGGTACGTCTGGGCCCTCGCGTTCGCGGAGGGCCGGCTCTACGTCGGCACGGGGCTTCCCGGAGAGATCCACCGCGTCTCCTCCGCCCTCAAGGGGGAGCGCCTCCACGCCACCCCCGACGCCCACGTCCGGACTCTCCATACCGACTCCCGGCATCGGGTCTGGGCGGGGACCTCCGGCTCGGGACTCGTGCTTCGCGTCGATCCTTCCGGCGCGGTGTCGACCATGTACGACTCGGCCAAATCAGAGGTGACCGCGATCACGTCGAGCGGCGACGGGCGCGTCTGGGTCGCCGCGGGGTCTTCCGATGCGTCCTCTTCCGGCTCGGAGCCGATTTCGATGCCCTCTGCCGCGCCCCCGGTGCCGACGGCGAAGACCACGAGCGCGCGCGAGGACGACGGCAAGGAGAAGGCGGAAGTGACCGTCTCCGTGTCCACGCCGCGCCTGGCGCCGCCGACCTCGGGGTCTTCGAAGTCGGGTTACTCGTCGGAGGTGCTGCTGTTTGAAGAGGGGGAGCCCGCGAGGCCGGTCTGGACGAGCTCTTCGGAGCTGGTGTTCGGCCTGTCGGCGGACGCGGATCCCGCTGCGGTTCTCGCCGCGACGGGGCCGAATGGAAAGTTGTATCGCGTGGCGATCGGGCGGTCCGCCCTGGAACGGACCTTCGACGAGAAACAGGTGACGTCGATCGGTGGCGACGTCATCGGCACGAACTCGGCCACCGGCGTTTACCGTCTGGCCGCCGGCGCCCGGACGGGCGAGTGGGTCTCCGCGGTCAAGGACACGGGCCGCACCAGCCGGTTCGGCGCCTTCCGCTGGGAGGGGGAAGCCCCGGCGGGGACCCGCATCGAGTTTGCGTTCCGTTCGGGAGAGTCCTCGGCGCCCGACAACACCTGGAGCACCTGGACGACCTTTTCCGAACGGCAGCATGCGGACCGGAATCCCTCGCCCCCCGCCCGGTACATGCAGATCAAGGTCAGGATGAGCTCGGACGGCGGGCGGGTGCCCTCCGTGCGGCACATCGAGGCTTCCTACCGCAACCGCAACGCGGCCCCCGTCGTCGATTCCCTGGCGGCGCTGCCGCCCAACGAGGTGTACGCGAGGTCCGCGTCGGGAGGCTCCAACGTCTTCGAGACGACCGCCCCCGACGAGAAGGGCATTTTCACGAGTCTCGAGGAACCGCGTGCGGAAGGCGCTCCGCGGCGCCTCCTGCGGAAGGGCTACCGGACGCTGACCTGGCGAGCCTCCGACGCGGACTCCGACACGCTCTCTTACGACATCGAGTTTCGGCCGCTCTCGTCCGGCCGCTGGATGATGCTGCGACGGAACCTCAAGGAGACGTTCTACTCGTTCGACACGACCTCTCTCCCGGATGGCGACTACGTGTTCCGGCTGACCGCGTCGGACGCCGAGGCGAATCCGGAGGAAAAGAAAACCGGGATTCGGGATTCTTCGCCGGTGCGTGTGGACAACACGCCGCCGGTGATCCGGCGGCTTCCTTCGAGCGGGGCGGGGTTCGAGTTCGAGGCCACCGACGCCGCTTCGCCGATTCTGGAAGCGGAATACAGCATCGACTCGAAGGAGTGGGTGCGGGTGGAGCCGAAGGACGGGCTGTCCGACTCGATGCAGGAGTCCTACGCGATCCCGATCGATGCGAAGGCCCGCGGGGGCTTCCTGCTGATCCGCGTGACAGATGCCTCCAGGAACGTCGCCGCGGCGAGTTTCGCGCTTTCCGAGAAGTAGTCCGTCAGGAGCACGACACCTCCATAATGGGAGGATCGTGAAGATGCGCCTCGCCGCGTCTCTTTCCCGGGTCTGTCCGGCCGCGCTCTTTTCAGCCGCGGTGTTCCTGGTCCCGGCCTGCGGGGACGGGAGTCGCGGCAATCGTGCCGCGCGCCCGGTGGTCAGGCCCGCAAACCCCGCGCGGATCCGGGCGTCTCCGGCGCTCCTCGGGTATCTGGACGAGTCGGGTCTTCCCCCGCGGCGGGAGGGCGGCACCCTGCGGCGGCGGCTGATCGGCGACCCGGCGACGCTGAATGCCGTCATGCAGTCGGGCGCCCCCGAGCAGGAGGTGCTCCAGTACGTCTCCCGCAACATCCTCGATTTCGATTCGCGGATGCGGCTCGTTCCCGGCCTCGCGGAAAGCTATACGGTTTCCCCGGATGGCCGTTCCTTCACGTTCACGATCCGGAAGGACGCGCGATGGGAGGATGGCTCTCCGGTCTCCCCGGCCGACGCGGTTTTCACGATCCGCTCGATCGTGGACCCCAAGGTTCCGTCGCCCGTCTTCAAGTCCGTCTTCGACGGCCTCCTCTCGGTGGAGGCTTCGGGAGATCACTCCTTCACGGCCCGTTTTCGCGAGCCGTCCGCCTACCGGGCCATGGCTTTCGTCCTCCCGGTCCTGCCGGCCCACCGCTTCTCCGGAGTCGACTTCCTGCACGCGCCGGGCAACCGCGCCCCGCTCGCCAACGGGCCCTACCGGCTGGCCTCGTGGCGCGCCCAGGACGAGATCGTGCTGGAACGCAATCCCCGGGCTTGGGGCGAGCGGGGCCACTTCGACCGCATCGTCTTCAAGGTGCTTCCCGAAGACGCCGTCAGCTACCGCGCCCTGGTCGGCGGAACCGTGGACGAGACGCGCCTCGATACCTCCGGGAGGGAGCGCGCGCGCTCCGACCGCGCCTTTGCCGACTGCTGCCGGATGGTCGAGTACTACGACCTCGGGTGGAACTACATCGCGCTGAACAACAAATCGCCGCTCTTTTCCAACCCGGCTGTCCGGCGGGCGCTCACGATGCTTCTCGACCGGGCCGGCATCGTCCGCGGCCTCTTCCGCGGCTCGGCCCGAATCCTGTCGGGTCCGTGGGCGCCGGATTCGCCGGCCTACGACCCCGCCGTCCCTCCGCTGCCATTCAACCCCCGGGCGGCGAGCGCGCTGCTCGACGCGGCCGGGTGGCGGGACAGCAACGGGGACGGAACTCGCGATCGAGGCGGACGCGAGTTCTCCTTCGATCTCCTGGTCTCTTCCGGAACGACCACGGGCCGGCAGATCGACGAGACGTTCATCGCGGAGCTCGCCCGCGCCGGGATCCGGGCGCGCATCCGCTCGCTCGAATGGGCATCCTTCACGGAGCGGGTCGACTCCGGGAACTTCGAGGCCGCCTCGCTCGCGTGGTCCGCGTCCGACCCCAACCCGGACCCCTATCCCTATTGGCATTCCTCGCAGTCTCCTCCGCAGGGATTGAACAGCCAGTCGTACCGGAACGACCAGGCGGACCGGCTGATGGAGTCCGCACGCCGGGAACAGAACGGCGAGCGCCGGCTGGCGATTTACCACCGGCTCCACCGGATCTTCCGAGACGATGCGCCCGTCATCTTCGTCGCGACCTCTTCGCAGAAATTCGGGTTCCGCAACCGGGTGCGCGGCCTCGTCACGTCTCCGCTCGGCTTGTTCGGCATCTGGCCCGGGCCGATCGGCTGGTGGGACGCGGACGGTCAGGGACAGGCCGTGGCCTCTCCGGCCGCACGGAGCGGTCCGTGACGCGCTATATCCTCCGACGCCTGCTCCTGGCCGTGCCGACACTCGCCGGCATCGTCGTCCTCGTCTTCTTTCTCCTGCACCTCGCGCCCGGAAGCCCGATGAGCGCGATGGGGGGCGACTCCGGCCGGCGCGTCTCGCAGCGGGCGGCGGAGGAAATGCGGAAAATCTACGGGCTCGATCGGCCGCTGCCTGAAAGGTTCGGCCGGTGGGTGAGCCGCGTCGTCCGGCTCGACTTCGGGGAGTCGTTCGTCGACCGGCGCCCCGTGCTCGATCGCATCGAGGAAGCGCTGCCCTACACCCTCGTGTTGAACGGGCTCGCTCTTCTCCTGACGCTCGCGATCGCGGTTCCGCTCGGCGTCGTCACCGGTGGCCGGCCCGAAGGCGCGCTCGACCGGGCCTCCGGAGCTCTGCTGTTCGCCCTCTACTCCCTCCCGGCGTTCTGGGCGGCGCTGCTATTGCAGGCGCTCTTCTCGGTGCGCCTCCGGTGGCTGCCCCTCTACGGAGTCGTCTCCGATTCTCCGGAGGGGATCGGCCTGGCGGATCGGGCCTCCCACCTCGTCCTGCCCGTCGTCTGCCTGACGTACGGATCCCTGGCGTTCTTTGCGCGGCTGATTCGGGCGAGCGTCGCGGAGACGCGCAATGCGGACTACGTGCTGGCCGCGCGCGCCCGCGGGCTTTCGCGCCGGGAAGCCCTCTGGAAGCACGCATTCCGAAACGCGCTCCTGCCTCTCGTCACGCTCCTCGGTCTCGTTCTTCCGGGGCTTCTCTCCGGGAGCGTCATCATCGAGCGGATTTTCGCGTGGCCGGGAGTGGGGCGCCTCTATTTCGACTCGATCCTGTCGCGCGACTACCCGGTCGTCCTCGCCCTGTCGCTGCTCGGGGCCGTCGCGACGCTTCTTCTCACTCTCGCGGCGGACATCGCGAGCGCCGCGGTCGATCCCCGGGTGCGGGACGGAACTCTCGGATGAACGCGCTCCTCTCTCTCGCCGCCCCGGCGGCACGCCCGCGCCGCGCCATCCCCGGCTCGGCGCGGGTCGCGCTCGCGATCGTCGTGCTCCTCTGGATCGTGGCCGCGCTCTCGCCGCTCGCCTCGCGGCGCGCGGCCGACATCCGGTTAAACGAGCGTCTCCTCGCTCCGTCTCGGGCGCACCTGTTCGGGACGGACGATCTCGGACGCGATCTTTTTGCCCGCGTGGTCGCGGCGACCCCCATCTCTCTCGCCATCGGGACGACGGCCGCCGCGGTGTCGGTGATCGTGGGTTTCGCGATCGGCGCGGTTGCGGGGTGGTTCGGCGGGATGACGGACCTGCTCCTCTCCCGCGCGATCGAGGTGGTGCTCTGTTTTCCCGTGCTCTTCCTTCTGCTGGCGCTGGCCGCGTTTCTTCCCCCTTCCCCGGCGACGGTCATTCTCGCCATCGGGTTGACCACCTGGCCGGGGGACGCGCGCTTTGCGCGGGCCGAGATCCTGAAGGCGCGGGACCTCGACTACACGCGCGCCGCCCGTGCCGCGGGGGCGACGACTTCGCGCATCCTCCTGCGCCATCTCCTTCCCGTCGCGGCGCCGCCACTTCTCGTCTCCGCCGCGTTCGGGGTCGGCTGGGCGATTCTCGCGGAGGCCGCGCTCTCGTTTCTGGGCGTGGGCCTCCCGCCGCCGATGGCCTCGTGGGGCGGAATCCTGGCCATCGCGCCCGCCTATATCGACGAGGCGTGGTGGATCGCGCTCTTCCCGGGTCTGGCGCTCTTCCTGACGGTCGCCGCCTATAATCTGCTGGCCGAAGGGCTGCGGGCAGCGACAACGGAGAAAGTGAACCGATGACCGAGCGCGTGGCCCTCTATCCGGGTTCGTTCGATCCGTTGACGAACGGCCACCTGGACATCCTCTCGCGGGCACGGCGCCTCGCCGACCGGGTCGTGGTCGCCATTCTCGAGAACGACGTCAAGACGCCGCTCTTCTCGATCGCCGAGCGCCTCGAGATGATTCGCGAGATCGTGGGAGACGATCCCGCCACCCCCGTCCTCTCCTTCCAGGGGCTGCTGGTGGACTTTGCCCGCGAGACGGGAGCGACCCTTCTCGTGCGGGGGCTGCGCGCCGTCTCCGACTACGAATACGAGCTGCAGATGGCCCTGATGAACCGGCGTCTCGCCCCCGGAATCGAGACCGTGTTTCTGATGGCGAAGGAGGAGTACTCGTACGTGTCCAGCCGGCTCGTCAAGGAAGTGGCGCGCCTCGGCGCGGACGTGCGAGGCCTCGTCCCGGATCCGGTCCTGCGGCGCCTGGTCGGGAAATTTTGACCGGCGAGCCCCCTCTTCGCGTCGTCGAGACCGGCGTTCGCGTGCGTTACGCGGAGACGGACCGTATGGGGATCGTGTACCACGCGCATTACATCGTCTGGTTCGAGATCGGCCGGACGGAGTTCTGCCGCGCCGCCGGAATCCCCTACCGGGCGATGGAAGAGGCGGGACTCCTGATCCTCGTCACGGGCGTCGAGTGCACCTACCGGCGATCGGCGCGATACGACGACGAAATCCGGATCCAGGCGCGCATGCCCGAGCTTTCGGGCCGCGGCCTCTCCTTTGCGTACGAGGTTCTCGGGCCGGGCGGCGTCCGCCTGGCCGACGGAGCCACGCGGCACGTGTTCGCCGATCCGGAGGGACGGCCCCGGCGCGCTCCGGACGAGATCGTCGCCCCCCTGGAACGTTTTCGTCGGGAGACGGACGGAGCGTCCACGTCACCGCGGCCCGGAGGAAACCGAAGGGGCATCTCCGACGTAGTTTGATCGGGGGAAACTCATGAATAAAGCCACCTTTGGCGCGGGATGTTTCTGGGGTGTCGAGGCCGCTTTCCGGCAGGTGCCGGGCGTCCTCTCGACCGCGGTCGGGTACTCGGGCGGGACGCTTCAGGACCCGACCTACCGGGACGTGTGCGGCGGCCGCACCGGCCACGCCGAAGTGGTCGAGGTCGAGTACGATCCCGAGCGCGTCTCCTACGGGGAGCTCTTAGACGTCTTCTGGGAGAACCACGATCCCACGACGTTGAACCGGCAGGGCCCGGACGTCGGAGAGCAATACCGTTCGGCCGTGTTTTTCCACGATCCCGACCAGGAGTCGGCGGCGCGGGCGTCCAGGGAAACGGTCGAAAAGTCCGGCCGCTACCGTCGTCCGGTGGTCACGGAGATCACGGCGGCGTCGACGTTCTGGCGGGCCGAGGACTACCACCAGCAGTATCTCGAGAAGCGCGGGCTCGCGAGCTGCAAGATCTGACCGGACGGGAAACGGGAATCGGAAACGGGAATCGACGGGGAAACCCGAGCGGGGTTCTCTTCAGCTCCGATCTTTCCGTTTTCCGTTTTCCGTTTTCCGTCTCACAAACCCGTATCTCGCGATCGTCCAGAGGATCTTGTAGCCGGCGCGGAGCGTTCCAGAGACCGTCCCGGTGATCTTAGAGACACCGACCCGCCGGCGATACGAGACCGGGACCTCGGCGATCGCGAGCCCCGCTCGGATCGCTTTGACCTGCATCTCACACGTCCAGCCGAAATTCGTGTCTTCCATCCCGATTTTCGCGTACGCGTCCCACCGGATGGCGCGGAAGGGACCGAGATCGGTGTAGCGATGGCCGTACAACACGCGGATCAAGAAACAGGCCAGAAGGTTCCCGAATCGCGCCTGCGGCAGGAGGGCGCCGGGCTCGCGGCGGCCAGGCGCGCGCGAGCCGATGACGAGGTCCGCGCCAGCCTCGATTTCCGCGAGCAGGAGCGGGACCTCCTCCGGGTGGTCCGAGTAGTCGCCATCTAAGAACACGAGGACATCCGGCGGGTTCTCTCGGAGCGCCGCCACGCCGGCGAGACAGGCGCTGCCGTATCCCCGCCGCGGTTCGCGCACCAGGCGCACGGGCAGCCCGCTCGCGATCAGCGACGTGTCGTCAGTCGAGCCGTTGTCGACCACCACGACATCCGAGACCGGCGGCCGGGGAATGTCTGCGACGACGAGCGGGAGCGATTCGCGTTCGTTGAATACGGGGATGACCACGGAGACCCTCATCGAACGATCTTCGCGGCACTCTTGCGGGCCGCCACCGAAATCCCGAGCCCCGCGAAAATGAAGGCCGCCGCCAGCGCCGTTCTCGCCGCGAAGCTTTCTCCGAGGACCACCACCGCGAGAACAGACGCGATGAGCGGCTGAAGGAACACGTAAAAGGCGACGCGGGACGCGTGCGTCCTCGCGAGCGCCCACGAATTCCAGAGATAGGGAAGGACGCTGCAGAGAATCACGATCCCCGCGACGCCGGCCCAGGCGGCCGCGGGGACCCGGGAGGGGGAGAACCGGAGAACAGCGGGCGCCGCCACCAGGAGGATGGGCGCCGCGCCAAACAGGAAGACGCGCGACACGATCGTCTCGGCGGAATACCTCGCCAGGATCGGGCGCGACAGGACCAGATAGCAGGAGTACGAGAGAGAGTTGGCGAGGATCAGGAGATCGCCTCGCACCGTCGCCCCGGCCAGCTGGAGATGGCGGACATCGAGAAGGATCAGGACTCCCGCCGTCGCGAGGCCGACGGCGGCAACACCGCGGGGGGCGATCTTTTCCCGCCCGAGGAGCACGGCCACCACGAGGGTGAACACGGGAATCGTCGCCGTCAGGATCGTCGTGTGGATTGCCGTGGTCATCGACAATCCCAGGATGAAGAGCACCTGGTTGAGGGAGACGCCGAGGAGGGCGTAGAGCAGCACGGCCGGGCGATCCCGGCGCTCGACCTCGCGCCCCCTCGACAACCGCCGGACCGCCTCGAGCACGAGGGCGGCCGAAGAGACGCGGATGGCCGCCAGCACGAGCGGGGGGATCGCGGGCAGGACGAGCTTGCCGAAGATGGGAAAGAGAGCGAAACCGGTCTGGGCCCCGAGGAGGGCCGCGTGAACGATCCAGGTCTCGTCCCGAAGCCCCGCCGGTTCCGGGGACGTCCCGTCCGGAGCCGGAGCGAGGCTCACGGGAACGGAAGATTCGACGGAATCGCCGAGCCGTCCGGCGCCTCCGTGGACACGAGACGCTCTCCGGGGGCCACGTCGCGAAACGCCCAGCCGAGGCCGATCGGCCCGAGGCGAGGCGACAAAACGGAGCTCGTCACCCGTCCCATTTCGACCTTCCCGCCGTCCGGCTCGCCCGGGCGTTTCAGGACCGTTCCAACGGGGACCGCCGCGTCGGGGAAGCGGAATCCCACGAGACGGCGATTGACCCGCCCGTACGTTCTCAGCCGGGCGACGATTTCCTGCCCGACGTAACAGCCCTTCGTCGTCGAGATCGCGTCTGCGAGGCCCACCTCGTCCGGAAGATGGGATTCGTCCGCATCCTGACCGAACCGGGGTCGACCCGCTTCGACGCGCAGCACTTCCGCCGCCGCGTCGTCCAGCGAAACCGCTCCGCTGGCGACAAGCCGCGCGGTCGCGTCTTCGAGCTCGGCCGCGGGAACGAGAAGCTCGCCGGAAAACTCGGCTTCGCCCGGGAGAGCGAGCCATCCGCCCACGACGGCAGAGGAGGGGAGCGGCGGCCCCACGATCCCGATGCGGGCGAAGTCGGCAGAACGGTCTTCGATCCGGACCTTCTGGAAAACGGCGTACTTCGCGAGATGGCGCACCACGCTCTCTCGCGACGCCGCCGGGAGAAGGAGCCGGAGTCGGTCGGGCATGCCGAGCAGGCGCGCCACGAAGAGGAGCTTCCCCTTCGGCGTCAGGCCCGCCGCTCTGAGAACCTGGCCGGCCTCCGCGCACCGGACGTCCTGGGTCAGCTGACCCTGCAGGAAGGCGGCCCGGTCCTCGCCCGTTACGTCGAGAACGGCCGCGGGTCGCACCCGATAGGCGTGGAGAGAGGGAGAAGGGCTCTGGTTCACCGGGGCCGGATCTGCGCCCGGATGCGCGCACGCGGCGAGTCGACGATGTCGAGGGTCCGCATGCGGGTCGAGATGCGAATGTTGTCGTCGAGCTTGTGGTCGTCCACCGTGTCGTCTTTGTCACCGGACTTCGTCACCCGTCCGGACCGGTCATAGACGTCCACGGTGAGCGAGATGCGGCACTTGCCGGATCCACGATTCTCGACGTGAAAATCCCACCAGAGCCACGAGTTGTCGCTCGGATCTTCGTGTCTCGCCTTTCGAATGTCGTCGGCTCCCGGGTAGTTGCGCAGCGAAACACTCCGCACGGAGCACCCTCCGGAAGTCCAGCCGAGGTTCGCCCGGCCGGTGCGGGGGATCGGAACCGACTTCTCGAATTCCGCTCCGGTGGCGGGGATAGCCACCGCCGCGGCCGCCAGCGCGAAGAGCGCCCGCCCGACGAAGTGAAAGCTCGAGGTCATATCCAGTTCTCCTTCCGGCGTATTATCGCTTTCGTGGAAGACTCGAGCGAGGAGCCCGGCCGGCACGTGATCGACATCTTCATGATGTCCATCAAATGCGGGAATTGCGACACCTACCAGACCGTGATCCGGTTTTCGAAGGGCCCCGATAAGAACGTCTACACGTACGAGTGTGAAAACGAGATCTGCGACCCGAACGTGACGCGGACGATCGTCGAAGTTCCGAAGCAGGTGGACAACTCCGTCAAGCGCGCCGAGGAACTGCCGTACTACGACCGCGAGAGCTCCGACGTCTGACCGCCATCGTCCCGCCTTCGAATTCCTGTAAAATGAATCGTTTATGAGTGCAACGATGACGACCCCTCAGCCGGGCGGCCCCCCGGCGCTGGCGCCGGACCTCCTGGCCCGGCTCCAGAAGAGGCTCGCAGGCTCTCCCGCAATCGGCTGGCTCCACCCGGTCCTGGAAGAAATCTCGCTCGATCATGCCGTCCTGAAGCTGCCCTACCGCGAAGAGGTCAGCAACGGGTCCGGCACGGTCCACGGTGGAATCCTCGCGACCCTGGCGGACACGGCCGTCGCCTTCGCACTCTCGACCAACTTCGACGGAAAGATGGGGTTCGCGACCGCGGACCTGACCATCCACTTTCTCCGTCGCGCACGAGGAGACGTCTGGGCCCGCGCGCGCATCCTGAAGAAGGGGCGGCGCCTCAACATCGGAGAGGTCGAGATCGTGGACGCGGGGGACCGGCCGGTCGCCCGCGTGCTCGCCTCGTTTCTCCTGACGACCTCCTCGTTCGATTACGCACCGGAAGGGAAATCATGAACGACGACACGATCCCGTTTCCCGCGGCGGAAGAGGGAGGCGAGAAGAAAAGCCGCCGCCGCCGCGGCGGAGCGCGCCGCCACAAGGCGCGACCCGCCGGAGCGCCCGAGGAGCCGAGGAATGGCGACCTGGCGCTTTCCGCCCCGGTCCCGGTTCTCGCGACTCCGTCCCTCGCCCCTGCGCCGGCGGGTCCCTCGCAGCCGATGGGGCCGTCTCAGCCGATGGGGCCTCTGTCCTCTTCGCATGCGATGGCGCCGCTCTCCCTGGCCCCTCCGCCCGCCCGCGTTTCCGTGGAGCAGCGGATCTCGCTCTTCATCGATTTCGAGAACATCGCGCTCGGGGCCCGCGACGCGAAGTACAAGAAGTTCGACATCCACTTAGTCCTGCAGCGCCTGATCGAAAAGGGGCGGATCGTCTACAAGAAGGCCTATGCCGACTGGACGCGTTACTCAGACTACAAGCGCGAGTTCCACGAAGCCGCGATCGAGCTGATCGACATTCCCCAGCGCGGATACAGCGGGAAGAACTCGGCAGACATCCGCATGGTCGTCGACGCCATGGACCTGGCCAACTCCAAGGGACACATCACGACTTTCGTGATCTGTTCGGGAGACTCCGACTTTTCGCCCCTCGTCTCGAAGTTGAAGGAGAACGACAAGAGCGTCATCGGCGTGGGGGTCAAGAACTCCACGTCCGAGCTGTTGATCAGCAACTGCGACGAGTTCATCTTCTACGAGGACCTCGTCCGAGAGACTCGCGAGCTGCCGTCGATCGAGAACCTCCCCGAAAAGAAGCGGGAGGTTTTCCGCCTCATGCTCGACTCCATGCAGGCGCTCCAGAGAGAGAACTACGACGTCATCTGGGGCTCGATGATCAAGCAGACGATGCAGCGCAAGCAGCCGTATTTCAACGAGTCCTACTACGGCTACAAGTCCTTCTCGGAGCTTCTGGAGGATGCCGAGCGGTTGAAGATCCTGACGATGAAGAAGGACGCGAAGAGCGGCGGCTACATGATCAGCGTGTAAAAGCTGAAATCGGGCGTCGGCCGGGACTCGAACGATCAGGACGGGAAGTCGCAGCCTTGTTTCCCGTTTCCCGTTTCCCGTCCCGATCCGGGTTTCTCGGCCCGCTACTTCCTCTTCAGCGTGATCCGATCGCCCCTGCCGCCCTCCGGCCCGGACAGCGTGCCGTAAACCTCGAGTTTTAAGAAATCCGCGGCGCCGGAAAAGTCCCAGACGAGGTTCTGGAATCCGCGCAGGGAGCTTCCCGGATCGGGATGGATGACGTCGGACAGCGCGTCGACTCCCCGGTTGCGGGCGTACGGTTTCGAGGAGAACACGTAGGAGAGGAAGCCGCTCTGGTTCACTCCCGCCTGGACCAGATAATCATCCTCGACCGACTCGAGAAGCAGATAGCGCACGTCGAGCACCTTGCCGGTCTGTCCCTCGAGGGCGCGCCAGACGCGATCGCGCCTGGGGATCCACGCCGGGAACGGGATGAAGTCGATCGGCAGGCTCGCTCCCGCGGGCGAGGCGGAGAGCAGAGAGGAGATCTGGCCCAGCCGCTGCGGACCGTCTGAAGCCAGCCGATACCCGGCCCCGGCCCCTCCCCGCCCGGGGTCGGTCAAGAGGACGTGGGCCGCGAGGATCGCGCCTTCCGCATCTGTTTCGAGGAAGACCTGCTTGAGGGCGGGGCGCGCCGGAGCGCTCAGTGTCTTCGAAAACTCCGTCGCCCACCGGCCCGAGAGATCCAGCCGGGCGGACGTCGCGGCCGGAGCCGGAGTCGGGGAAACGGCGGGAACGGGAGCCGGCGTGCGGGACCGCAGGGCCAGGAAAAGCAGGATGGCCGCGAGCGCCGCGGCGACCCCGATCGCCGGCGTCTTCAGCGCGCCGCGGGACGTCTCTGTGGCGGCGCGACCGGTGCCTGGAGGTGCCGGCTCCCCGGGGGGGCCTGACGGGGCAGGAGGCGGAGCGGGCTTCGCCACCGGGGGGGCCGGGACGGCGGCGGCGGTTTTCGGGGCGCTCTCAGGGACGGCTCCCCGCTCTACCGGCGGCTCCGGCTCGAAGGGGCGCGAGCAGCGGAGGCACTTTTCGGTGGGGATCTGCGTGAAGCCGCACGTGGGGCAGGTCACCCAATCCATCGGGCCGAGTGTAGCAGTGAGAGTTCCGGCTCACGAGATTCCCGTTTTCGGCTCTGACACCCGATCGTCGTCGCCGGTCAGAAAAAGGCGGGCCGAAAGAGATGCGGCCGTGTCCGGGGACGAAGACTGTCTCAAATCTCCCGGAAAAAGAAACGATCGAGCACTCCCAGGCGGGCCTGCCGGTCGTAGTCCGGGTCCATGAGCCAGAGGGCGGCGGCGATCGAGGAGGCGAGCGAGTTGCCGTCCTGGGGCGTGAAACAGAAGCCGACGATGTCCCGGTCGCCGTTGTTGGTGATGGTCGGCGCCGCCACGACCGCCTGAGAAAGGATGCGGCCGTAGTACCCGTGGTCGCGCCCGAAGGAGAAAATCTGGTTGGACGAGCGCTTCTCCGTGATCGCGATCCGGCGATTGGCCCGAAGCAAATCGAGCGCGCGCTCCTTGGTCATCGGGTGCGTCAGCTCCAGGTCGAACCAGAGCGAGTGCATGTACTGAGTGTTCAACTTCATCGCCGACGAAAACAGCTTGGGCTTCCAGCCGATCGTCTCGAGCAGGCGGGAGGCATCCCGGGCGTGGTGCGTGCCGTACTGGGGGTCGTCGTGCTTTCCGGCGGAAGGCGCGGGAGCGAAGCTCGAGTCCTGCGAGACGTCGTTGGCCCGGCGCATGCAGACGAAGCGGCCGTGCTCGAGACCCGAGCCGTGGTCCTCGTTTTCCGACAGAGTCTTCACGAGCGCGGCGATGTTGTGTGTGTTGCAGGAGACGACCTGGATAAACCGGTCCTCGCCGGCCACCAGCGCTTTGTCGTTGATACCCATCGCGTACGGCTTTCCGAACCCGAACTCGCTGCCCTGCGCCAGAAAACCCCTCGGACCGGAGAGCTTCTCGTACGCCTTCTTGTTCTCGTTCCCCGCCGGCGTGCAGTCGATCACGACCGTGGCGCGCTCGAGAGCCTCCTGGGCCTCGTAGTCGACCTTGTGGCCCAGAGCCTCGAAGTCGGCGACCTTGTCCGAGTCGACGGCCAGCCTGGCCCCGCGCTGGAGGAGGTGGTTGACCTTCGCGCGTTCGGTCGTCATCGGGGTGCGCTTGTGGAAGGTGATCTCGTCGATCCCCAGGTATTTCTTGAAATCGGCGAAGAGACCGATCAGGGGCTCGCCGATGGTGCCGGTGCCGACGACGTGTACGATCTTGTTCATGCGTTTCGTTCCTGCTCCGTGTCTTCAAGTGAGTGCGTTCCCCGGGGCTTCCCGGGGTCCCGATCGGGAGCGGCCGGGAGGCCGGAAGGATACGACGAACGGCGTCGTTCTCCAACGCCCCGGGGAGACTTCGGCGCCGACGGTCAAGAGGAGCCGGCTTGACCGCGAGCATTGAGACCCTCTTCTTTCCCGGCCCGGAAGGCCGTCTCGAGGGGCTGTGGAAGGACGCCGCCGCCCCGCGGAAAGGAGGCGCCCTCTTCGCCCACCCGCATCCGCTTTTCGGTGGCACCCTTCACAACAAGGTTGTCTATCGGGCCGCCCGGGCGCTCGTCGAAAACGGCTGGGCCACCCTTCGATTCAACTTCCGGGGCGTCGGGCTTTCGGAGGGAACGCACGACGAGGGGCGCGGAGAGACGCTCGATGTCCTGGCGGCGGCAGACGAGGTCGAGCGCCGCACCGGAGGCCCTCTCGTGACGGGCGGATTTTCCTTCGGGTCGGCCGCGGCGCTGCGCGCGGCCGCCGGCGACGGGCGTGTCGCCGCCTTCATCGGAGTCGGGCTTCCCGTCGCGACCGATTCGATACGTCAGACAGCGCGTCCGGCCGTGCCCGCGCTCTTCGTCGTCGGTGAAGAGGACACCTATGGCCCTCCGGATCTCCTGCGCGAGTTCGTCGGCCGGTCCGGCGCCGTGGTCGTCGTGCCGCGAACGGGGCACTTTTTCGAAGGAAAGCTCCCGGAGCTCGAGGCCGTGGTCGGGAGTTTTCTGCGCGGGCTTTCCGTTCCCTCCTGATCATGGCGGGTCAGCTCTCACTGGAAACGCGGCGGGATCTTCTCGACCTCGCCCGCCGGTCTCTCGAGGCGCATTTCCGCGGCGATCCGTTGCCGCGCCTTTTCTCCGACCGCTCGGAAGCGTTCGGCGAAGCCCGCGCGCTTTTCGTGACGCTGCGCAAAGGGGGCGACCTTCGCGGCTGCATCGGCACTCTGTCGCCGGAGGGGGACCTCGGGCGAACCGTCCCGCGGTTCGTGGTGCGCGCCGCGTTCGAAGATCCGCGCTTCCCGCCTCTGAATCAAGAAGAGCTACCCCTCGTCGAGATCGAGATCTCCGTCCTGACGCCCCCGGCGGCGGTCGAGGGTCCGGAGGAGATCGAGGTCGGCCTCGACGGCCTCATCCTGGAGCTATCCGGCCGAAGCGGGCTTCTTCTCCCCCAGGTCGCCACCGAGTGGAACATGACCCGGGAGCGTTTCTTGGAAGAGCTCTCCCGGAAGGCCGGCCTCCCGTCGGATGCGTGGCGAAATCCCGCCGCGCGCCTCTGGAAGTTCCAGGCGGAGGTTTTTTCGGAGGGGGGCGCGGGGGGTTAGGGGTTTGGCGAAGGGCGAAGGGCGAAGGGCGAAGGGCGAAGCCGAAGGAGCTGAGGGCGCAGACCGGTCCAGCCGGGTTCCCCGTCGCTTACCCGGACGTCGGCTTTCCCCGCCCGCCGCCCGCGAGCCTCCCCGAATAAAGCAGCAGGGCGGTGGCCACCGCCGCGTTCAGCGAGTCGACCGGCTCGCGCATCGGCAGTGTCAGACGCCGGTCGAGATAGCGGTAGGCGCCGGCGGGAAGCCCTGTTCCTTCCGCTCCGATGACGAGCACCGACTCCTCGTCGAGCGGCTTGTCGAAGGGATTCTCTCCGCCCGAGGCGACCGCACCGGCGATGCTTCGTCCGGCGGCGCGCGCGTCCGCCGCAAACGGCTCGAACGAGACGCGCCCCGACACGGGGATCCTCAGCACGCTTCCCGCGCTCGCGCGGACGGCGCGCGCGTGAAAGAAATCGGCTGACCCGGGCGCGGCCAGCACGCCCGCGGCGCCCGCGGCCTCGGCGACCCGCACGATCGCGCCCAGGTTGCCGGGGTCCTGCACGCCGAAGAGGAAGACCGCGGGCCCGCGGCGGCCCAGGATTTCGGCGACTGGAACGTCCCGCCGCCGGGCGACGGCGAGAAGGTGCTGGGGCGTCTTCGACTCCGCGAGACGCTCGAGGACGGCGCGGGAGACCAGTCGCGGACGCGCCGAAGCGATCGCGGCCAGCCTCCCGGGCCGGATGCTCCCGTCGTGCAGAAGGTCGTCGAGCGGCAGGCCCGCGGCGACCGCTTCCAAAATCGGCTTCTCCCCCTCGATCAGGAAGTGTGTGCGGGCCTCGATCGCGCGGACGATCTCGCGCACGACGGGGTTCGAAGGCGACTCGATTCCCGCCATGATCCCCATGCTATAACCCGCGGCCATGAGGTCCTGGCGCGAGCGCCTCGCCGCAGCGGTGGACCTCGAAAGCGCGACGCCGGGATCTCCGCTTTCCGCGCTGTGGACGTTCCCGGCGATGATCGCTTCCGCGTTCCTGGTCGCGTGGGGGGCCGAGGCGGCGGAGTTCCTGATGTCGCAGGGACTGGCCCTCGCCGTGCTCGCGCTGGTGCAGACTTTCCCGGAGTTCGCCGTCGAGGCGGTCATCGCCTGGAAAGCCGGCAAGAACCCGGACATGGTCCACCTCGCGATCGCGAATTTCACCGGCAGCCTGCGGCTCCTGACGGGACTCGGATGGCCCATGATTTACGCGGTCGCGGCGTTCTACTCCCGGCGGAGGCGCAACAGGCCGCTCGGACAGATCCGGCTCGAGGACGACCACGCGGTGGAAGTCCTCGGACTCCTGCCCCCTCTGGCGTATTTCGTCGTCGTCTGGGCCAAGGGCAGCCTGTCTCTCGCGGATTCGGCGGTCCTCGCCGCGACTTACGGGATCTATCTCTCGGTGCTCCTGAGGATGCCTCCCCGCGAGGAGGGGCTCGAACAGGACGACGAGGTCCCTGCCGTATCCCGCTGGGCACTCTCTTTTTCGGGCGGGAAGCGATGGGCGGCGGTGGGCCTGCTTCTCGGAGGCGGCGGCGCGATCATTTTCTTCATCGCGGAACCCTTCCTCACGTCGATGATGGCGCTGGCGACGAGCCTTGGAATGTCCCAGTTCGTCTTCATCCAGTGGGTCGCTCCCTTCCTCTCGGAGTTCCCCGAAAAAACGTCCGCCTTCGCGTGGGCTCGCAGGATCACGCGCGCCCCCGTCGCTCTGGTGAACATGGTCTCCTCCAACATCAACCAGTGGGGGATCCTTTCGGGCCTTCTCGCCGTCATCTACTGCTGGAGCCGTGGATCGACGGACCCGCTCCCGTTCGACGACTTTCAGAGAGGCGAGATTCTTCTGACGATCCTGCAGGCGTTCCTCGGCTGGCTGTTTTTAGCGTCGATGAGCTTCGAGCTCTACGAAGCGATCGGGCTCTTCGCCCTCTGGGCGGTTCAGTTCGCCGTCCCATCGCTTCGCCACGAGATGCTCTTTGTGTATGGTGTGTGGATCGTGATCGAGATCGGGCTCCTCCTGACGGGCCGCAAGAAACTTCTAGCCGTCACCGCCTTTGAAAGATCGTGGAAGCGGCGCAGATGAGCGGGATCCGCCTTTCCCGTCGTGTCGAGGAGCTCTGCCCGTCTTCGACCGTCGCAGTCGGCAAAGCGGCGAAGTCTCTCGCGGCCTCCGGGATCGACGTCGTGGACTTCGGCCTCGGCGAGCCCGATTTCCCGACGCCCGATTTTGTCGCCCGCGCGGGAATCTCCGCCATCGAAAATGGACGCACGAAGTACACGGACACGGCCGGCGCTCCCGCCCTCCGGGAAGCGATCGCGGAGAAATACCGGCGCGAGCAGGGGAGCGGCTGCCTCGCTGAAAACGTTCTCGTGACCGCGGGCGCGAAACAGGCCGTTTTCAACGCGTGTCAGGCGCTTTTCGACCCCGACGATCAGGTCGCGGTGTTCTCGCCCTACTGGGTCTCATTTCCGGAAATGGTGCGCCTGGCCGGAGCGCGCCCCGTTTTTGTCGAGACGAAGCTCGAGGACGGATGGCGGCCGACGGCGGCGCTCCTGGAGAAGCACGCGGGCCCGGGGGTGCGCGGCGTAGTCTTGAACTCTCCGAACAATCCGACGGGCGCCGTCGTCACGGGGGAGGAGCTCGAGCGAATCCTCAAGTGGTGCGCGCGCCGCGGCGCGGTCCTCATTTTCGACGAGACTTACGACCGCTTTCTCTACGACGGGCGAGAGCACGTCTCGGCGGCGTCCTTCTGGGAAGGGTATCGGGAGCAGATCGTGGTGACAGGAGCCGCGTCCAAGACGTACGCGATGACCGGTTGGAGGCTCGGGTGGGCCCTGGCGCCGCGGGAGCTCGTGGCCGCGATGGCGTCGTACCAGAGTCACTCCACCTCGAACGCGTCCTCGATCTCGCAGGAGGCCGGCCGGCTCGCGCTGGCGGATCTGGAGCGTTCGGACGCCTCCGTGGCCGGCATGCTCGCCCAGTACGCGCTGCGCCGCACCGCCATGCTGGAGGCGCTCGAAGGAATCCGCGGTGTCGAGACGTCTCCGCCGGAAGGCGCCTTCTACACGTTCCCGCGCGTGTCGGCTCTCTACCCCCGGCTCGGAGTGACCGGGTCCGAAGAGCTGTGCCGCCGGCTTCTCGCGGAAGCTCACGTGGCCGCGGTCCCGGGAGAGGCGTTCGGGGACGACGCCTGCATCCGGCTTTCCTTCGCGACGTCTCTCGAGAGGGTTCGCGAAGGGATGCGGAGATTCGCGGAGTGGGTAGCGAAGTAGCCGGCCGGGAGGAGGTCCCCCGTCAGGCTTCTGGCGGAAGCCCGGCAGGAAGAACAGGGTCGTCGTCCCACGCGCTCTCCCCGGGCGGTTTTTCCGGGGGAGCTTTGGACTGAGGGACGTCCCCGGACCCGGAGACGTCGATAGGAATCCCGCGGGACGCGAGCGGGGCGCGGTGTGCCGCCGGCTCGCTCGCGTCGAAGAGCGCGAGCACGGAGCCCCAGGCCGCGACACGCGCGGCCGGGCGGACGGCGAGCAGCAGCAGCAGGAGTGCGAGGTTGACGGCAACCGCAGGGCCCGACGGCGTCCGCTGCGCCCATGCGGCGGAGAACACGATCAGGAGCGCGGCGAAGGCGATGACGCTCCAGAACAGAAGGACCCCGAGCCCCCGGAGACGCAGCCCCCGCGACTGACGCCACGCTTTTCGAAACGCCGCGAGGGCGCCAATGCCAACCCTCCACCGCCGGGCGGCCCGGGCGAAATCGTAGAGGAGGGTCAGCGATCCGAGGATCCAGAGAGCGACGACCCAGACAAGGATGCCCCACGCGCCGCGCCCCGCGGAATGCGGAGGCGCCGTCCGGAAGAGCGTTTTCGCGAGGGTTCCAGTGAGCCGCAGCCAGGCGCCGAGCGCGATGGCAGCGAGAAGCGCGAACAGGGCAAAACACTTCAGGTTGTGCCCGAAATGGCGCCGCGAACCGGCCCAGAAGGCCGCCCTGGATTCCCGGACCGAGAACACGTCGCGCCCGAGCGTCTCGACGATGCCTCCCGCGAAGAAAATCTGCAGAAGGACACCGAGAAGCGCCGCCCACAGCATCGACTGGCGGGCGCCCGCGATCGCGGCCGCTTTCTCCCGCCAGAAATCGAGCACCTCGACCGGCGCGAAGTCGGGATGATTGCGGATCAGGTGATCGCCGGCGAGGGTGCCCCGGAAGGCATCGGCCATCGCCGGGGCGAGAGGCGCCGCGGACAGGCCGCCGAGGACCAGCGTGCAGAAGGTCAAGAGAAGTATGAGCCGTCCCCGCGAGAGCGCCGCAAAGCCCGCCGAGAGTGCGCCGGTCCGTTTCACGCGAGGGACCAGAGGAGCTGCTGGACGAGGGCTGCCAGAGCCGCGGTCCATCCCAGGTACTTGAAAGACGCCGCGCGTCCGCGAGTGTCGGCGGCCCCGCGCCCGACGCCCAGGACCTTGGAGTCGTTCAAACGGTTGGCGTCCCAGGCGTTCTTATGGTCCGGATCGACGGCTGCCCACGCCAGGTGCGAGGTCGAAAAGACGCGCAGGCGAACCCAGCGTGCCTCGGCCGACAGTGCGCGATCGACGACCCGCCCGTCCTCGAACACGAGACGCGCCCCGGCACCGTGCGGCCAGTCTCCCGTGTTGGCGAAGAGAACGACGCTCTCCCAGCGTTTTGGCGCCCGCTTTTTCGGGGCCCCTTTTTTCCCGCTTCCCGAGGGGCGCCCCTTCTCGAGAATGACGCGCGCGCCCCCCCTGTCGAACAGGCCCGAGTCCTCCGGCGCCCGTTCGCTTTTCGCGGAGACGACCTGCCAGTCGAGGCGTGCGGTGCCGAGCACGATCTGCGACCGGTATTTGGAGAGGTTCTGCCCGGACGAGCGCTCGAACGCGTCGAAGAAGTCGGCCGTCGAGGGATGCCGGAAGGACCACTGCTGAAAGAAGGCGCGCTCGGCGCGGGCAAAAACCTCCGGCCCGAGGTCGTTTCGCAGCTGCGCCATGAAGAGGCCCACCTTCATGTACGAGTTCACGCCGTACGAACTTTCGGTTGCGTAACCCCACGCGTGGCGCAGGATCGGGTCGAGGTTTTTCTCGGAAGCGGAGAAGGTGTGAGCTACGGCGATGGACCCGATTCCGATGCCGCCCGGCAGCTCGACCAAATCGCGCGCCCCGAACGCGAGCGACATGGAGCGGTACTCGGCGTCCGTGTTGAGCCCCTCGTCGAGCCACGATTCCTCGAACTCGTTGCTTCCAATCATCCCGTAGAAATACTGGTGCCCGAACTCGTGCAGCGTCACGTTCTGAGTGAATCGCGCTTTGCGGAGAGGCCACCGCGCGAGGGGCGCGATCGTGCCACCCGTGATGAAGGTCGGGTATTCCATGCCGGCGGAGCCGAGCCCGTCTTCTGGCGGATCGACGACGGTCAAGGTCTCGTACGGGTAGGCGCCGAACCAGAGCCCGTAAAAGGCGAGGGCCACGCGCACGCCCTCCTCATACGCCGGCCGGGCGGCCCGATGGTCGGGTTGGAGAAGAAGCCGGATGGAAACCGGTTTGAGCGCAAGATCGCCGGCGGGCATGCCGAGCTCCGCCGCCGCGCGCGCGGTCCATTCCGGGGGCACGTCGCGCGAGGGTTCGAACCGGTACTCGTGCACGACGAAGCGAGGGTCCGCCGTCCAGGCGAAGTCGTGCACGTTCTCCTGCACGTACCGATAGGAGGTCCGGTCCCCCTGGCGCGTCTCCGAAACGCGCCGCCCCGTCGCGCCGACGACGAACGACGACGGCACGCTCAAGGTGACGTCGTAGTCGCCGAAGTCCGCGTAGAACTCGGAGTTGGCGTGGAACGCATGGCAGTTCCATCCGCCGGCCTTGCGCTGGCGCAGCCCCGCCGGTTCATAGACGCCGACCTTGGGAAACCACTGGCCGACGAGGTGATAGTTCCGCACGAATCCGGTTCTCGCGAAGATCCGGGGAAGCTGCGAGCGAAATTCGATTTCGAGAACGATCTCTCCGCGGGGCGCCACGGGGGAGGGAAGGGGAACGGCGAGCACCGTTTCGTCGGCGCGGTCGTTGCCGTCCGGCCGGATCTTGCGGGAAGACGCGAGAAGATCCGTGCCCGCCCCGTTCTTGAGAGAGAGAATGTCGATGGCGCCCCAGTCTTCCGCCTTCTCGCCGGCGCGGTCGCCCCGCAGCTGCCCGCCGGATTCCCGCATGAAGGTCGAACGGTTGTTCTTGAAGGCGTTCAAGTAGAGGTGGAATTGCATCTCCGAAACGAGGTCGTCGGAAGGATTTCGCCACACCAGCCGCTCGTGACCCGTGACGACATGGGTTTTCGGATCGAGCCTGGCGTCGATGCGGTACTCGACGACGGGCGGCCGGACGGGGGACGCGGCGAGAACGCCTGCCGGCGCGGCGATGCCGGCAGCGGTCCAGATCGACCCGAGGAGTCGGCGAAGTGATGCGTGACGCGTTGTCATGGAAGAGGGGCGAACCATATTCGGAAATCAGTCAGAATCCAAGCCGTGCCGACCTGCCTGCTGACCGGCGCGACCGGCTTTCTGGGGTCTCACGTGGCCAGATCTCTGCTCGCGCGGGGGTGGAGCGTCCGGGCCCTGGTTCGCGGCGGGCCGGAACGCCTGGGGACGCTTCCCGCCGCCGGGGTGGAGGTGGTCGCCGGGGATCTCTCCGCCGCGACGGATCTTGACGCCGCCGCCTCTCGCGTCGACGCGGTCGTGCACGTCGCCGGGATCACGAAGGCGCGAACGCGAGAGGAGTATCGCGAGGGGAATGCGCGTGGAACCGCCCGCCTGGTCGACGCGGCGCGGCGGAGCGCCCCGGGGGCCCTCTTCCTCCTCGTGTCGAGCCAGGCGGCGGCGGGACCGGCGCGCGGCGGCCGCCCTGTCGCCGAGGAGGATCCGCCGCGGCCGGTCTCGTGGTACGGAGAATCCAAGCGCGAGGGCGAGGAGGCGGTTCGAGCGGCGTGGCGGGGGCCGTGGGTCGTCATCCGGCCCTCCGTGGTTTTCGGGCCCGGCGACCGGGGGCTGCTCCTCCTTTTCCGGGCAGCGGCGAAAGGGTGGCTGCCGGTCCCGGCCGCGGACTCCCGGATTCAGCTGATCCGCGCGGAGCGGGCCGCGGACGCCATCGCGGCGGCGGCGGCGCGGCCGGACCTGGCGGGACGTGCGGGGTTTCTCGCCGATCCCGCCCCGAGGACGATCGGGGAGCTTTCCACCTTGATCGCCTCCCTGCCGCCGAAACGTCCCCGTCTGGTGGCGGTGCCCCGGGCCGCCGTGCGCGTGGCGGGGGCCGTGGAAACGGTCGTCGAGAGCCTGACGCGACGTTCCAGGCCTTTCAACGCCGACAAGGCACGGGAAATCCTGGCGGGCGACTGGATCTGCGACGGAACGCCCCTGGCGCGGGATCTGCGCCTTCCCGAGGCCCCCCCGCTCCGTGAGGACCTCGCGGCGACCTGGGGCTGGTACGTGCGGGAGGGCTGGCTCTCTTTGTAAAATTTGCTAAGATCGGGTCCGATTCGGGGCGTCCCGCGGGGCGGCCGCCTGTCATTTTTGGTGTGGGAGTGAAAATGAGCAAAGTCGCTCCGGTGGCATTCGCGGCGCGGACATCGCCCCTTTTCGACAAGTGCTTCCGATACGACGATGCGCACCGCATTCAGCGGGCGGGCCTCTACTCGTTTTTCCGGGTGGTCGATTCGGCGCAGGACCCGGAGGTCGTCATCGGCGGCCGCCGGATGATCATGCTCGGTTCGAACAACTACCTGGGGCTGACGAACGACCCCCGGGTGAAGGAAGCCGCGATCGACGCCATCCGCAAGTACGGGTCCGGCTGCGCCGGAAGCCGCTTCTTGAATGGAACCCTCGACCTTCACGTCATCTTAGAAGAGAGACTCGCGAACTTCATGCGGCAGGACGCGGCGGTCGTTTTCGCGACCGGGTTCCAGGTGAATCTGGGAGCGATCTCCTGCCTGGTCGGCAAAGGCGACAGCGTCTATCTCGACAAGCAGGATCATGCCTGCATCATCGACGGCGCGCGGCTTTCCTTCGGAGAGGTCCATAAGTTCAAGCACAACGACCCGGCGGACCTTCGGCGGCAGATGAAAAACGACACGGGGAGCCGCGGAAAGCTCGTCGTCGTCGACGGCGTGTTCTCGATGGAAGGTGACATCGCGCCCCTGCCCGAGATCGTGGCGGTCGCTCGCGACTACGAAGCGGCCGTCATGGTCGACGATGCGCACGGCGTGGGCGTGCTCGGCCCGACCGGCCGCGGCACCGCAGAGCACTTCGGCCTGGAAGAGGAAGTCGATCTGATCATGGGGACGTTTTCGAAATCGATGGCGTCTGTCGGAGGATTCATCGCCGGCGAGTCCACCGTCATCGACTACATCAAACATCGCGCACGGACCCTGATTTTCTCGGCGGCGCCGCCGCCGGCCTCCGTGGCGGCCGCCCTGGCCACAGTGGACATCATGGAGCGCGAGCCGGAGCGGCGCGAGCGGCTCTGGCAGAACACCCGGTTCTTCGCCGACGGCCTGCGGTCGCTCGGGCTCGATACGGGGGAATCCGAGACGCCGGTCGTGCCCGTTGTCGTGGGGGAGGACTTCACCGCGCTCCAGATGGTCCACCGCCTCCACGAGGAAGGCATCTTCGTCAATTGCGTGCTCTCTCCCGCGACGCCTCCCGGCCGGGCCCTCATCCGGACGTCCCTGATGGCCACACACACGCGGGATCAGCTCGTGCGGGCCCTCGAGTCGATCGAAAAAGTGGGGCGAGAAGTCGGGCTGGTCCGCTCCGTCGGCGCTTGAGGATTTGCCGCCGCCGGTTCTGACTCGTCCGCTCCCGCCGCCGGCCGCAGTGGAGCGCCGGAACAATCCGGATGAGCCATGACGGACGCCTCGGTTTTCGTCCAGCCCATCGGACGTTCGAAGAAAGAGCTCTCGCGGTTCTTCGACGTGGCCGACGGGATCTATGCGGGCGACCCTCTCTGGGTCGCCCCCTTGCGGGACGACGTCGCCAAGGTTCTCGCCGCAAAAAACCCCTTCTTCCTGCACGGCGAGATGCAGCTTTTCATCGCCTCCCGCGAGGGCCGCGACGCGGGGCGGATCGCGGCGATCGTCGACCGGAACCACAACGACTTTCACCGCGATCGCACCGGATTCTTCGGCTATTTCGAGAGTGAGAACGACCCTTCGGTGGCGCGGGCCCTCTTCGACGCCGCAGCCGCATGGGTCCGCGAGCGGGGTATGGACACGCTCCGCGGTCCGGCCAACCCGACCTTGAACGACGAGGCGGGACTCTTAGTCGACGGGTTCGAGTCCTCTCCGGTGTTGATGATGACGTACAACCCCCGCTACTACGTGGATCTCGTCTCAGGGGCGGGGTTCGCGAAGGTAAAGGATCTTCTGGCGTACTGGTTCGAGATCCAGCCCGGCCCGATGGCGCGGCTGGCCCGGATAGCGGAACGGATCGCGCGGCGGGAAAAAGACGTGGTGGTGCGCAAGATCTCGAAGAGGACGCTCGCCGCCGACCTTCCGAAGATCCGCGAGGTCTACAACGCGGCGTGGGAGAAGAACTGGGGCTTCGTCCCCATGACGCCCGAAGAGATGGACTTCATGGCGAAACGCCTGAAGCCGCTGGTCGACGAGGACTTCCTGTTCCTCGCCGAGGCCCGACGGCCCGACGGCTCCCCCGAGCCCGTCGCTTTCCTTCTGGCACTCCCGGACTACAACATCGCGATGAAGCCGTTGAAAGGACGCCTCCTTCCTTTTGGCTGGCTGAAATTCCTGCTCTCCTTGAAGAAGATCCGCTCGATGCGCGTGTTGACTCTCGGGATCAAGAAGGAGTGGAGACTGCGCGGGCTCCAGGCGGTCATGTTCGAAAAGGGTTTGAAGGCCGCGCTCGATCGCGACTATGTCGGGTGCGAGATGTCGTGGCTGCTGGAGGACAACGACGCGATCATTCGCTCCGCGGACTTCTGGGGCGGCCGCCTCTACAAGACATACCGTATGTACGACCGGAGGCTGGCGTGACGACGGGGTCGTAAGGGGTGAGGCGGGAGTGAGGCGAAAAAGAGAAGAAGCGGCAGGCCCCAGCGATGAGCGCCTGACGCCTCACGCCTGACGTCTCACGGCCGAGGTGGTCAACCGGTCATAAATCCGGTCTCCCAGCGGGACCGTCAC
Organism: Acidobacteriota bacterium; assembly: GCA_040004225.1. GTDB lineage: Bacteria > Acidobacteriota > Thermoanaerobaculia > UBA5066 > Gp7-AA6 > JALYUA01. The sequence goes on from JBDUBI010000136.1 coordinate 27,445, forward strand.
CGCGGCGAGGATCAACCCGGCGAGCACGTCGACGACGTAGTGATAGCGGCAGTAGATTGTCGACAGGATCAGGCACGTCGCCACGGGCAGCAGCCACCAGAACAGGTCGCGCGCGCGCCGGAATGCCACGAGCAATACGGCGGCCGCGAGCATCGTGTGCCCGGAAGGAAAGACATCCAGCTTCGTGTGTTCGAGCTCGTCCAGCGTTTGCGCGATGGCGGCGGCCACGGGAGTCGACTCCAAGGAAACCGTCTGGCGGCTCGCCAGTGCAAAGCGGGGACCGAGCGCCGGTACCGCGAAATATCCGGCGTAGGACACGTAGTAGCAGAGGGTCAGCGTGAAAATGTAGCGCCGCAGGGCGGGGATGTCCCGGACCCACAGGACGAATCCGAGCGCCAGCGAAATGAAGTAGTAGGTTGTGTAGGCCACGTAGAAGACATTCGTGAGCCACGGCCGAACGAATTTTTCGAGCCAGACCGTCACGTCGACCCCGAAGAGCGCCCGGTCCGCGGCGATCAGCAGCGCGTCCCGCGCTCCGCCGCGGGCAGAGAAGATGAGAACTCCCAGTGTCTCGTAAAGCACGGGGATGAACGCCGCCGGGTAAAAGTCGAGGAGAAACCGGATGGGCCCCGGCAGCCCTTTTTCGCGCCGGACGAGCACCGCGACGATGGCGACGGCCAGCGCGAGCACGGCATACCGGAGCAGGAGGCCGCCGGGATCGCCGAGGCGGCGAGAGAGCACGAGCGTGAGCAGGGACACGGCGCCCAAGGCGGCGAAGTTGATCGCTTCGAGCGGGCGAACGAGTCTGGCCTCCGGAGGCCGGAGGGCGCGGACGGTGCTCGAGGAGGAAGTTGTCCGCGCCGGCACGGCGGGATTATCGCCGAAGGCGTTTTCCGGGGGGACGGCATACCGGCCGTTGGCCCCCCGTCCCGCCGGGCGATCTCGACCCCTGCCAGGACGCCTTCGCGCCGTGCGGCACGGTAGACTTCCTGCGCATGCCGGCGCGGCTCGCCTTCCTGCTTCTTCTCTCAGGGGCCGCCGCGTTCCCGGCGGGCGCCGCTCCTGCCCCCCTCGTCGTCGTGGGGCGAATCGACGGTCCGGTTCATCCGGCATCCGCCGCTTACGTCCGCCGTCTGCTCTCGGGGGCGCGGGAGAGCGGCGCGAGGCTCGTCATCCTGGAGCTCTCGACGCCCGGCGGTCTCCTGACCTCCACCCGGGAAATGACGACGTCGATCCTCGAATCTCCCGTGCCGGTCGCGACCTACGTCGCACCGTCGGGGAGCTCGGCGGCGTCTGCGGGGTTTTTCCTGCTCCTGGCGGGAGACGTCGCGGCGATGGCGCCCGGAACCAACTCGGGCGCGGCGCACCCCGTCGGGGGCCAGGGAGAGGACCTGTCGAAAACGATGACCTCCAAGGTCGAACAGGACGCGCGCGCGTTCATCCGCAGCCTCGCGCGGCAGCGGGGAAGGAACCCGGAAAAGGCGGAATCCGCGGTGACTTCGAGTGCCTCGTTCACCGAGACGGAAGCGAAGGGAGCGGGCCTCGTCGAAATCATCGCGCGGGACCGCGCAGATCTCATTCACCAGCTCGACGGACGAAAGCTCGCCCGGGTCAACGGGTCGTCGCAGACTCTGGCCCTGGCGGGCGCGCGGGTCGAGAGCCGGGAAATGGGATCGCTCGAGAGACTGCTAGGGGTCGTCTCTCACCCGAACATCGCCTATGTCCTCTTCCTCGCCGGCCTGGTCGGGCTCTACTTCGAGCTCGCCAGCCCCGGCGCCATCCTTCCCGGGGTCGTCGGGGGGATCTCGCTTCTCCTGGCTCTCTATGCCTTTTCAGTTCTGCCCGTGAGTCTCGCGGGCATTGCCCTGATTCTTTTCGCCATTCTTCTCTTCATCGCCGAGGTGAAGGTGACGAGCCACGGATTGCTGGCCGTCGGAGGAGCCGTCGCCCTTCTCGCCGGCTCGGCGATGCTGTTTTCCGGACGCGCAAACGCCGCCGGATACCGCGTGGATCTCTCGATCGTCGTGCCCGCCGTCGCGCTGACACTTGCGGTCGTGGGGTTCCTCGCCTGGAATACGGTGCGGCTTCGGACTCTACCGGTGCGCACGGGGCGCGACAGCCTTCTCGGCCAGAGTGCTGTCGTCGTGCGGCCGATGGACGGAGAGGGTCGAGGGACTGTCATGGTCCACGGCGAATACTGGGACGCGTGCGGGGCGCCGGCCGCGGCGGTCGGCGAGCGGGTGCGCGTCGCGAGAGTCGAAGGCTTCACACTCCACGTCGAACGGAGGCTGTCATGAGTCAGGTGTTTTCGTTTCCGGGTCTGATTTTGGCGGCGTTCGTCGGCCTGATCCTCTTTTTCAAATGGGTCAACATCCTGAAGGAGTACGAGCGGGCCGTCACGTTCTGGCTCGGCCGCCTGGGCTCGAAGCCGAAGGGGCCCGGGCTCGTGCTGATCTTCTGGCCGTTCGAGACGATGGTCCGCATCTCGCTCCGGACGATCGTTCACGACGTGCCCGCTCAGGACATCATCACCCGGGACAACGTATCGGTGAAAGTGAACGCGGTCGTCTACTTCCGCGTCGTCGAGCCCGACAAGGCCGTCGTACAGGTGGAGAACTATCTCTACGCGACCTCCCAGCTGGCGCAGACCACCCTTCGCAGCGTGCTCGGTGAAGCCATGCTCGACGAGCTCCTGTCCGAGCGCGAGAAGTTGAATGTCGCCCTTCAAAGCGTCATCGATCAGCATACTCAGCCGTGGGGGATCAAGGTGTCGCTCGTGGAAGTGAAGCAGGTGGACCTTCCCCCGGAGATGCAGCGCGCCATGGCGCGCCAGGCGGAGGCGGAGCGGGAGAAGCGGGCGAAGATCATCCACGCAGAGGGGGAGTTCCAGGCGGCCGCGCAGCTCTCCCGCGCCGCGGAAGTCATCGGCCGCGAGCCGGCGACCCTCCAGCTGCGCTATCTCCAGACGCTGACGGAGATCGGAAGCGAGAAGAACACCACGATCATCTTTCCACTGCCGATCGACCTTCTTCGCGCGTTCCTTCCGAAGGAGACGAAGTAGAAGAGGCCAAAAACGAAGGTCGAAAGGCGAAAGAAGGGAAAAAACCGACAAGGCCGGTCGACACCGCGACGGATCGGTTCTCCGGTCCGCCCGACGCCGTTTCCCCTGCGCCCTTCGCCTGAGTTGCTACACTCCGCGACGTGGACGAGCCCCGCACGCATTACCAGCTCTCTTTCACGGCACGCCAGGCGCTGCTGCTGTTCGTCGGGCTTCTGGGAGCCCTGGCGGCGGCTTACGCCCTCGGTCTGATGACCGGTCTCGCCGGGCACGATGGACCGGAAACGCCCGTTGCGGCCGCGACACCCGGTACCGAAATTTCGACGAAGACCGCTCCGTCGGCCGTGACTCCGGAAGCTCTCGAAATCCCGCGGGCGGTGCGGGGAGTGGCTCCTTCGCGCGCGGCGCAGCGGGGCGTGACGTCGACGTCGGGGGCACCCGTGCCGACGTCTTCCCCGATCGCGGCCGGGCCGACGCCCTCTCCGGGACTTCAGCTCTTCGACGACGGTCCGGACCGCACGCCGGCCCCGGGCTCAGCCGCCGCGCGGAGAGTCCGCACCCCGAAGCCCTCCTCCGAAACGTCCGGTGTCCGCGCCGCCGCGGCCGGAAGCTTCTGGGTCCAGGCGCTTTCGGCGCCCTCCGAGAAGGAAGCCCGCTTGCGCCGCGATCGTCTCGCCGCTCACGGCTTTCCAGCGGCCGTCAGCTCCGGCTCGGGTCCGAAGGGGAAGGTCTACCGCGTGCGCGTCGGGCCTTTCAAAACGAGGGACGAAGCGGAGAAGTCGGCCGCGCGGCTGATGACGCGGGAGAAGCTCCAGCCGTGGATCGTCCCCCCCGGGAAATGACGTCCCTTCCCGCTCGCGCCCCGGAGTGGATCCGCGAAAAGCGCATACGGCTCTCCGAGCTCCATGACGTCAAGGACGTGATGCGGCGCCATGCTCTCTCGACGGTTTGCGAGGAGGCGCGCTGCCCGAATCGGGGCGAATGCTTTTCCCGCGGGACGGCGACTTTCCTGATGCTCGGCGACGTCTGCACGAGGACGTGCGGCTTCTGCGACATCGCGCACGGAAAACCGGCCGCCGTCGACGCCCTCGAGCCGTTTCGTGTGGCCACCGCCGCGCGCGAAATGAAATTGCAGTTCGTGGTCCTGACATCGGTCGATCGCGACGACCTTCCTGACGGCGGAGCCTCTCACTTCGCCGAGGCGATCCGCGCGCTCCGCCGGAACGAGCCGGTCCCCGGAATCGAGGTCCTCACACCCGACTTTCAGGGGCGATTCACGTCGGTGGCGACGGTCGTCGAAGCCCGGCCGGACGTCTTCAATCACAACGTCGAGACAGTCCCGCGCCTCTATACGCGCGTTCGCCGGGGAGCGCGGCTGGACCGCTCGCTCGGGATTCTCGCGGCGGTCCGTACGCTAGACCCCTCTATAACGACCAAGTCGGGCTTCATGCTGGGTCTCGGCGAACGCGAGGACGAGGTCCACGCCCTCCTCGGAGACCTGCGGAGCGCGGGCGTGGACATCGTGACGATCGGGCAGTACCTTCAGCCGTCCCGCGAAAATCTTCCGGTCGAAGAGTATGTTCGCCCGGAGGTGTTCGACTCTTACCGGGAGGCGGGCGAACGGCTCGGCTTCCGCCACGTTTTTTCGGGCCCTTTCGTCCGGTCGTCCTACCGTGCGGAGGAGGCCCTCCTCGCGTCCGCCACGCGCGCCTCGCTGCCCTGAGGGCCTCCGAATGACGGTGTCGCGCTGGAAGACGCCCGCGGCCGGCGTGCTCTCCGGAGTTCTCTTCGCGCTGGCCTTTCCGCCGTACGGCGCGACGGTCCTCCTTCCGCTGGCTCTGGTTCCATGGATCGCCCTCCTTTCGGTGGAAGAAAGCCGCGGCCGCGCACTCCTCTCGGGCCTGATGTTCGGCATGGCGTTCTGGTGCGCGAGTGTCCCCTGGATCTCCTACGTCGTGACCGTGTACGGAGGACAGCCGAAGGCGATGGGTGTCGTGTGCGTCGGCCTCGTGGCATTGATCTGCGCCGAGTGGACCGCGATCGTCGGCTGGGGGGTCGCGGCTCTGGCGCCTTCCCATTCGTGGAAGCGCCTCGCCGCATTTCCCCTTCTCTGGATGGCCGCGGAGCACGCCAGGTCGGTGATCTACGGCGGCTTTCCGTGGAACCTGACGGGATGGGCGCTCGCCCGAAGGCCGGTGTGGATCCAGACGGCTTCCCTCTGGGGCGTGTACGGAGTGGGATTCGCGGTCGCGGCGGTCGCGACCCTCCTCGCCGCGTTTTCCGTGCGACGGCGCCCGGTCTTCCTGGCCGCCGCCGCCGCCGTAGTGCTGTCAGCCGGAGTCGCGGGAGCGATCCGGCTGACCTCGCCGGTCGAAGCCGGCAAACCGCTCCGCGTCCGGCTGATCCAGCCGAACCTCGCCGAAGAGGATCGGCGCACCTCCGACAGGACGGCGGAAAGCTATCGGCAGGTGCTCGCGCGCGGCTCCGATGCGGGCCTTGCGGGAGCCGACCTGATCGTCTTCCCGGAATCGGCGTTCCCCATGTACTGGGAGGCGAGCGCCCGGCTCCGCGAAGATCTGAACCGACTGTCGGCGGATTGCCGCTGCGCGATTCTGTTCAACGACGTCACCTCGGAGCCCGGCGGCCGGGCGTCCAACGCCGCGCGGCTCGTGACGCCGGAGGGGCTCGCGCAGGGGATCTACCGCAAGGTGCATCTCGTTCCTTTCGGCGAATACGTCCCGCTGCCGCGGCTCTTCTTTTTCGCCCGCCAGATATCCCGGGAGATCGGGGAGTTTCTTCCGGCGGAGACTCCCGTCGTCCTGCGTTCGGGACAGCTCGCGCTCGGAGTGGGCATCTGCTACGAGATCATCTATCCCGGCCTGGCGCGGCGCCAGGTTGCCGACGGCGCGAACCTGCTCGCGACAATCTCGAACGACTCGTGGTACGGGCGCGCGGGAGCCCAGGAGCAGCATTTCGCGGGGGCGCTCTTCCGCGCGGTCGAGAACGGGCGTTACCTGGTGCGCGCGGCGATCACGGGGATCTCGGGGATCGCCGATCCGCGCGGGCGTATTCTGGCGGAGATCGCGCCGAATACGCCGGGGACGGCCGTCGGGACAATCTCTCTCCTCGGAGGCTCGACCCCGTGGACCCGATGGGGGTACGTTCTCCCGCGGATCGCCGACGCCGCCGCGGCCGGCGTGCTACTCTCGGGCCTCGCCCGGTGGGGGCGCGAACGCGCGGCGAGGCGCCGGCGGCGGGCGGCCTCCCACGGAGACATCACATGACCTCTCGCGACGACCTCATTTCCTCGCTGACGAACGCCTCGGAGCGGCTGCTGTCGCTTCGGGGCTATCTTTGATCTCGACGCCGCGCGGAGCGCGCTCGAAAGTCTGAGAGAAAAGCAGGGCGCAGCCGATTTCTGGAGCCGCCCGGAAGAGGCCCAGAACGTTCTGCGGCAGGCGAGCTCCCATGAGCGCCGCATTGGCACGGCGACCCGGCTCGATGAGCTCCGGGACGAGCTCCAGACCTTAGCCGAGCTGCTGCGCGAGGGTGAGGACGCCGACGCCGATGCGCGCGATGTCCTCAAAAAAGCCGAGACGTTCGGCGACGACCTCGAGCTCTCCGTCAAGATGGGGAATCCGGAGGACGAATCAAACTCGTGGCTCATGATCCACGCGGGCGCGGGAGGTACGGAGTCCCAGGACTGGGCGGAGATGCTGCTCCGGATGTACATGCGTTTCGCGGAGTCCCGCGGCTGGAAGGCGGAGCTGATCGACCGCCAGGACGGCGAAGAAGCGGGTCTCAAGAGCGCGACGCTCCACGTCGTCGGCGACCACGCGTACGGGTACCTGAAGGGCGAGATGGGGGTGCACCGGCTGGTTCGCATCTCGCCCTACGATTCCGCGCAGCGCCGGCACACCTCCTTCGCGTCGATTTACGTCTCCCCGGAAATCGATGAGCACATCGAAATCGAGATTCTGGACAAAGACCTGCGGGTGGACACCTACAGGTCGAGCGGCGCCGGGGGCCAGCACGTCAACGTGACCGATTCGGCGGTGCGGATCACACACCTGCCGACGGGGATCGTGGTGACGTGCCAGAACGAGCGCAGCCAGGGCCGCAACCGGGACACCGCCATGAATGTTTTGCGCGCGCGGCTGTATCAGAAGGCGCTCGACGAGCGCCGTTCCGACGAGGAAAAGAAGGTGGGTGAGAAGAAGGCAATCGAGTGGGGGAGCCAGATTCGCTCGTACGTCCTTCATCCCTACCGGATGGTCAAGGACCACCGCACGGGTCATGAGACGGGCGATACGGACAAGGTGCTCGACGGCGGCATCACGCCCTTCATAGACGCGTACTTGAAGTCCGCGGCGGAAGGATCTCGAGCTTCGACCGGCCCGTGAGCGGAGAGGGATCGTCGCCGCTGTCCGCGCGCGCTCCGCTCTCCGGCTGGATGGCCGAGCTGCGGGAGCGCCTCGCCCTCTGGAACCGCCGCGCGAAGGCGCCGGAGGAAGGAAACCGGCGTGCGGCGGTCTTAGTGCCGCTCTTCGTGCGGGACGGCGGCCTGTGGACGATCTTCACGCTGAGGACGGAGTCGGTCGAACACCACCGCGGTCAGATCTCTTTTCCCGGCGGAGCGGAAGAGTCCGGAGACGCGACGCTCTTCCACACGGCGCTGCGGGAGACCGAAGAGGAGCTTGGCATCCGGCCGGAGGATGCCGTGCCGCTCGGGCGCCTCTCGCCGATCGTCACGGTCACGAACTTCTACGTGGAGCCCTTCGTGGCGGCGATCCCGCAGCCCTACGCCTTCGAACCCCAGGAGACAGAAATTGCGGAGGTGGTCGAGGTCCCGCTGGCAGCTCTGCTCGCTCCCGGCGTCTTCGAAGAGCGGACGTTTCCCGCCCGCGAGGAGCCCATCCTCTATTACCACCACGACGGACACGTGATCTGGGGCGCCACCGCGAGAATCCTGCGCGAGCTGCTCGACGCTCTGGCGGGCTGACGCGGCGTTTGCCGCCGGGTCCTCGGAGTGGAAGCGAACCGCTGAAGCCCGTCAGTGCCCCTGGTAGCTTTTCTCGCCCGCCTCGACGCGGACAGGGAGGCGATTCTGTGACGGCGGCAGCGGACAGGTCGCGTACGGCGTGAACACGCACGGCGGGTTGTAGGCCTTGTTGAAATCGACCACAGCGGACGAACCCGGTGAGGGCGGCGTCACGTAAAGGAACCGGCCCCCCCCGTAAGTCTGCGTCCCGTTGGTCCGGTCTCCGAAAATGACGAACCAGTCCTCGGTGCCCTCCTCCGTCACGACGTCGAGGCGGCAGGTGCTGCCTCGCACCTCGAACACCAGCGCGCCCGGCGATTTCTCCCGAGCGGTCGAGCCGAGAACGTTCGGCACCAGGATCTCCTTCGCGGGCTGGTAGGACTCGAACCGCGCCTCGATCCGCCAGCGCGTCTCGACCGGAAAAGACTCGATTCCGCGGAAGCTCTTCAGAGCCGTGCTTTCGGCGTCCTTGACGCGCACTCCGATGCGGCCATTGCGTTCGATGAGGTGGAAGCGCAGCGGACCGCGCCGGATGAGGGTGGGCTCGCCCGAGGCATCGGTCGAGAGCGCGGACCCGGTGACCGGCTTCCCTCCGATCTCGACTGTTTCGCCCGGAGCCGTCGCAAGGCGTGCCCCCGCGGCATCGAGACTGATCGTCGCGAGGCGCGCGGGAGCCTTGCCCGCGGGGAGAACGACGCGCGATTTCGGGTCGCTCCCCACGGTGTTGTCGCCAGATTCGAGCCAGAACAGGCCCACCAGAGTCAGCCATCCGTCCTCGCGACGCAGGCTTTGCAGGCGCCGCTCGCGCCACGCTTCGAGGTCGCGCCGGTGCGCGGCCGGGTCCAAAGAGGATGGCCCGGCGCCGACGACCATCAGCGGGAGGAGGAAGGCGAGCAGAGCTCTCGAGCGCACCCGTTCAGTCTACGACCAGTGCCGTGTCGAGAGAAGGTTGCCGGCCGGCTCCAGTTTCAAAACCGCGAAAGAAGACCCGCCATCAGCTTCCCGCGCGCTCCAGCGCCGACAGCTGCTCCGCCCGGGCGAGGTTCGTCTTTGCGGGAGCAAACGCCGCATCCTGAGCGAGGGACTTCCGGAAGGCTTCGACCGCGCCGGAGAAGGAGCGTTTCCGCGTCCGCACCACGCCGAGGTTGTTCCAGAGCGTCGCCGATTTCGAATTCGTATCGAGCGCCCGGACGAGCGCGGCCTCGGCCTCGTCGAGCCTGCCTGCGTCCGCCAGGCTTCCGCCGAGCCCCGCCGCCGCTTCCTCGTTGCCGGGTTCGAGGTCGAGCGCCGAGCGAAACGCGGTCGCGGCGTCTTCGGGTTTCTTCAGGGCCAGCCGGGTGTGGCCGAGCGCCGTCCAGACCGACGTCTCGTTCGGCGCGAGTCGCGAGGCTTCGGCCAGCTCGCGTTCGGCCTCGCGCAACTTTCCGCGCCGGCGAAAGGCCCTGCCGAGGTTTTCGTGCCCCGCCGACCGCCCGGGCGCCAGCCGAACGGCCTCCATCAACTCTTCCGTCGCGCGTTCGGCCTGATCGGAACGGAAGAGAAAGACCCCGAAGTCGTTGTGCGCGTCGGCGGAGGCCGGATCGATCTCGATAGCGCGTCCGTAGGCGATCCTGGCGGCGGTCCTGTCTTTCAGCTCCTCCATCGAGCGTCCGAGCCCGAGAGCCGCCCCCACGTTCTTGCCGGAGAGCTCGAGGGCCCGCCGGTAATGGCTCGCGGCCGTGCTCCACTTCGTCTGCCGCTCCGCCAGCCGGCCGAGCGCGTACTCCGCGCGCGAGTTGCCGGAGTCCAGCACGAGCGCCGCCGTCGCTTCCCGTTCCGCGTCGCCCTCCTGCCCGAGAGCCAGGGCCGAGTCCGCGAGGATGCGGTGGGATTCGGAGCTTTTCGGGTCGAGCTCCAGGGCGCGCGCCGCCGCCGCCTGAGCGGCGCGGAAGTCGCCGTTCTTGAATGCCGCTTCGGCGGTCTCGAGAAGCGGACCGGCTGCGGATGCGCCGCTCGGACCCGCTGCTCCCGCCGCGGGAGCCGAGACGGCCGGGCCGGAGGGAGAAATCGGCCCGCTCGTCACCAGGTTGCGTTCCAGATCTGACGCGCGTTTGCGCGACGCGTCCGCTTCCGCGGATCGACCGAGGCGGTCGTAGGCGTCTCCGAGCAGACGGTGAATCTGCGGATCCGCCGAGCTCTCCGCTCTTTTCAGGTCGTAGAGAGCTTCCTCCGCCTTGCCGTCGGCCAGCTTTTCCCGGGCGGTGCGCTTTAATTCCGCCAGATCCGCCGCGGGCGCCGTCGCCCCCGCGATTTCCGTCCGAACCGCTCGGGCGAGGCGCACGAAATCCGGGCTGTAGAAGTCGGCCACGACATCGAGGGTGGGGCGCGCGGTGAACGCCACTTTCAGGCTCTCCCGGGCCGCGCGGGAATTGCCGGCGATGAAGTAGGCCCAGCCGCTCTGGAACGCGAGCTCGGCCCGGCGGTCGGCCACCGAAGCGGCGTCCGCGGCGCGGGCATATTTCTCGCCGGCTTCCTGGAAGCGACCCGCGTCGAAAGCGCGCTTGGCCTCGGCCTCCGATCCCGCGTCGGGGGTGGCCGCCAGCTGAGCCGGCGAGAGGCTTCCCGCGAGTGCGAGGGAGAGAGCGAGCAGCGCGACGCGGAGGCGCGTCACCGTGACGCGCGTCACTGGGCGTGTTCGGTCGGGGCGGGGGGAGACCATGTCTTCTTCTCTCCTTCAGGGATAGCAACCTCTGCCGTGTGGGGATTCCACCCGGCGCGGGACAACGTGATCTTGTGCGTTCCGGACGGGAGGGAGACCGTGAGCGCGCCCGACAGCACGCCGTGGAACTTCGAGTCGATGAGAACGGTCGCGCCCGACCAGGCGGGCGCCTCGATGACGAGCGCACCGATCGGGAAGCGGTACGCGATCGGGGCCGCTCCCGAAGACCCGACCTGAAAGTCTTTCTGGTACCGGGGAAGGCCGGCTCCCTCGAAGCGCACCTGGTGGGCGCCCTGAGTCAGCTCCACGGTTCGCGCGGGGATCGAAGGCCCGACCTTCCTTCCGTCGACGTACAGGGTGGCGGAGGGGATCGAGCTGAACTGGACCGGAAAGCGGCGGGCCGGCCGTGCCGGCTCGGGGGCCGGCACCGCGGCGGGTTCGGCCGGTTTCGCGGCCGCCGGAATCGGAACGGCCGTCGGGGCGGCGGGGACAGCGTCCCGTCCGAGCTGAGGGCTGGGGAAGGCGATCGGAGCGGTTAAGACCGGCTCCGCGGCGGGACGCGGCCCGGAGGAACGGCCCGAAATCGCGGGCGCGCTCGCGGCCCGCGCGGTGCCAGCGTGGGACGAAAGCTTCCAGGCGGCAAACAGGACTCCGAGCACCGCGACCGCGGCGGTGCCCGCCCAGAGCACCCAGCCGGGGCCGCGGCCGCGCGCGCCGCCCGAGCCCGTGCGTCCCGCCGTGGTGCGGTCGGCCGGCTCCTGAAAGTGGACGAGCTCGAGGTTCGCGGGCGGAAGCGGGATGGCGACCTGAGTCGGGGTGTGGTCATACGTTTCCGCCCGGACTCGCGCCAGCGCCCCGGACGGCGGCGTGACGCCGATGGGGGGTCGTGGACCCACCGTCGTTCCGCGCGAGGGCGTGCGGGGCGCGGGATTGGCCTCGGCCGCGCTCACGCCGCGAGTGGGAGTCAGCGGCGAGCCGGAATTCGGGTTGGTCAGGAATTGAGAAGAATCGCCCACGAGCTCGCGGTACACCGTTTGAAGATCCTGACGAAACGCCTCCATGGAGGCATATCGGCTGTCGGCGCTCTTTTCCATGGCGCGGGAAACGACCTCCGCGAGCGAAGCGGGGACGGCGGGCGCAAGGGACGTGATGGGCTCGGGCGTGTCGTTTAAGATCTTGTAAAGGACGGTGGAGAGGTGCTCGCCGCGGAACGGCTTGCGCTGGGTGAGCAGCTCGTACGCGAGGATCCCGAGCGAGAAGAGGTCGGTTCGTCCATCGAGCCCCTCCCCCCGGATCTGCTCCGGTGCGAGATAGGCGGACGTGCCGAGCGTGATCCCCGTCTGAGTCAGGCTCGATTCGGAGAGCAGGGACTTGGCGATTCCGAAGTCCATGATCTTGACGGAGCCGTCGTCGAGGATTCGGATGTTCGACGGCTTGATGTCGCGGTGGATGATCGACTGGCGGTGCGCGTAACCGAGTCCGTCCGCGATCGACATCAGGATTTCGATCTTCCGGGGGACCGAAAGCTGCTCGCCGCGCTTGACGATTTTGTCCAGGTCCTCGCCCGTCAGGAACTCCTGGACGATGTACGGGACCCCCTCCTCAACGCCGAAATCGTAGATCGTGGTGATGTTGCGATGGTGCAGGTTGCCGGCGAGCTCCGCCTCCCGGAAGAACCGGCTTCGGATCTCTTCGTCGTTCAGCTGGCAGGTCTTCACCGCGACCGTGCGCTTGATGAAGGGATCGCGGCCGCGATAGACGGCCCCGAAGCCGCCGACTCCGATCTGTTCGGAGATTTCGTATTTCCCGATTTTTTTGGTCATCAAATTTGCTACAGGTCGTAACAGTTTAAACGAAGCGAAACGCCTCGGGGCGCGCGCTTCTCGTGCTCCCGCCGCGATAATCTGGCGGCATGCGAAGGATCACGCTCACCCTCCTCTTCGGGGCCGCCGGCGCCGCGGCGGCGTGCGGGAGAGGCGCCCCGGCCGATCGGCTGGCGCGCGCCGCGGCGGCGTCCACCGCGCGGCTCGCCCAGACCGCCGTGTTCCGCCCGCCAGCGGACGGGATGCTGACCGAGGCCCAGGTCGACCGCTATGTGAAGGTCCGGCGCGCGGCCAAGGGGCGCACGGACGCCGAGGCCTCTCGCGCCGTCGGGGTCGACCCCGAAGAGTTTGCCTGGGTGCGGTCCCGGATCATCGAGGGCCTGCTCGAAGCCGACCGGCGTCGCGTCCGCTCGGCCTCGGACGAGGTGTATGGACGGACGATCGCTTCGCTCCGGGAGACGCGGCGCGCCGTTCGGGAGGCTTCGATCGCCCGTTCGGTCGACGAGCAGATCGCCGGGCTCGAGCGCGAGCGGGCGACCCTCCGTCGCGCGGAGCCGGTGTCGCCCGCCCTGGCCGCGAACGCGCGCCGGGTCGCGGCCCGAAGGGGCGAAATCGACGGCCCTCCATGACGCTGACGACGATCCTGGAAGAGGAGATCGAGGCGGGCTCTTTTCCGGGCGGCGCGGCGCTCGTGGGCGATGCCGGGTCGATCTTCGCGCGAGCCCACGCCGGGCGCGCCACGGTGCTCCCCGGCGACACCTCTCTCGAACCCGGGATGCTCTTCGACCTCGCCAGCCTGACCAAGGCGCTCGCGGCCGGCGGATTGACCTGGGCGGCGCGGGAAGAGGGACTCGATCTTCGTTCGCCGCCCGGCCGGTTTCTCCCGGGCTGGAAGAAGACCCGATACGAGGGGATCACGCTCGAGATGCTCCTGACGCACACGTCCGGACTTCCCGCGTGGTTTCCGCTGTATGCGCGCGGAGAGGGGGCGGCCGCTTACCGGCGCAGTCTCGGAGAAATCGAGCCCGAAGCGATTCCCGGCGCCGCCGTCGTGTACAGCGACATCGGCATCCTGGTGATGGGGGACATCCTGGAGGCTTTCTTCGCGACGCCGATCGACCGGGCGTTCTCGGACCTGATCGCGGGCCCGGCGGGCTCCGGGGCGCGTTATCTCCCGCCGGACCCTCTCCTCTGCGCCGCCACCGAGGCGGGCGACCAGACGGAGCGGGACATGACGGCCGCCCTGGGTCTCTCATATCCGCACTTCCGCACCGGCATCGTCCGAGGCGAAGTGCACGACGGCAACGCGCACCGGCGGGGAGGTGTGTCCGCCCACGCGGGTCTCTTCGGCACGTCCGAAGACGTCTGGAGGCTGGCCCGCCCCTGGCTCGACCCCGGAAGACGGGAGTTCACACGCGACCGGACCCCCGGCCTTTCCGAAGCGCGGGGGCTCGCGTGGCAGGGCGTCCGCGGCGCCAGATCGATTCCCGAGGCCGGATTCTCCTCCGACGCCTTTGGCCACACCGGTTTTACCGGGACGTCGATCTGGATCGACCCCGGGCGAGAGCAGATCGTCATTTTGCTGACAAATCGGGTCCATCCAGAGGTCCACGGGGATTTCAACGAGGTCCGAAGACGTTTTCACGGAAAGGTGCTGGAAGGGGAGTTCGGACGAGGTTAGATTCCACGGGGCGGCGGCCGGCCCGCGAGGCGCCTCCGTCACGACCTCTCCCGCCGGCGCTCTGTTAGATTTCGATCGGGGGATTTTTGATGCAGGACATCGTGATTCTCGACGGCGCGCGCACTCCCATGCTGGAGTACAACGGCGCCTTTTCGGACGTCTCGGCGATCGATCTCGGGGCGCACGCCGCGCGCGAGGCATTGGCCCGCACGGGGACCGATCCCGGGCAGATCGACCACGTCATCTTCGGGAACGCTCTTCAGACTTCGGGCGACGCGATCTACGGAGCCCGCCACGTCGGGCTGAAGGCGGGGGTCCCGAAGGAAGTGCCGGCCCTGACGGTCAACCGTCTGTGCGGGTCGGGGTTCGAGTCGATCGTTCAGGCGGCGCACCGCATTCTCCTCGGAGAGGCGAAGACGGTTCTCGCGGGCGGGATGGAGAACATGTCCGCCGCGCCGCACGTCATCCGGGGCGCGCGGAAGGGGCTTCGCCTGGGGCAGGGGGCCCTCGAGGACTCGCTCATGGTCGCTCTGCTCGACTCGTACTGCGGCCTCTACATGGCGCAGACGTCGGACCGCGTGGCCGCGAAGTACGGGATCACGCGGGAAGAGCAGGACGAGTACGCCTTTTCTTCGCAGCAGAGGGCCGCGGCGGCGCAGAGCGCCTGCCGGCTCTCGGAGGAAATCGCGCCGATCGACGTGAAGGCAGGTCGGAAGACCGTCCGAATCGAAAAAGACGATCACCTGCGGCCCGACACGACCCTGGAAGGTCTCGCCGCTCTGGCCGCTTCCTTCGGCGAGGGTGGCCAGGTAACGGCCGGAAACGCCTCCGGGATCGTGGACGGGGCGGCGGCGGTCGTGGTCACCTCGGCGGAGGAAGCCCGCGCCCGCGGGAAGAAGCCGCTCGGCCGGCTGATCGGATGGGCTGTCACGGGAGTGGAACCGGAGCTGATGGGCCTGGGGCCCGCGCCCGCCGCTCGCGCCGCTCTCGAAAAAGCCGGTCTCCGCCAGGGCCAGATCGACCTCTGGGAGATCAACGAGGCTTTTGCGGGTCAGATCCTCGGTGTCGTCCGCGAGCTCGGGCTCGATCGCGAGAAGTTGAACGTCAACGGCGGGGCGATCGCGCTCGGGCATCCGCTCGCCGCGACAGGAACCCGCTGCACGTTGACGCTCCTGAAGGAAATGCGGCGCCGCGGCGTCCGCTACGGGCTGGCTGGCGCGTGCATCGGGGGGGGACAGGGAATCGCGGTGGTGCTCGAAGCGGGATCGTGAGGAGCGGCGCTGGACTGGACGGAACGGATCCTCGGGTTCCCGGTCCGCACCGCGGCCGTCGCCTCTTTTCTGGAGGACTTGAAGGCGCGGCGGGCGGCCGACTTGAACGGCGTCCTCGTGACGTTCAACGACGGCAGCCTCTGCCGCGACGCGCTCCGTCACTGGCTTCTGAAAGAATGGATCGTGATTGCGCCCCACTCGCCGCTGACGGCGCTCCCGGGGCGAGAGTTCGCGCGGGATTTGACGCTGAGGCAGTTCTGCGGGGAAAGCGCGGCCGCACAGAAACGCGCGCCCGACGCAGAAGAGGGAGGATGGGACGGCGATGACGATTCGTAAAGTGGGCGTCCTGGGGGCCGGGTTGATGGGTTCGGGAATCGCGGAGGTGGCGGCCAAAAGCGGCTACGAGACGGTCGTGCGGGAGGTTTCGGACGACCTCGGCCGGAAGGGGATCTCGAGGATCGAAGGCTCCCTGGCGAAGGCCGTCGAGAAAAAGAAAATGACCCCGGAGGAGAGGGACGCGGCGCGCGGGCGGCTGTCCACGACCACGAAACTGTCGGACCTCGCGGACTGCGACATCCTCGTCGAAGCCATCATCGAAAACCTCGACTTGAAAAAGGAGACGTACCGGGAGCTCGACCGGACCTGCAAGCCCGAGACGATCTTCTGCTCGAACACGTCTTCGCTCACAATTACCGAAATGTCCGCCGCAACGTCGCGTGCGGACCGGTTCGCGGGCCTTCATTTCTTCAACCCCGTGCCGGTCATGAAGCTCGTCGAGGTGGTGCGGACGATCGCGACTTCGGAAGAGACTTTCGAAACGGTGTTTCAGTTCGCGCAGTCCCTGGGAAAGGATCCAATCCGCGCGCGCGACAATTCGGGCTTCGTCGTCAACAGGCTCCTCGTTCCCTATCTCCTCGATGCCGTGCGCGCCCTGGAAGAGGGAGTCGGCAGCCCGGAGGACATCGACAAGGGAATGGAGCTCGGCTGCGGGCATCCCATGGGGCCGCTGAAGCTGCTCGACTTCGTCGGTCTCGACACGACCTTTTACATCGCTCAGATCATGTTCGACGAATACCGGGAAAAGCGATTCGCGCCGCCGCCTCTGTTGAAGCGCATGGTTCTGGCGGGGCGTCTGGGCCGCAAGTCCGGCCGCGGATTCTACGAATACGGCGGCGCAAAGTGAGCGAGCTCGTCCGGGTCGACACCGCCGACGGGATCCGAACACTCACCGTCCAGCGTCCGGAGAAGTTGAACGCGCTGAATGGCCAGGTGCTGGAAGCGCTCGACGCCGAGGTGATGGAAGTCCGGCGCGACGCGACGCTGCGATGCCTGATCATCACGGGCGCCGGTGAGAAGGCGTTCATCGCCGGAGCGGACATCGGAGAGCTCGCGAAGCTCACGCCGGTCCAGGGACGCGAGCACGCCCGGCAGGGCCAGGCGGTGCTCGACCGGATCGAGAACCTCGCGATTCCGACGATTGCCGCCATCAACGGCTTCGCGTACGGCGGCGGGCTCGAGCTCGCGATGGCCTGCACCCTCCGCGTCGCGTCGGAGAACGCCCGCATGGGTCTGCCGGAAACCTCTCTCGGCATCATTCCGGGCTACGGCGGAACGCAGCGCCTGGCGAGACTCGTCGGCCGCGCCCGCGCGTACGAGCTCGTCCTGACGGCGTCCAAGAGTGTGTCGGCGGCCGAAGCGGAACGGATCGGTCTCGTCAACCGTGTCGTCGCGGCGGGGCAGGCGCTTTCCGCAGCGTTGGACATGGCGCGCGCGATCGCGGCCAATGGCCCGGCGGCTGTGCGCTACGCCCTGGACGCGATCCGCAGCGGCATCGAGATGCCTTCCGCGGAAGGAAGATTGCTCGAGGCGACCCTGTTTGGTCTCTGTGCCGCGACCTCGGACATGAAGGAAGGCATGACGGCATTTCTCGAGAAACGCCCCGCAAAGTTCACCGGGTCTTGAGGCCCCCTGCCCGCAGAAACGCCCGGCCCTGCTAAACTGACTACCGAAAGGACGCACCGTGCACCCGCCCGAATCCGACCTGATCTACGACTGGAACCGAGCCGGCGGCTCCGTGTTCCCGGCCCGCGGCGTCGTGGAGCTCGACGACGAGACCCTGCGCGACGGCCTGCAGTCGCCCTCGGTGAAGAGCCCGTCGATCGAGCACAAGTTGAAGCTCCTCCACCTCATGGAGGCGCTCGGGATCGATTCGGCGGACATCGGCCTGCCCGGAGCGGGCCCGCACGTGGTCGCGACCGTCACGCGCCTCGCGCGGGAAATCGTGGATTCAGGAATGAAGATTCGTCCCAACTGCGCGGCGCGCACGGTCGCCGCCGACATCATCCCGATCATCGAGATCTCCCAGAAAGTCGGCATTCCGATCGAAGTCTCCTGTTTCATCGGTTCCTCCCCGATCCGGCAGTACGCCGAGGACTGGGACCTCGACCGCATGCTGCGCCTCTCCGAGGACGCCGTGTCGC
>JBDUBI010000209.1:0-15751 GCA_040004225.1 Acidobacteriota bacterium
GGTGCCTTCGCCGCGCACGGCGAACGGCAGCTCCCGCAGTGAGCGAAGGCGACGGTTGGGCACCGTTCTTGCGGACCCGCAGGTCATGAAACGAATAAACCGGGCTCTCCTCTGTGTGGCTCTCGCGCTCGCCGCCGTCCCCGCGACGGCGAAATCACCGCGGCACCCGGCCCGGAAGGGGCGCGCTGCGCGGGCGGCCAGGCCGCGGGTCCTCCGGATCGACCCGAACATGGTCAACAACCCGGCGACGGCTTCAAACATCGGGCCCGGATCGGCCGGTGGCGCCGTTCTGCGGGCGCAGGTCCTCCTGGCGCGCGCGCACTTCTCCCCCGGCGAAATGGACGCGCGGTACGGAAGCACCCTGAAAAAGGTGATCGCCGCATTCCAGAAATCCAGGAGCCTTCCCGAAACAGGCGAAGTGGACGCGGCCACCTGGACCGCGTTGAATGCCGATGCGGCGCCGGCCCTCATCGAGGCGCCGATTGCCCCGGAGGACGTTGCCGGGCCGTTCCAGCCGATCCCGGAGGACATGGCCGAGAAGGCGAAACTGCCGGCGATGAACTTCACGTCTCCTCTGGAAGGCCTCGCGGAGAAATACCATTCGAGCCCGGACCTTCTGAAACGCTTGAACCCGGGAGCGGCGTTCGATCAGGCCGGGCAGATGCTGTGGGTGCCCAACGTCGCCACGCCGCCTCCGGGAAAAGTGGCCCGCGTCGTCGTCTCCAAAGAGGAGCGCTCCGTCGCGACGTACGACGAACAGGGCCGCCCCGTGTCGTGGTATCCCGCGACGATCGGGAGCGAGCACGACCCGCTTCCTCTCGGAAAGTGGAAGATTCTCGGGGTCTCACGGAATCCACGTTTCCGCTACAACCCCGCGCTCTTCTGGGACGCCCGGCCCGGCGAGGGGAAGGAGTGGATTCCCGCGGGACCCAACAATCCCGTCGGCGTCGCCTGGATCGACCTCTCGAAGCCCCACTACGGCATCCACGGCAGCCCGGAGCCTTCGCGCATCGGGAAAACCGAATCTCACGGCTGCATCCGGCTCACGAACTGGGACGTCTGGGAGCTCCAGCAGATGGTTTCCCCGGGGACTCCCGCCCTCCTGGAGCCCTGAGGTGAAGGCTCGCGGGGCGCTGCTCTTCCTCGCGGGATTCGTGGCGGGAGCGCTCGTCTTCTATTCGGTCGCGTGGCGGACGGGGGCGCTCGCCCCGGGACACTGGCTTTCGCGAACGACGCACGACGTCGCAGGCTCCGCCGGCGCGAACGAATCCTCGACGAACCCGGCGCCGCTTCCGACCTTTCCTTTCCCGACGCCAACGCGCGCCGCAGCGGTCGCTGCCGACGGTGCCATCCCTTTCGCGCTTCCCCTGGAGACTCCACGCCCCGCCTCTCCCCTGGCTGGCGCGCTCGGCATCTCGGACCTGGGCCGATTGCTCCTGCCGGTTCAGGGCGCCCGAATCGCCCGCCTGAAGGACAACTTCTCCGAGATGCGCGGCAACGGGACGCGGCCGCATGAGGCCGTGGACATACTCGCCCCCCGGGGCACTCCGGTTCTCGCCGCGGCAACGGGAAGAATAGCGAAGCTCTTTACGAGCCAGCAGGGAGGCCTGACCCTCTACGAGTTCGACTCGACAGGCACGTTTGCCTACTACTACGCGCATCTCGACCGCTATGCGCCCGGCATCGTCGAAGGCATGACCTTGAACCGGGGCGATCGCGTCGGGGACGTGGGTTCGAGCGGAAACGCGTCGCCCGACGCGCCGCACCTCCACTTCGCCATCTTTCGTCTGGGCCCGGAGAAGCACTGGTGGAAAGGCGAGCCGATCAATCCCTACCCCCTGCTGCTCCGCGCCGAGGAGCGCTGACGGGTTGACGGGTTCCAGCCGACCGTTTCAGCCCTTGGCCCGAATATCAGACCCTCGTTCTCGACGGCGAAAGTCCGGTATCCTTGGACGCCTCAGCCGGAGGCCGGATGAACCGCGCGGGATCGTCAGGTCCCGGGGCCCGTCCGAAACCCGAGTGGCTGAGAGCAGTCTTCTGAGAACGAGCCTGTGAACGTGAGACCGAGCCTATGAATGATCGCAAATACGGCCATCGGGGATACATGGAATCCGACCGTGGCGAGTCGGCACCTCGCCGCCCGTCCGGGCCTCGGCCGGACCGTCCGGAGGGACCCCGGGGCCGGGGCGCGGACCAGAACAAACCCTTCGTCTTCGCGTGCCGCGCGTGCGGCGAAAAACACCGCGACGTCGCCGAGCTGCGCCCCGACACGACCTGCGCGAAGTGCGGCGCCGACCTCCATGCCTGCGCGCAGTGCTCGAATTTCGACACGGGCGCGCGCTGGGAGTGCGCGCGGTGGAAGGAGATCCCCGCCCGGGTGCCTTCGAAGAAGCTTCGAAACGAGTGCCCTCTCTTCTCCCCCACCCGCTCCTTCGACCTGACCGGAACGCGCGCCTCGGAAACGCCCGACACCTCCCGCGCCGCCTTCGACGCCCTGTTCAAGAAATAAGTCCCGGCTCGCGTCCGCCGGACTCGTCTCATAGCCACAGTCAGGACGCGAGCCGGCACGCACCTCCCCTCTTCACCCGCGACAGCGGGGGGAGAGGAAAGGTGAGGGGGTGAGGGGACGAGGCGCCGCAGTCCTCTCCACCCGCGACAGCCAGGGAGAGGCGCAGCGACTTCTCATTCCAGAGAGAGACTTCCCCTCACTGGAACCCTCTCCCCGGGCGAGGGGAGAGGGAGAAGCCGCGCGGGAATGGATCCTGCAGCACCTCCTTTTTTCAAGGAGGCGCCATGAAGGCACAGGATCTGATGACGAAGAATCCGAAGACCTGCGAAGCCAGCGACACGCTCCGCGCGGTCATCGAGATCATGCGGGACGAGGACTGCGGGCTCGTTCCGATCATCGAGGGCAATGGAGAGGGCCGCGTGGTCGGCGTGGTCACCGACCGGGACGCCGCTCTTTACCTGGGCGGGGAAGACCGAAAGCCCTCCGAGGTCCACGCGTCAGACGTCATGAAGTCGAACATCGTGTCGTGCGGGCCGGATGCGGACATCTCGGAGATCACGCGGATGATGGAGACGGCGCAGGTGCGCAGGATCCTCGTCTGCGAGGGCGAACGTCTCCTCGGAGTCATCTCGACGGCGGACGTGGCCCGCGGGGCCGCGCGGAACGAGGCCGGACGGGTTCTCGAGGGGGTTTCTCAGCCCGGCCATACGCGAGGGCACTGACCCCGACTTTCTCCCTCGCCTCGGAGCTCCGGGCCGCCCGCGACAGGACGGCCTGGAGCATCGGCAGCGTGAGTTTTCCCGTGAACGTATTCTGCTGGCTCGGGTGATAGCTCGCGAGGATCCGATAGTCGCCGACTTCGAGCTCCGCCCCGTGCGCAAACCGCGGCCTGGGGCGTGGAATCGGATGGCCGGCCCGCGCGAGAGTTCCGAGGCAAGCCTCGAAGGCGATCGCGCCCAGGGCCACGAACGTTCGCGCGCCGGGGAGCGCGGCCCGTTCGCGATCGAGGTACTCGCGGCAGGCCGCGAATTCCTCGGGAAGCGGCCGGTTGTCCGGAGGCGCGCAGCGCACCGCCGCCGTCACGAGAACTCCGGAAAGGGCAAGTCCGTCCCCCTGACGCCGCGACTCCGGCTGGCTGGCAAGGCCGACTTCGTAAAGGGCGCGGAAGAGGAAGTCGCCGGAGGCGTCGCCCGTGAACATCCGGCCGGTCCGGTTCCCCCCGTGGGCCGCGGGCGCGAGTCCGACGAGCAGGATCCGCGCCCGGGGGTCGCCAAACGCCGGGAGAGGCCGCGCCCAGTACCGTTCGCCGCGAAAGCGGCGCGGCGGGTTGGCGGCGGACTCCTCCCGCCACGCGACGAGCCGGGGGCAGCGCGCGCACGCGACGACCTCCGATTCGATGGCGGCGAGCGGATCGCCGCCGGCCGGCGCCCTCACTTCTTGGCGGGCAAACCTTCGGGAACGCCCATCTCCCGCCAGCGTTTCTTGTTCGCCTCCCATTCCTGGAGCGCCCGCTTCCGGTTCACGGCGGCGGCGGCGGCGCGGCGGTCATCCTCGTTCTCCGCTATTTCGGAGGAAGGGGTCGGGGCACCCGGGTCGGAGGTCGGATCGGCCATCGCGCGGATTGTAAGGGACGGGCGGAGAAGAACGGGAGCCTCACTGGACGATCAGCGTCCCGAGCATGAACGTGTGCTGTTGCGGATCGCCGCCGCAATCGTTGTTCGTGCAGGAAAACGGGTGTCCTCCGCGATGGAAAGCCTCCGGCGTGAAGACCTCCGTCGTGTAGTCCCGGCCGGGCGAGATCGTGTTTCCGGGGCTGGCCGAGATCCCGATGTCGGAGATCCCCGAAAAGCCATGGTTGGGCTGCGTCGTGCCCGTCGGGTCGATGTTATGAAACCGGAGGCGGTAGGCCGTGCCCACGTTTACGATCAGCGGCGCCGAGAAGGCGCCTCCCGGACTGAACTCCCACGCCTTCGTGTTCACGGTGATCGTCTGGACACCGGCGGGCGGCGTCGGCGTCGCTGTCGGCCCGGGGGTAAAAAGAAAACCCGACGTGTCGAACTGGCCGGATGGATGCGCGGCGTCCTGGGAATACGTCTTGACGATGCCGGTCGCGTTTTCCTTCACGGCCAGGTGAAACTCGAGATCCGTGAGGGACCCGTAGAAGACCCAGTAGTTCTGGCCTATCCCGGACGCGTCCACCATCTTCACGATCAGCTCGGGGTTGCCCGCGTTTCCGGAAAGAGTGGGGAGACTGAAATATCCGTATACGTCGTTCTGGCCGATCACGACGCCGGAACCGGTCGCGCCGGTCCGCTGATCCCGCGCGGTGAGCGTGAGGTCGAAGCTGTGCGCCGCATTCAGCCGCAGGACGTCGGCGGATGTGACCGTGATCGGCAGCGACGCGCTCGTGGATCCGGAGGAACTGGTGGCCGTGAGGCGCGCCGTGAACGTGCCGGTGGCGCGGTACGCGTGAGCCGGGTTCTTCTCGGCAGAGGTGATCCCGTCGCCGAAGTCCCAGCTCCACGCGGTCGGTTCGCCCGCGGATGTGTCCGCGAACAGAACGAGAGAATTGACCGCCGGGTTGGGAGTCGACGCCGTAAACGAAGCCGTCGGCGCCGCCGACGCCAGCCCCAGAAGGGCGGACAGGGCCGCGACGAGCAGGAGCACGGCTGCACGACCGGGGGTGAGGCGCACGGGTCTCATGGAGGTTGGACGCGCGCCGGGCTCTCCCGGTTGACGGGGAGCCGGACGTCCCGGGGCGAGAGCGCTCCCATTTGCCTTTCAGCCCACGGAATTCGGGTCAATCAGGGGACGACCTGGATGACGCCCGTCATGGTGTTGTGTCCGATCCCGCACGAGGTCACGCTGCAGGAAAAGGGGTGGAACCCGACCCGCGACGCGGCGGGCGTGAAGGTCCGCGTGACGAAATTCGCCTGAGGCGCCAGGTTCGCACCGCTCAGGCCCAGGGCCGGGATGCCGCTGAAGGCGTGGTCGTCGCTTCCCCGCCGGTCGATGTCGGTGATGTGCAACTCGTAAGTCGTTCCGACCTTCGCCACGAACGTGCTGCCCCCGGCGTTGAAGTCCCACTGAAACTGTTTCGCGGTCAGGGTCACGATCGTGGGCCCGCTCGGTGCCGGCGTTGCCGTCGGCGTCGGGGTGGCGGACGGTCCGGTCGTCGGCGTCATCGTCGGAAGAAATCCGGAGGTGTCGAACTGGCCGCACGGTTTCCCGAGGTCCTTCGCGTAGATCTTGACCGCTCCGGTCGTGTTCTCCTTGACCGAGAGGGTGTATTCGAGATCCGTCATGCATCCGTAGAACACCCAGTAGTTCTGCCCGATGCCCGTCGCATCCACCATTTTCACGATCACTTCGGGATTCCCCGCGTTTCCCGAAACGTCCGGGATGCTGAAGTACCCGTAGACGTCGTTCTGGCCGATGACCCTGCCAGCGCCCGTGTTGCCGGTGCGGGGATCGCGAGCCGTGAGGGTGAGGTCGAACGTATGCGCGGCGTTCAACCGCAAGACCGTGTCGGGCGTCACCGTCATGGAAAGCGTCGACGTCCCGGGGCCGGTCCCGTTGCTGGCCGTGAGCCGCGCGGTAAACGCTCCCGTCGCCGAATAGGCATGGGTCGGATTCTGCGACGTGGACGTCGCGCCGTCGCCAAAATCCCACAACCAGGACGTCGGCCCGCCCGTCGAGGTGTCGGTGAACTGCACGACCGAGTTCACCGACGGATTCGGAGTGGACGCGGTAAAGGACGCGGTGGGAGCCGTGACCGCCGCGACCCCCGCGAGAATCGAGAGACCGAGCACGGCCAGAGCTTTGAGGAGACCGGCGAAAGGAGTCATAAGTCCTCGGGTTGGACGACCCGGCCGGCGAAACGGTTCGCGCCGGAGCGGGAGAAAGAGAGGAAAATCGCGGAACGCATCATCAGTTCACGTGGAGGACGCCGAGCATCGTACTGTGACCGGCGCCGCACTGGGGGCTCGCGGTGCAGGAGAAGGAATACGACTTGCCCCGCTCGGAAAGGGGAGCGGTAAACGTCACCCGGTATGGCTTCGCCGCGGTTCCCCCGCCGTAGGGATCGCCGTCGCTGCCGGGACTGATGCTCGAGGCGCCGGCGATTCCGAGGGCCGGCACGCCGGAGAAGCCGTGGGTGACGTCGATAGAGGTGAAGACCAGGGTGGTGGGAGCTCCCGCGGTGACCTGGATGGGCGACGCGGTCCCCGGCGCGAACTCGTACTTCGCGACGCTGATCTCGATTGTCTGCGGGGCGGCGTTGCCGGGAGGCGGCGTCGGCGTGGGCGTGGGCGACGCACCTGGAGTCGGAGTCGAAACGGCAAAGCCGGACGTATCGAACTGCCCGGAGGGTTTGGAATCGTCCTTGCGATAGGTCTTGATGACTCCCGTTGCGTTCTCCCTGACCGACAGCGTGAACTCGAGATCAGTCATCGAGCCGTAGAACACCCAGTAGTTCTGGCCGATGCCCGTCGCGTCGACCATCTTCACGATGATCTCGGGGTTTCCCGCGTTTCCCGAGAGCGTCGGCAGGCTGAAGTATCCGTACACGTCGTTCTGCCCGATGACCTTGCCCGCGCCGACGTTTCCCGTGCGCGGGTCGCGGGCCGTCAGGGAGAGGTCAAACGAGTGCGCCCCGTTCAGCCGGAGGATGCCCGCGTCCGTGACCGTGACCGCGAGTGTCGCACTGGACGGTCCCGAAGCGTTGGACGCGGTGAGGCGGGCCGTGAAGGTCCCCGGTGCCGCATAGACGTGCGCGGGATTTCGTTCGGTCGACGCCGCGCCGTCGCCGAAGTCCCAGGCCCACGACGTGGGCCCGCCGGCAGAGGTGTCGGTGAACTGGACGAGCGATCCCGCGGCCGGGTTCGGGGTCGACGCCGAGAAGGAGGCGCTCGGGGCCGACGTCGAAAACACGCCGCTCACGGACGCGAACAGCGAAAAAGTCAGCGCGGCGAGACCGGAGAAGAGGCTGGCTGTGAAATTCATACGAGGCGAGCATAGAGGCGGAATCCGCGAGCGCTCCTGATTTTAGGAGGTCTTAAAGGGATTCATATAATCCCGCCACACAGTGACTTCCATCGAATCGAGCCTGGAGCTGATCCGGCGGGGAGCCGTCGATCTGATCGATGAAAGGGAGCTCGCGCGAAAGCTGGCGCGGGGGCCCCTGACCGTCAAGGTCGGGTTTGACCCTTCCGCTCCCGACATCCACCTCGGTCACACCGTCGTTCTTCGGAAGATGCGGCACTTCCAGCAGCTCGGGCACCGGGTCGTCTTCGTGATCGGCGACTTCACCGCGATGATCGGCGACCCGTCGGGCAAGAAGACGACCCGGCCGCAGCTGACCCGCGACGAAGTCGTCGCAAACGCCGCGACCTACACAAACCAGGCGTTCAAGATTCTCGACTCGGCCGCCACGTCCGTCGAGTTCAACAGCCGCTGGCTCTCGGCGCTCGGGGCCGAGGGGCTGATCCGCCTCTGCTCGCGCATGACCGTGGCGCGGATCCTGGAGCGCGACGACTTTCAGAAGCGATGGAAAAGCCAGCAGCCGATCGCGCTTCACGAGCTTCTCTATCCGCTGGCGCAGGGCTATGACTCGGTCGCGCTGAAGGCGGACGTCGAGCTCGGCGGCACGGATCAGCTCTTCAACCTGCTGGTCGGACGCGACCTCATGCGCGAGGAGAAGCTCGAAGCGCAGGTCGTGTTGACGCTGCCTCTTCTCGTGGGACTCGACGGCACCGAAAAGATGTCCAAGTCCCTCGGCAACGCCATCGGGGTGCAGGAGGCGCCGGCCGAAATCTACGGCAAGCTCATGTCGATCGCGGACTCCGGAATGTGGAGTTATTGGGAGCTCTTGACAGACCTTCCGGCCGGCGAGATCGCGGCGCTCAAGAGCGGCGTGGCATCGGGAGCGGCGAACCCCCGGGACGTGAAGGCGGCGCTCGCTCGCAACATCACCGCCCAGTTTCACGGGTCCGAAGCGGCGGCCCGCGCCGAGGAGGATTTTCGCCGCGCGTTCTCGAAAGGCGAGCTCCCCGAGACCATCGAGATCGAAAGAGTCTCTCCCGACGCCCGGGAGTGGGGCGCGGCGAAGGTGCTCGTCGAGGTGCGCTTGGCGGACTCCATGAGGGAAGCGCGCCGGAAGATCGCGGAGGGAGCGCTCTCGCTCTACGACCGCGCGGGAGAAGTCGCGGCGGGCGAGGCGGTGCGGGACCCCAACGCGAGGATCCTCGCGACGCTCGGGAATGGCGGACAGGTGCTCCGTCTGGGGCGGCGTTTTTTAGAGGTGCGGCTGAGAGATCAGTAGGTCAACCCCCCCTCGCCCCGGGCCTGGGGAGAGGGTTGGGGTGAGGGGGCGGGGCGCTGGCAGAAACCGCCGCGCTGCTGGACGGATAGCGCGCGCGTGGACCGTAGATCACCGCTCCTGGTTCACGTCGCTCTCTCTACGCGGCCTCTGGCGCGCGTGGGACGCGCGCGCCCGAGGCCGAACGCGGGGGTCGCGGGAGCGGGCGCCGGAACGGAGGAAAAGGAGCAGCCCGGAGAGCAGAAAAGCGAGTGCGCCCTGGAGCGTCAGGAAAGACACGAGCTTCAGCCACGCGAAGCCGGGATCGACGAAGCGGACGAGCCACGAGCTTCCCTCTTCTATCAATGCGGAAAAAAACGAGATCGCGATCATCGCGATTTTCGCGCGGCGGGACCAGGGAGCGAAAATGAGAAGGTGCGTCAGGAGGAGGAGCACGAGCGCCATCATCGGAAGGTGCCCGTGCGTCACCTCGAGCATCGCGCCCGCCGTGCGAGGCGCGCGGAAGTCCGCCTCCGAGCCCCGGTAATACGCGGCGATCGACGCGGGGGTCAGCCCAAGGCGCGAAACGAACAGGATCGCGTTCGTCCACCAGAATCCGGCGAGCAGGAGACATGTCAGTCCGAGTGTCCACCGCATCAACTCGTGCGACTCGAACCCGCCGCGCTCCATGTACTTCATGGCGCGACTCCGAGAACCCTGTGAATCGAGAGGATGCGCCGTACCGCCGCGGCAATCGCCCGCGTCGTGAGAGTCGCCCCGGACACATGCGCCAGCCCCCGGCCGACTGTGAGCTCCCCGTCCAAGGGTTTCCCGGAAAAGAGCCGCAGCCACGCAGGGCGCGGAAGATAGTCCTCCGGCTCGCCGAAGGCGACCACCTCGACCGTGCCCGCGGAGCCGTCGGGAAGCACCACGACGAGAAGCGTCTCGCTGGCGGTGCGCACGGAATGGGTGTCGAAATATCCGGTGCCGAGAAACCCCGCCGCTCCTTTTCCCAGATAGGCGACGACGAGCGCCGAATCGACCTTCGCGCGAGCTTCCCGGGCGGCCCGAGTGCGCTGCTCCGGCGTCAGAAACAGCGTGCGCCGCTCGGTCGTGGCGGGGGGCGGAAACGCGCGGGCTAGCGCCTGCTCCCGGCTTTCATAAACGGGCGCCGCCGGCATCCCCGCTGCGAGGAGAAACCAGGCCAGGACGAGTGCCGCCGGGATCCTCGCCGCACTCGATTTCGGGGAACGCGGGTCGCGGCTCGCCTTCCGCCGTCCGTCCGTCCCGTTCAAAACAACCACCCGAGCGCTACGTTCCACCGGTCCGTCGCGGAGCGTGCTCGGTCGTTGAAATCCTGGTAATCGGCCTTGACGACGATCTGCGGAATGGGCCGGAACTGGAGGCCGATCGTCCACAGGCGCAGGTCGTTTGCCGCATCAGCCGAGAAACCGGCTGGCACGCGCTGCTGCGAGCGGAGCCGTTCGTATCTCAAGAACGGCAGGAGCGCCGCGTCGCCTCCGCGCGGGAACAACACGTCGTAACCCGCTTCCGCGTACGCGCCCGAGAAGACTTCGGGCACGGATCCGGCGCCCGTCAGACCGGACAGGGCATTCACCCTCGCGGCGTCTCCAATCGTGCCGCGCGCATACAGGGCGCGCGCCTGGACGCCGCGCCACCGCCATTCGGCGTGCAGGTCGAAGAGGCAGACGCGGCCGCGAAGCCGGCGCCCTTCCACCTCGCGCCCCTGGCCGGACCCTCCCGCATAACCGGACGCCCCCGCGACGACGCCGGGCAGACCCACGTAGTCGACGCGCGCCGTCACCGCGGAGTTCTCCGCGAGCGCCGACGAGCCTGCCTGACGTCCTCCGCGAATCGCCTCGCGGGCGGAGAACCCGGCGGCATCGAGACCGTTGACGACATACGCGCGATAGGCGAGCGGGCCGGCCTGGCCGAAGACGCCTACACCGAGCTCGCTCCAAGTCGAGGGAAGAATCCGCTGTTCGACCTCCGGCCGGTTCGCGCCGAGAAAGACGGGGGGCTCGTGCAACTCGTTGACGAACCCCATCGGAATCAGCACGAGACCGGCGCGGACGCCGAGCGAGCGATTCTTTCCGAAGAGGTAGTCGAGGTACGCGAACTCGACTGAGACCTCCCCCTTCTCCTCGGCTCCCTCCCCCGTGGTGGCGTGTTCGTACTCGATCTCCGAGTTGAAAAGAAAGCGGTCGTCGAACTTGTAACCGAAGTAGAAGACGGCACGAAGCAGGTCGACCCGATCGGAGAGGCGAGAGGCCGTCCCGTCGTCCCGCCGCTCTGCGAAGTTCTGGTAGAGCGCCTCCCCGTACCCGCCGATCGACACCCCTTGGCCCGATCGGTAGACCCGGGACGCCGCGAGGCCGAGTCCGCTCACAGGCGGCGAAGCGGCTCCCTCCCTGGAGGTTTTTTCGGGCACGCCCGTGCGCAGGGTCTCGATCTCCCGCGAAAGGGCTTCGATCTGCCCCCGCAGCTCGTCGAGAGATCGTTTCGTCTCCTCGCTGGCGGCTCGGGAGAGCGCATCGAGCTTCTTCTGAAGCTCTTCGATCTTCGCTTCGAGCTCCCGTGTCTTCTGGTCGGAGACTGGCTGCGCCCCGAGAGCCGCGGGAAACGAGAGACAACAGAGGAGTGCTCCGACAACGCCGGCGAACCGCTTCATTCGCTTCTCCTCCCCGGGTCGGCGGGCCGTGTTGAGTCGACCCAGGAGGCGAGATGCCTCCAGGCGCGGCTTGCGTGACGAGCCCCCGAGGCCTCCACGTAGAGAACGGGAATCTGCCGGACGTCCGCGAACTCGATGCCCTCACCGGGCCCCATCACGAAGAGCGCGGTCGAGAGCGCATCCGCTCGGAACCCGGACGGCGCAAACGCGGTGGCGGAACCGTGGAACGCGGCCGTGCGGCCCGTGCGCGGATCGATCAGGTGACCCGGCTTCTCGGCGTCGCCCGAGGTCGAGAGCGAGCCATCGGGAAGGAGGACCCGCGAGACGAGCCGGCCCGACGCGTCCGGAAACGCGATCGCCGCTCGGGCGTACCGCCGGCCGGCCGCGGTCGAGGATCCGAACACGAGGATCTGCCCGCCAAAATTGAGCCGGGCGCTCTCGACTCCCGCATGTCGCAACACCGCCTCCGCGGCGTCGAGCCCTTCGCCCTTTCCGAAGGCCCCCGAATCGATCGACAGCCCCGGCGAGTCGAAGGCGAGGGTGAGCCTGAATCGATCGAGCCGGGCGTGGCGGTAGCCGATTTCCGGGGTGCCCGATCGAAACCCGCGTTCCGGCTCGCCCGTGACCGGCAGGGAGACGCCCCGCATCGTGATCACGCCGACAGTGGGGTCAAACGTCCCGCCGGTCTCCTCGGCGAGCCCGAGAGCCGCGGAAAGACTCTCGGCCGTCGCCGCCGAGAGCGAAAACGGCCCGCCGCCGGCGCATCGATTGGCCCGCGAAAGCTCCGAGTCCGGCCGCCAGTTTGAAAGACGTCCTTCGACCCGGCCAATCGCGAGAAATGCGCTCTCGACGGCCGCTTCGAGGGAGGACTCCGCGAGTCCGCCGGCCGCATCGATCTCGAGAACGGTGCCCATACGGTACTGCGCCCGGCGGACACGGCCCGGGCGCCCGATGCGCGAACCAACGGGCTCCTCGCGTCGACCCGAACCCGCCGAGAGGGCGCCCCCGACTCCCAGCGCCCCGATAAGACAGAGACTCAGTCTCAACGCGAAGGAAAGCGAGAGGCCCGACACAGACCGGTTCACGTCAGGCCGTGGGAAGAATTCGAAGCCTGGCGGATGCAGCGGATGCGGCGGATGCGGCGACGCCGGCTTCGCGGGACGTCACGCGCGGGCGGCACTGCCGGCAGATTCCGCGCAACTGGTGGCTGTGTGAGAGCGCCAGAAACCCGTACCTCTCGCACACCTCATCCTGGAGGCTCTCGATGGCCGGCTCGAAGAACTCGATGACACGGCCGCACTCGTTGCAGATGAGGTGGTCGTGGTGCTCGCCGGCGCGAAGGCGCTCGTAGCGGTAACCGGACTCACCGATCCGAACGCGGCCGACGATCCCCGAGTCGACGAGCAGGTCGAGGGTCCGGTAGATCGTCGCCCGGGAAATTTTCTTGTGCTTGGTGCGCAGCCGGACGAGCAGCTCGTCCGCCTCAAAATGCTCGTGCCGGGCGAAAAGCTCGTCAAACAGGGCCCGGCGCTCCGAGGTGAGCTTCAAACCCCGCTTCTCGAGGTACTTCCGGAAAATGTTCAGCTCGCGGTGCGGCTTCATTCCCGTCTCCGGCGCACGATATGCGATTGCGACTCAGTCTCAACTGGCGTATTCTTCCGCTCCCGGCGGGTGGTTGTCAAGCCGGCAGGAGCGTTCGGAATGTGGCAGGGATTCACGATTGCGCTGCGAGAGGGCATCGAGGCATTTCTCATCGTCGCGCTCATCCTCTCCTACCTGAAGCGCACGGGCCGGATCGCGCTGGCCCGCGCGGTGTACGCCGGCACCGCCGTCTCGGTGGTCACCTGCGTTGGCGCCGGTCTCCTCTTCTCGAAGGCGGCAAACCAGTCGCTGTGGGAAGGGATCCTCGCCCTCGTTGCGGCGGTCCTCGTGGGGAGCCTCCTCGTTTACATGAAACGCGTCTCGTCGCGGCTGAAAAGCGACATCGAGTCCCGCGTGGCGGCGCGGACCGCCGGCGCGACCGACAGCCGCGCCTTCTGGGGTGTCTTCGCATTCACTCTCATGATGATCACGCGAGAGGGGATGGAGACCGCTCTCCTCATCTCGACCGCTCTTTTTCAACTGAAGTCGGGAACCGTCCTCCTGGGCCTCGGGCTCGGCATCGTGGCGGCCGCCGCGATCGCGTTCGCATGGACCCGCCTCGGCCGCGGCGTCGACATCCGCGGGCTTCTGAACGTCTCCTCGGTTTTCCTTCTGATCTTCCTCATACAGCTCGTCCTGTACGGCGTGCACGAGCTCTCGGAAGCGCGGATCCTTCCCGCCTCCCAGGCCGTGCACGACGCGACGGAGATCCTGGGCCCCGACGGACTCATCGGCCACGTGCTCGCGTACGCGCTCGCCATCGTCCCCACTCTCTGGCTCGGCAGCCTCTGGATCCGAAAAAAAAGGAGCGCGCACACCGCGCGGATCCCGGCGGAAGGCCGCCCGTCGATCGCGGCCGTTCCGCCGGCTTCAAAATCCGCCAGCTGAAACTGCGGAACACCCAAACCGCCGTTTTCAGCGACGGAGCGCGAACACCGCGCGGATCCCGATGGAAGGTCGCGGCCGTTCCGCCGGCTTCAAATCCGCCAGCTGAGACTCCGGGACAAGCGAAGCGGCCACGGCATCGCCGCCGTTCCGCCGCTTTCAGTCCGAAACTCGAGCGAGCAAACACCATCCCGCCGCGGCTCCGCCTGCTTCCCGGTCCACACGCGCGCGTCGGAAAACAAGCTTCCGCGCGGAGAACGGCTCTACAGCTCGTTGACCGCCCGGGCGGAGAAGAACAGGTTTGGAAATGCCTGCTTGAAGTAGTTCGTCACGTCGGTCACAAGGCGGTTCTCGCCGTTCTTCCAGCCCGGATCGCGGAACTTGTATTCGTCTCCGGTGTACGTGACGAAGCCGACTTCGAGGCAGAGGTTCTGGTTCGGCCGGAGAACGCAGGTGCTGAAGATTTCCTTGATGTTCCGGGCGTACACCGAGAAATTCTTGTCCGCGTCCCCGCTGCCCGCCCAGGAGATCGTCTCGCCGTCGACGACGAGCTTTCCGACGTTTTTCGTCGACGTGCCGAAAACGATGAAGCCCTTGCCCACGCGCGCCAGCCCCGGGAATTCGGCGCGCCTCGCCACGGAGGCGCCGGCGCTCGAAGCGGGCGGCTGGCCGGAGCGCAGCATCGCCTCCAGAACGGTCTCGGAGACGCCCGCGGAACGCAACTCGACGATCTCGGTGGTGTTTAAGGAGTAGTTGACGTTCTCGGCTCTCACCTTGTTCAGGATGAATTCTTCCGAGAGGCCGGCCTGCTTCAACTTCAGCACATCCTGGTAGGGCCGGGCCGCCATGGGAGCGGCGACCGGCGCCGGAGGCTGCGGGGGAACGGCCGCGGCCGGGGGCGGCGCGGCCTCGGGGGGCGCGGGGGCGGGGGCGGGGGCCGGCGGAATCACGGAGACGGGAGGCACGGCGGTCGGAGAGGGAGCGGGGACAGGTGTCGCGGGTGGAACGATGCGCGGGTTCGGGCTGGAGGTTCCGGTGCCGGGGTTCGAGGGGCCGGGAGGCGAGGGAGCCGTTCCGGTGCTGCTGCACGCGGAGGCCGCTACGGCCGCGGCGACGAAAAGCACCCAGAAGCGCGTTCGCATGAGAAGTTCTCCTTTACGATGTTCCGGCGGATGGCCGGATGTTATCGGATCAGAGGAGACCGGTCCGGCCAATTCAAACGCGCTCCGGGCCCGGAACTTGCTGATCCCTGGCCACGGAGGACATCTCATGAAATGGACAGGGCTGTATTTCCTCGGGTATGCGCTGCTCGTCGTCGGCGCCCTCCTGGCGCTCTGGAAAACCGGCGTTCTGGCGTCGATCGGGACCTTCTGGGTGGGAGTCGGGCTCTTAGTCGCGGTCGGGGTCGGAATCATGATCGCCGTCGGAAACAGCGGCCGCAAAGAGAACATCACGATCGATCGGGATCGCTGACGGCTGAGCTTCGCTCCGGAAAAGCCGACCTTCGATCCGAATTCGACCCTCCGCCGCGACAGCGCCGGCTTCCTCCCTCTCTCCGGGCTTGCAGGCGATCCTCCCCCTCCCCGCCGACTCCTCGCTCCGTCTCCAGCCGCCCGTTCGGTTCGAGGCGGACCGGGGTGTGGACCTCTCCTTCCCGCTCCGGGGAAAGGCGTCATCACCCGCACTGGCGAATCCTCTCGGCCAGCCTTCGGGTCCCCTCACCCCA
>JBDUBI010000063.1:0-4639 GCA_040004225.1 Acidobacteriota bacterium
GTCGCAGGTTTAAGCCGTATAAAACGGGAGACGAGGCCCGGTTCCGCAAGAGCCTGAACCGACCAAGTCTCCCTGACGCATCACTGGAGGCGGCGCCGGCTCCGCCGGCGCCCGATCCTGCCCGGCGGTGATCCAGCCCCGAGGATGCTCAGAATAAAGGTTCGCTCGGCAGCGCCTACGGTTTCGTCGCTCCCGGCAGGTACTGCGCCGGGATCGGGTTGTCGGGTCGCTCGACATCCCAGGCGACCGACGCAATCCACCATCGCCTGCCGTCGCGCAGCAGTTGCATCGAGTGGACGCCGCGCTCGAAGGGCTTCGCGTCGGCCTGGGTGAAGCGCGACTCGTACGTGGAGAACACCTGGCAGACGTTGCCGAAGCAGTCCGTGCGCCTTGCGATCTCGCGCTCGATCAAACCCGTCGCGGCCTTCCGCGCGGCCGATTTTTCGTACCGGTCGGCGAGGCTATCGACGTCGCTGACGGTGAACTTCTCGCCCGCTGACTTCGGCGGCACGATCATCCCGACGTACAGAAAGATCGAGCGCATCCGCTCGAAATTCGGAGAGGCTTCCGGGGCGTGGGAAACCGACGCGTAAAACGCGGCGACGGCGGATTCCACCGAAGCCGCATCGGCGGGAGGCGCGGCCTCCCGCCGGCCCATCGTCTGGCCAGACGCGGTCGCGGACGCGAGAACGAGGACCGCGGCGAACAGAGGACCCGTTCGCCGCGTGAGTTTTTTTTCCGGCTTTCCGGTCCGCCAGGCCTCGGTGTCAAACGCCGTACGAGCGGCGGATCCCTTTTCGACCCTGACACAACGATCCATCTTTCACCTCACGGGCTGGTTGCAGAGAGTCACTCCCGGCTCCTCGGAGGGGCCGATCCGTGCTCGGGGTCCAGAACGCCTCAGCTCGTCACTTGCCCCAGCGCCAGGCCGGCGGCTCACCTCTGGCGAAGCAAATGGCCAGGAGCGCGACGGAAAGAACAACCGTGCAGCCCAGAAGGGCCGCCAGGTTCTGCTCTGGCCGAAAGACGTACCCGGCCACGGCGAGGAGCACGAAGAATCCGACAAAAACGAGCCAGCCTCGCCAGGAAATCGGCAGGCCCCAGCCCCAGCCGTAACGCTTCGCCGGGAACCAGTAGGAAGATCGCTGCATGCGCGCCTCCAGGGATCGAAGGACCAGCACCGTCCTGAACGATCCCCTCAGGGACAAATGGTAATTCAAGCGGGAGGTCAGGCGAGCGTCGGGTGTCGAGAGGTTCCTCGTTCCCTCGTTCCCTTTCCCGGTGCCCCCGAACACGAAAGGCGCCGACTACGGAACATCAGGATCATCACCCCCCTGGGACGAAGACCCGGGGCGAATATCGAAGAGGGGGCGTGGGCCGCCCCCCCTCCTCCAGACACTGTCGGAAGCCTCAGGGGCAGGTCGCGAACGCGGCCGTGTCCTGAATCGGTTGAAAGGCGATGCCCTGCGGATTCACGTAGGTCTTGACCGTGCCCGACTGTGTGTCGGTGACCGTCATGGTCACGCTGACGTTCGCCAGCCCTGCTCCGCGTCGACCGCGAATCTTCCCGCGACGGTTGAGGACGGCTCGGTACGCCGTCGGACACCCGCGATACACTTTGCCGAAATCTCTCCGGAGAAAAATGATGCTGGGGGCGCCTACCCTCGTGGTCGCGCTCACACTCCACGAACTTTTTAAAACCGCTCGAAATCGGAGGACGGCGCCACCCCGCCCGCAACTTCCATGCTGCACGAATTCCTGGCACTGCACAGAGCCGAGCTGATCGCGCGCTCCCGGTCCGCGGGCGGCCGCAGGCTCTCTCCCGCGGCGACGGAGCCGGAGATCGAACACGGGATGTCCCTCCTCCTCGACCAGCTCATCCGGACTCTCCGCAGGGAGCGGGCGCCGGAGCAGGTCCCCGGCCCCGCGGGCTCGGGTCTTTCGGTCGCCGACGGCACGGATGCAGATCTGTCGGAGATCGCGGAAGGGGCAGCGCGGCACGGCCGGGAATTACTTCAGGACGCATTCAGCGTGGAGCAGCTGGTTCACTACTACGGAGATCTCCGCATGGCGATTACAGACCTCGCCTACGAGAGCCATGAGGCGATCGCAACGGAAGAGCTCCGGACTCTCCACCTTTGCCTCGACGTGGCGATCGGCGCCGCTGTTTCAGAGTACAACTTTCAACGCGACTTCATCTCTCAGAGCAAGCAGGCCCACGCCTTGAATGAACGGCTCGGATTCCTGGCCCACGAGCTGCGCAACCTCTTGAATTCCGCCACCCTCGCGATCGCGGCGATCAAAGCGGCTGACGTCAAATTGGGCGGCGCGACCGGCGCCGTACTCGACCGCAGCCTTATCGGGATGCGTCATCTGATCGATCAATCCCTGTCCGAGGTTCGGACGACCGCCGGCATCCCCTCCGGCCACGAGGTGTTCTCGCTCTCTGATTTCATCGTGGATATCAAGCTCTCCGCCTCTCTCGAGGCCCAGATGAAGGAGTGCCGGTTTACGGTCTCCCCGGTGGACCCCCGGCTGGCTCTCGACGCGGACCGGGACATGCTGTTCTCGGCCGTCGGTAACCTGCTCCAGAACGCGTTCAAGTTCACCCGCCCCCGCACGGAAGTCACGCTGACCGCGTGCGCCAGCGGGAATCGCATCCGGATCGACGTGGCGGACACCTGCGGGGGGCTCCCCCCGGGCGATCCGGAAGCCCTGTTTCTTCCGTTCACACAGGGCGGCTCGGACAAAACCGGACTGGGACTCGGACTCTCGATCTCCCGGGACAGCGTTGCCGCGAACGGGGGAACCCTGAGCGTCCGCGACATCGCGGGGACAGGGTGCGTCTTCTCGATCGATCTTCCCCGCCACTCGCTGCCGGAGCCTCAGCCGCTGGCGGACCGCCGCGCCCGATAGCTTTCGGGAAGCCGGCTGGAGGCTCGAAACGGGGATTCTCCGCCGGTCAGCGGGCTTTCGGGCGTCCGGCCGCCGGCGGGGGCACGGGGTGCACCGGCCGGAAATCCGAGGGCCGCGCCTCTTTCTTCGCCGAAAGCGAGCCGGGCGGATAGAGGAGGACGAGGTCTTCGGGGTGCACGAGGTGAAGCTCCTCCCGAGCGACTCTTTCGGCGGGGAACTGGTGCCGGGTCGCCGCCTCGATCGCGAGGCGAAGCTCGTTGTTTTCCGCGGCGCGCTCCGCGATCTGCACGTCGAGCCTCTTGACGTCCTCCCGCGCGTTGTGGAGATCCAGGACCTTGTGATCCCAGAGAAGCAGCATTCCGAGGACCACCGCGGAACAGGCGAGCGAGGCGAAGAACGTCAGGAACGGACGTGGCGTGCGCGGCGGAGGGGGCGCCTCTCTCATCCCGGGAAGGCCGATCTCCCGGCGAACACGCCGGCGGCGCCGAGCTCTTCCTCGATCACGAGCAGCCGGTTGTACTTTGCAAGACGCTCGCCCCGGCACGCGGAGCCGGTCTTGATGAGGCCGCTGTTGACCGCCACCGCGAGGTCGGCAATGGTGTCGTCGCAGGTCTCTCCCGAGCGATGCGACACTACCGTGCGGTACCCGCTGGTCTGCGCCATGCGGACGGCCTCGAGCGTTTCGGTCACCGTGCCCACCTGGTTCAGCTTGACGAGAAGCGCGTTGGCGATGCCGTCGGAAATGCCCTCCGCGAGAATCGCGGGAGTCGTCACGAACAGGTCGTCGCCAATGAGAAGAATCTTGTCGCCGAGCTCGCGCGTGGCCAGCTTCCAGCCTTTCCGGTCTCCCTCGGCCAGACCGTCCTCGATCGACGCGATGGGATAGTCCGCGGCCAGCTCCGCCCAGTACGCGACCATCTGCTCGGGCGAAAACGTCTTCTTCTCCCCCGCCATCACGTACTTCCCCTTCCGGAAGAACTCGGACGCGGCGGGGTCGAGGGCGAGGACGACGTCGCGCGCGGGGCGGTACCCGGCGGATTCGATCGCGGACATCAGGAGGTCGAGCGCCTCGCGCGACGAGCCGATGTCCGGGGCGAAGCCCCCTTCGTCCCCGACGGCGGTCGAAAGCCCCTTCTTTTTGAGCTTCGCCTTGAGCACGTGGAAGATTTCGACCCCGGCGCGAAGCGCCTCCGTGAAGCTGTCGAATCCGATCGGGCAGACCATGAATTCCTGGGGATCGAGACGGTTGTCGGCGTGAACTCCCCCGTTGATGACGTTCATCATCGGGACCGGAAGCGTGCGCGCGGAGGCTCCGCCGAGGTAGCGATACAGCGGCAGCCCCGACGCCTCCGCAGCGGCACGGGCCACTGCCATCGAGACGCCGAGGATCGCGTTGGCGCCGAGTCGTCCCTTGTTCGGAGTTCCGTCGAGTTCGACCAAAATCCGGTCGATCAGCACCTGGTCTCGCGCATCGGTGCCCTGGACCTCGCTGGCGATCTCTCCGTTGACGTTCGCGACGGCCTGAAGCACGCCCTTGCCCGCATAGCGTTTCGCGTCGCCGTCGCGCAGCTCGAGCGCTTCCCGCTCGCCGGTGGACGCGCCCGAGGGCACGCCAGCCCTCCCCGTCGCTCCCCCGGAGAGCAGGACCTCGACTTCGACCGTCGGGTTTCCCCGCGAGTCCAGGATCTCGCGCCCCAGGACCCCTTCGATCAGAAAGCTCAAG
>JBDUBI010000210.1:0-4635 GCA_040004225.1 Acidobacteriota bacterium
CCTAGCCCGCCGCCTTCAACACCACGTCGTCGCGGCGGTGGTAAATCGTATCGACCAGGCCGTACTTCTTCGCGTCCTCGGACTCCAGGATGTAGTCGCGGTCGGTGTCCTTCGAAATTCGCTCGATGTTCTGGCCCGTGTGGAGGGCCAGGATCTGATTCAGGCGCTCGCGCACCTTCAGCAGGTCCTTGGCGTGGATCTCGATGTCGGTCGTCTGACCCTGAAGCCCGTACGCGAGCGGCTGGTGGATCAGGAAACGGGAGTTGGGAAGCGCGAACCGCTTGCCCGCCGCCCCGGCCGCCATCAGCACCGCGGCCATGGACGCCGCCTGACCGATGCAGATCGTGGCCACGTCCGGCTTGATGTACTGCATCGTGTCGTAGATCGCGAGGCCCGCGGTGATCGAGCCGCCCGGCGAGTTGATGTAGAACGAAATGTCCTTCTCGGGGTTTTCGGATTCCAGAAAAAGCATCTGAGCGATGATCAGATTGGCGATCGTGTCGTCGACCGGCTGTCCCAGAAAAATCACGTTGTCCTTGAGCAGCCGCGAGTAAATGTCGTAGGCGCGCTCGCCGCGACTCGTCTGCTCGATCACCATCGGAACGAGAACCATGCCGCCTCCCTCGTAGTCGTCTTCCATCAGCCGTAAAACGGTAAACGGTAAACGGTAAACGAATAATCCACACTCGAGTCGAGGCTGACCATTCGCATCACCCGGCGGCCCCTTCGTTTCCCGTTTCCCGATTCCCGATTCCAGATTCCGAGGTTAACACCCGCGCCTGGGAGATCAAGAGGTCGATCGTGCGCGCCAGCCGCATCTCGTCTCTGAGCGCGTCCAGTCCATCGCCCTTGGCCATCTGCTCCCGCAACTCGGCCGGGTCAACGCCGCGGCGGGCGGCCGCGCGCTTGAACTCCGCTTCGAGCTCGGTGTCGTTGACCTCGATCCCCTCCCGCCGGGCGATCTCGTCCACCAGCAGGTACTCCTGGACGCGGCGGACCGCTCCCTCGCGGGAATCTTCGCGCAGCTTCTCCCAGTCCGCTTCCTTCGGGTCGACGCCGTTGTTCGCCAGGTAACGCGCGTAATCGCGAAGCGCCCCGGTGATCTCCGATTCGACGAGCACCTCCGGCGCCGGCACCGGCGTTTTCGCGAGGAGCTGGTCCAGGATCGCCCGCCGGAAAGCGCGCCGCCGCTCTCCCTCCTTTTCCCGCCGAAGGCCTTCGCGCACCTTCTGACGGAGGGTGTCGGCGGTTTCGCCCTCCGCGACCTGCTTCGCGAGGTCGTCGTCGAGCTCCGGGAGCTTTTTTTCCTTCAGCGCCGCGAGCGTCACCTCGTAGTCGACGGTTTTCCCTTTGAACTCCTCGTTTGGAAAATCGTCCGGGAAATTCTTGCGGAAGCGCCGCGTCTCGCCCGGGGCCGACCCTCGAAGAGCGTCGTTGATCTCGGCCATCGAGTCGGCGTGGCCGACCTCGAGAGTGACCTTCTCATCCCGGAATGTCCGGGGGGTCTGCCCCGGCGCGAGTATCTCGACAAACGTGCCCGCGACGTCGGCCACGGCGAAGTCGCCCGCGGCGGCAGGACGGCCCTCGATCGGGTGAAACTCGGCGTGCTGTTCCCGGAAGCGCTCGAGGACCCGCTCGACCTCGTCCGCCGTCGGTTCGACGTCGACGTCCTGCACGGGAAGCCCGCGGTATTCGCCGGGCTCGATCGGGGGCTTCAAGTCGAGCTTCGCCGTGAACCGGATCGGCCCGGGCGGGTCCCAGTTCAAGGCGTCGATCTGCGGCCGCCCCAGAACGGACAACTTTTTTTCCTCGACAGCCGCCGAGAGCGCTTCCGGCAACAGGTGTTCCAGGACGTCGCTCTTGATCTCGTCGGCAAAGCGCTTCTGCACGACACTCTCCGGAGCCTTGCCCTTGCGGAAACCCGGCAACGCCGCACGTTTCGCGTACGCCCGCGTGACTTCCTTCCACGCTTTCTCGACATCCTCGCCCGGCACCTCGATCTCTAGGCTCGTGCGCGTGGGCGACTCTTCCTCCGCGTTCAAGACAACCATAGGGGGCGGAGTCTACCCGAGGCAACCGGCGTCAGATGCGCTCGTCCGGCCCGCTGCCGCCGTCCTCATGGCCCGGAAGGCGGGAGGCGATCCGTCTCCTACGGTCCTCGCGGCGGCACGAGGCGAGTCCCCCGTCTCGAGGGAGGCGGCGCCGGTTCCGCCCGCGGACTCGCCGAGGGCGCGAGAAGCACGGCGGCGGCAACGTCCAGCCGCCCGAACCCGAACACGGCGTTCGGTATGGAGGAGCCCGGAAAGCCCCCGCAGTCCTGGCTCGACCTGAGCGGGACCGCCGACCGCTCGAGGATGGCGGCCGTCGCCGCCACCTGCCCGACGAGCGCCGGAGACGCCGACCACAGGAGGGCCACGGCGCCAGTCACGTGCGGCGCCGCGGCGGAGGTGCCGGAAAAGGGGCGATAGCTGGACGGTTGCGCGGCGGTGCGCACGCCCACTCCCGGCGCACTGATGTCGGGCTTCAACCTTCCCGACCCGTCTACCGCGACCGGCCCCCGGCTGGAGAAGCTCGCGATGTCGTCCGCGAGCGTCGTCGCCCCGACCGTGAACACCGAGGCATAGAAAACGGGCACGTCGCTCGCCGTCGCGCAGGCCGGCCCCGAGTTGCCGGCCGAGACGGACAGGAAAATACCGGCCGCCGTCACGTTGTCGACGACGGCCCGAAGCACGTTCGGGTCCGTGCACCCTTCGCTCGCCGGGCACCCCCAGGAGTTGTTGACCACATGCGGAGCCAGGTCCGGGCGCGGATTGGAACCGCCGGCGTCGGTCGGGGCC
The DNA here is from genome assembly GCA_040004225.1 of Acidobacteriota bacterium. Taxonomy (GTDB): domain Bacteria; phylum Acidobacteriota; class Thermoanaerobaculia; order UBA5066; family Gp7-AA6; genus JALYUA01. Next base: position 2,838 of record JBDUBI010000210.1, read on the forward strand.
AGAAACCACTGGAAGCACTCCGCGTAGCGCGCCGGCGTTCCCACCCCGCGGTCCATGTTCCGGCAGCCGATGAAGCGCGACCCGGGAGCCACGCCGATCTGGTTCTCTCCTTCTCCGCCAACGGACAGCCCGGACGTCGACGTCCCGTGGCCGTCGTCGTCGCAGGGGAATGTCGCGTTCGATCCGCAAGAATTTCCGGCGGCGGCGTCATGGACCGCGTCGTGCCAGTTGTAGTCGTGTCGCGCAACGCCCGCGTCGAATCCGCGGTAATGGTTCTTGAGGGCGGGATGCTCCCACGCAAACCCGGTGTCGGCGATCCCGACCACGATGCCCTGGCCCGTGAACCCCTTCGCCCAGACTTGAGGCGCTCCGATCAGCGTGAGATTCGGCTCGACGCCCGTTCCCTGGCGCGTTTCGAGCGGCACGGGCCGACGCCCGCCCTCGTCCGGGGGCGCCGGGATCGAAGCCTCCCGATTGGCGGCGATGCTCGACACCTCGGGGAAGAGCGCGAGCTCGTCCGCGACTTCGCGCGACCCGATGACCTCGATCATGTTCACCAGGAAGAACGGCCGAAAGTTGATTCCCCGCCCGGCCAGGCGCGCCCGGAGCCGCGGCTGCGAGACCTCCGCCTGCGCGAAGAGAGCGTCGTAGACGAAACGGATGCGGGAGACGCGGTCCGGGATCGCCGCCGCCGGCGAAAGATCCGCCTGATCACTCAGCACCACGAGGAACGATGCCTCTTCTCCGGGCGCCTTTCCCGCGAAGATCCGCCCGTCCACGGGCGCGCGTCCCGCGGCGGCGGCGCGAGCTGCGACTCCCAGAAAGAAGATCATCGCCGGCAGACTTCTCGTGCGTGGCACCGGACCACTCTAAGCGGAGTTCCGCCACCGGGTGCCAGCTTTCCGCTCGCTGACGACGTTAGACTGAGCCATGCCGCCGCAGCGAAGACGGGGGAAGCGGAAGCCCGCCGGGCGCCGCGGTTTCGAGCCTCGCGCCGTGAGATCCGTCTCTCACAAATTCCCGACCCTGCTCGCCTGCGCGCTGATCGGGGCGGCGACGCTGGCCGTCTTCGCCGGGGTGTTCCGCAACGGATTCGTCAGCTTCGAGGATGAGATTTACGTCCTGAAGAATCCTCACGTCCGAGCGGGTCTCTCGGTCGCGAATGTCGCCTGGGCCGCGACGGCCACGGAAGCCTCCCACTGGCATCCTCTGACGTGGATCTCCCACATGACGGACGTCTCGCTCTGGGGGTTGCATCCCGCGGGCCACCACGCGGCGAGCCTCCTCTTCCACGCGGGCAGCGTGCTCCTCGTGTTTCTGCTCCTGCGCGGGGAGACCGGATCCGCGGGCCGGAGCGCCGCGGTCGCCCTCCTCTTCGGACTCCATCCGCTGCGCGTCGAATCGGTCGCATGGGTGGCCGAGCGGAAGGACGTCCTGAGCGTGTTCTTCGGCCTCGCGGCGATCGGTTTCTGGGGCGACTGGATCGCGCGCCGGAAAAGATCGGCGTACGGCGCCAGCCTCGCTCTGTTTTCCGCGAGCCTGCTGTCCAACGGAACGTTCCTCACGCTGCCTCTTCTTCTTCTCCCGCTCGACGTCTGGCCGTTCCGGCGCCTGCCTCGCGCGGGGGAAGAGGAGCCCCGGTCGCGCTGGACCGCCCGTTTCGTCGAAAAGATCCCCTTCCTCGTGCTCTCGATCGCGGCCGCCGCCGCCCTGTTTGGCGCGCAGCGAGGAGCGGGGGCGGCCGAAGCCCTCGCGGTCCCATTCGGCCTGCGCCTCGAGAACGCGGCCGTCGGTTCCG
>JBDUBI010000011.1:0-15664 GCA_040004225.1 Acidobacteriota bacterium
CGAGGACCCGTACGACCTGGCGGGGCGCCTCCTCTTCGACGCGTTTCTGACTTCGAGGCTCGTCGTCGACACCGGGATGAACCTGCTCGGCTGGCCGCGCGAGAAGGCCGTGCAGTACATGCGGGACAACACCATCCAGTCCGAAACGGAGATCGCGACCGAAACGCTGAGGTACTCCTGCGACCTGCCTTCTCAGGCTCTCGCCTACAAAATGGGAATGCGCAAGTTCGTCGAGCTGCGCGAGAAAGCGCGCGCGGCGCTCGGACCCGCGTTTGACATGCGCCGGTACCACGACATGTTGTTGTCGAGCGGGGCCGTACCGCTCGACCTCGCCGAGCGCAAGGTGGACTGGTTCATCTCGGAGGAGAAGGGCCGCCCCGCCGCCCGCTGACGCGTCCCGGCTCTGGCAGGCCGCTGAAAAAGGGTGTGGGAAGGCGTTGCGAGCGAGGCCGCAACCCGCAGGGTGGACAGGCTTTTGCTCTCGCCCTAAGAACGCGATCCTGGAGTGCCGACATGGTGGGTCGATGAGAAAGAGAGCTCGAAGTCGAATGCAAAAGCCTGGACACGACACCCGCAGGCTTTTTTCAGCAGCCTGCTAGGACCGGGGGGGCACGCCGAAACGGGCCGCCGCCCGGCGCGACACGGCGCGCCGGAACCATTCGAAACGTCCGAACAGCCTGCCGGGGCCGCCGAGCGCCTGCGCCGCCCACCGCGGAAAGTCGAACCGGTCCCGCTGCCGGACGATCTTCCCGCCGGAGAGCTCGAGCTCGGAGAGGATGACGTTCACGACGGGTCCGCCGCCCGGGTAGACGTAGCGGGCGGTCCACTCGACTGTGCCGCTGTCTTCCGCGGCGCGGGCGATCGTGTAGGAGACCGTCAGCGTCCGGGCGCCGCCGACGAGCGAGCGCCACATCCTGCCGACGTCCGCGCCCTCCAGCCGGAAGATCTCGTCCTCGAACCGTGCGTCCGGCGCGTAGAAAGCGGCCATCGCGTCGCCGTCGCGGCGCGAGAGGGCGTCATAGAAGGCGGTCAGGATCGTTTTCGTTTCGGCGGAGCTCAGGAGGCGGATTATGAGGGACGGGGCGCAGCCTGCCGCATTGTTACTTGCCCGTTTCCGCCGATATGCTCGGGCGGATGCGCGTGCTCGTGGTCGGCGGGACCGGATTTCTCGGACCTCCCGTCGTCAGCCGCCTGTCCAACCTCGGCCACCAGGTCACCGTCTACCACCGGGGAGAGCACGAGGCGCAGCTCCCGTTCGGCGTCCGTCACGTCCATTCGCCGCAGGCCGCGCCACCCATCCTCTTCTTCCCGGAAGAGCTGACGGAGCTCGCGTGGGACGTGGTCCTCGCCATGTCGCCGATCGGCGAGAGGGATTCCGCCCACCTCATGGCGACATTCCGGGGCATCGCCCGGAGGGTCGTCGCGGTCTCGAGCGCCGACGTGTACCGGGCGTACGGAGTCTTCCGGGGGACCGAGGAGGAAGATCCCGACCTCCGGATCCTCACGGAGGACGCTCCCCTCCGGGGGAATCTCTTCCCGTACCGCGACAGCGGCGCGCAGCCCGCATATCTCGCGGACTACGAGAAAATTCTGGTCGAGCGCATCGTCCAGTCGGACCCCGGGTTGCCGGGGACCGTCCTGCGCCTGCCCGCGGTATACGGCCCCGGCGACCGACAGCATCGCTTCGCGTCCCCCTGGAGGAGGATCGCGGACGGGCGCCCCGCGATCGTCCTCGGCCGGGCCCATGCCGCGTTTCGATGGACGCACGGGTATGTCGAAGACGTCGCCCAGGCCATCGCGCTCGCCGTCACGACGGAGCGGGCGCGTGGCCGCGTCTACAACGTGGGGGAGGCCTCGACTCCGACGATCGCCGGGCGGATGGAGGCGTTCGGCCGGGCGCTCGGGTGGGGCGGGCGCGTGGCGGTTCTGGACGAGGCGCGCCTTCCACGCGCGCTCGCAGCCGCCGGAAATTTCGAGCAACCGCTCGTCTGCGATACGAGCCGGATTCGCCGCGAGCTCGACTGGTCCGAAGTCACGCCGCCCGAAGAGGCGTTTCGGGTCACCGCGCAATGGGAAGAGGGGAACAAATCCGGTCGCCCCGGCGACACGGCCCCGGACTACGCCGCGGAAGACGCCGCGCTGGAGTCCGATCCCCCTCTCTCCCGGGCCCCCGGAAGCGGACCGTGACCCGGAGAGCGGGGCCCCCGGATCCGCCGGACGCCGACGGACTGCCGTTCCCGGACAGCCTCTGCCACGCGTGCGCCGCGCCCCCGAAGTACATCCGCACCTCGCGGTCGGTCTTTCTCTTCTGTCCGATTTTCCGGCGCTATCCTCCACAGCCCGTCCTGGCCTGTCCGCGTTATGTCTCCGCGACGGACCCAACAGAGCGGCGATGAGGCGCGCCGGGTGGCACCGCACTCTCTCGCTCCAGAGTTGCGGCCGCGCCTCTTTCGCTTGATCTGGGCCCCGTCCATCCATACGAGGGGCAACAGATGTCGAGGAAGCTTCGATTGGTGATGGTCGCGGCGTCGGCAGCCGGGCTCGTTCTGGTTTCGGGCACGTTGATCGCGCAGAGCGGCGAAAAAAGCTCCAAGAGCATGTGCTCCGGGGCCGCGTCGATGGCAAAGAGCGCCGACGGAAAGCGCGATTTTTTTGCCAGGAGCCGGAGTGAGTCCTCCGCTCCGGGCATTCGTTTGTTGGTGAAAGGCGAAAGGCGAAAGGCTAAAAAAGGCGCGGAGGGATACGGTGTTTTCCTCGCCCCTCGCCCCTCCCCTACCCTCGGCGTCAACGCCTACCTCGGCGTCAACCCCGACGAGTCCGGAATCCCGGCTTCTTCCGGCGCCACGGCGAGATCCGACGGCAGCCGCGGCGACGAGAGGAGCTTTGCAAACTCCTCCCACCTCTTTCCGGGGTTTTTCGTCGTGCCTCCGCGAGACTCGATGAACCCGCGGACCAGGTCCTTGCCGAGGTTGTAGTTGATGACGTAACTGCGGTACTGGTCGATGAAACGCACGCGCTGCTCGGCCCGGGGACGGGCCATCAGCGCATACCGCTCGAGCCAGTCCGCAGCGGCTTTCGCGTCGATCTCGCCATTCAAGTAGCGACGCGCGGCCTCGTTCCCGGCGTAGGAGAGGCCGTCCGCCAGCACCCGGACCTCCGCATATCTTCCCGCCTGCGACGGGTCGAGACCCGCCAGGGGGAAGAGCACGTCTCGCTCGAAGGCGATCCGCTCGGGGCCGGGGAAGGCGACCTCGATGCCGAAGTTCGCGCTGCCTTCCGCGATCAGCGACTGGGGAGAGAAGAGGGGATAGACGGTGAACTCGACCGCGCCGCGATCCCGCACCTGGTTCTTCTCGATCAGCACGTTGTACACGTGGTGGCCGGGATACCCTTCGTGGCAGGCGAGATCGACCGCCCGGTCGATGAAGATCGGCAGATCCGTATTGACCTGGATGAGACTCGCGAAGTTCCCCTGGTACCAGTTGTAGCCGCCCCAGGATTTGCCCGTGACGTACTCGACCCGGAAGGTTTCCCCCTCGGGCAGGGGGATGTGGGCGCGCGTGCGCGTCCGCCCCTCGCGAATGGCGGACTGGAACACCGCGTCCAGCTTGTCGCGGGGGATGACGAACGCCTGCCGGAATGCCTCGTAACGCTCCCCGAGCGAGCCCGAGCCGGGAAGAAGGCGATCGAGTCTTTCCGAGAGCTCGCGAAAATGGGCCTCGGTGTTCGTCGGCGCCACCGCGTCGTATAACGCGCGGGACTCCTCGTCGAAAGAAAACTTCTTACCGGCCAGCATCTGCGAGCGGGAACGGAGAGCGGAGATCTGCCGGACGAGGTATCGGTGTTCGAGCCGAGGGCGCTCCTGGCGCGGCTCGGGGATGCCAGCCAGCCTCGCCAGGAGGGCGGCGGACTGCGACTCGATATCGGCGAGAGGGGTCCTCACACGTTCCGCATCCGATTTCCAGGCCGGAGGCCCGTAGTACGAATCCACGTAATCGGCGTCGTGCCTGCCGAGAGCGAGAACGAGCCTTACGTAGGACTCCGCGATCTCCTTCACTTCCGGAGCCTCGCCGCGGACGGCGACGGGGGGGACGGTCGCGCGGGGGGCCGGCACACAGCCGCACGCGGCAGCGAACGCGGCCGCCAGCAGAGACAGAAGAGCGAGTCTCGCCATGAGAGGTCCTCCACAGGGCCGGGATGATAGAACAGCGACTTCAAGAGGTCCGGAGGAAGAAGGAGCCCGCATGGGAAAGAAATCGGTAGCCACGCACCACGACGCGGAGTTGATCCTGAAGCTCTACGACCTCCGTCGCGAGGAGCGGATGCGCGCCGCCCGCGAGTGGTTCCTTCAGAAGTTCTCGCCGCGCTCGGTCGACGACGTGCGCGGGCTTGCGGCTGGAACGGCGGAGAACGCGTCCTATCGCATGGTCACGACCTACTGGGACATGGCCGCTTCCTTCGTGGTTCACGGAATCCTGGACGCGGACCTTTTTCTGGAATCCGGGGGAGAAATGCTCGTGGTCTGGGCCAAGCTCGAGCACGTGGTTCCCGCCATCCGCGGCGAGACGAACCCGCGCCTGCTCTTAAACGTGGAGAAGGTCGTGGAAATCTCGCCCCCCGCACAGGAGCGCATGAAGGGACTTCGCGCGCGATATGGTCCGAAGAAATGACCCGCGCCCGGGTATGCGCTAACTCGCCAGCCTTTCGATCAGGTCGACGACCCGGTTCGAATAGCCCCATTCGTTGTCGTACCAGGCGACCGCTTTGACCCACCCGTCGCCGGATGCGACCGTCGAGAGCGAGTCGAAAATCGAGGAGTGCGGATTTCCGATGATGTCGGAGGACACGAGCGGCGCGTCGCTGAACTGAACGATGCGGCGCATCGGCCCCGCGGCGGCCGCGGACACGGCGGCGTTGACTTCTTCCGCCCCCGGCCGCTTCGCGACCCGGCACGTCAGATCGACGATCGACCCGTCCGGGACGGGCACGCGCATCGCCATGCCGTCGAGCTTTCCTTTCAGCCGGGGGAGCACTTGCCCTACCGCCTTCGCGGCGCCGGTGGTCGTCGGAATGATGTTTTCCGCGGCCGCGCGGCTCCGGCGGAGGTCCTTGTGAGGGACGTCGGCCAGCCGCTGGTCGTTCGTGTACGCGTGAACGGTCGTCATGAACGCCTCCTCGATCCCGAAGCTTTCATCGAGGATCTTCGCGAGCGGCGCCAGGCAGTTCGTCGTGCACGAGGCGTTCGAGACGATCCGGTGCTCGGCCTTCAGGGAATCGTCGTTGACGCCCATCACGATCGTGGCGTCGATCTCGTCCTTTGCGGGGACCGTCAGGATGACTTTGCGAGCACCCGCGGCCAGGTGCCCTTCGAGCTTTTCCCGGGTGAGCAGGACGCCCGTCGATTCGACGACCACGTCGACGTGCAGATCCCCCCAGGGGAGCCTGCCGGCATCCCGCTCTTCCGTCATCTTGACCCGCCGCCCGCCGACGGTGATCGAGTCCCGGTCGGCCCGGACGTCTTTTTCGAAGACCCGCATGACCGTGTCGTACTTCAAGAGATAGGCGAGCTGGTCGTTGTCGTAGAGGTCGTTGATCGCGGCGACTTCAATGTCGGCGCGATCGGACAGGATGCGGAACACCGACCTCCCGATCCGTCCGAAACCGTTGATTCCGACTCGAATCATGCGTTTCCCTTCCCGCCGTCGAGCTCCGCGAAGCGGCCGAGGAGGTCGAGCGCCCGATAAGCGTAGCCGTAGCCCGAATCGAACCAGGACACGGTCTTCGAGACGCTGTCGCCCATCGACATCGTGGCGAGCGAGTCGTACACGGATGAGAAGGGGCTGTGCGCGACGTCGCTCGAGACGATCGGCTCGACCTCGAACTTCAGATACCGGTTCCACCGGCGGGTGGCGGCCGCCGTCCGGACGACTTCGTTCAACGCCGTTTTGGAGATTTTCCTCTCGTGCCAGCAGACGAGGTCGACCAGAGACCCGTTGCGCACCGGGACGCTCATCGCGGAGCCGGTGATCCGGCCCTCCAGCTCCGGGAGGAGATCGACCAGCATCGCGGGTGACCGGGAGGCCTGCGGGATGATGTTCTCGGCCGCCGCGCGGCCCGTGCGCTTGTCCTTCGCCGGCACGTCGGCGAGGCGGTGCTCGCTCGTGTACGAGTGCACCGTCGTGAACATCGCCCGGCGAATCCCGAAAGCCTCCCCCAGGATTTTCAGGATGGGGGCGACGCAGTGCACGGTCGACGAGGCGTTCGAAACGATCCGGTGGGCGCTCGAGAGACGATCGTCGTTCAGCCCCATCACCGCCACCGCGTCGGGAGGGTCGGCGGGATCGGGCGGCGCCAGCGAAATCACGCGCTTGGCGCCGGCGTCGAGATGTCGCGCGAGCTCCTGGCGGGGCCGCGGACGCGATGTGGCCTCGAGGAGCGTGTCGACGCCCAGCTCTCCCCAGGGCGTCTGCACGCCCTCCTTTTCGGAAAGCAGCGGAATCTGCCGTCCCGCGACATAGATGTGCCCCTCCCGGATCGAGATCTCGTCGGGGAAGCGGCCGAGAGTCGTGTCGAATCGCAGCAGGTACTCGAGTCCCGCGGGGTCCGCGATCTCGCTGATGCCGGCGATCCGGATGTCGTCCCTCGCGTAAAGCAGTCGAAACAGGTTCCGGCCGATCCGGCCGAGTCCCCGGATGCCCACGGAAAGCGTCACGCCTTTCCCTTCTCGTCCGACCCGATCTCGACGGGCAGCCCGAGCTCGCGCCAGCGGCGCATTCCGCCCTGCATCGACCAGACCTCCGTGTATCCCATTTTGCGAAGGGCGTCGGCCGCCAGGGCCGATCGAGACCCGCCGCCGCAATAGAGGACGAGGGGTGTCTTCAGATCCGGGACGGTCTTTTCGACGTCCCGCTCGAGGATGCCTTTCGACAGGTGAACCGCACCGGCCGCGTGGTCCACGCGGAACTCGTCGTCTTCGCGCACGTCGACGAGCACGGGATTTTCCCCACGCGCGCGCCGCGCGAGGAGGTCTTCGGGCGTGGTCTCCCGAACACGCGACTTCGCTTCGTCGACGAGAGTCTTGTATCGAGAGGGAATGCTCATGAAAGGGCCACCCGAAAAAGTCAGGGGCGGAGTATAGCGATTCGCTCGAGGGCGCGGGCGAAGGGAGGAACGGAGCGAGGGGGTGATGCGCGAAGGGAGGCGGCGACTATGCCAGCGCCACGATCCGCGCGAGGACGCCGACGACCCTCGCGAAGAGCTCGGCCGCGTGCGTCAGGGTCTTTGCGGTGCGGAGGCTGTCCGTCATTTCCCGGATCCCGGAGATCAGCTCGTCGTGGTGGGAGGCCAGGCGGACGGAGAGCGACTTCAACTGTTCGTCTTCCACGCGGGAGATGAGTTCATCGAGGTCGGCGCGCGCGAGCTGAAAGGCGGCGAGCCCTTCGTTGTCGTCGCCGAACGAGTCCAGAATTTCGTCGGCATGCCGTTCGATCGGAGCCCGGACGCGGGTGCGGAGCAGGTCGAGGAGTTTCGAGCGGGCGGCTTCGGCCGCGTCGTCGTCGATCACCGGCGCGCCTCCCGGACCGCGCGGACCCACGACGCGAGCGATTCTGCGTCGGCGAGCAGCGCCGACCAGGCGCCGCCGTCGAGTCTTCCTTCGGAGAGCGCCGCCCAGGCGGACCTCAGGCGGCTGGCGGTGTCGCTCGCGTCGGAGAGAATGTCGCCGGCCGCGGACGGGAGCGTGTAGAGGCGCCGCTGCGCGATCCAGATCGGAGGATCCGGGATCCGGTTCTCCAGATAGGGTCTCGAGACATCCCGCTGCCGCCCGAGTTCCCGCAGCGACGCCGCGTCGGCGCGGATGTGGCGGCGCAGGGCATCGAGCAGGGTCTGCTGGACGAGGAGCTCGTGTGCGACCGCGGCCGCCCGCGACGCCAGCTCTCGCGACAGAGCGCGCTCCCGGACGCCGCGAACGAGAAGCCCCGCGGATTTCGACAGGAGGTCGCGCTCCGAGGCGCTCAGGAACGCCGAACCGGAAATTTCGCGGCCGAGGGTCGACGCCTCCTCCATGGCGCGCGCCGCCGCGTCGCCGGCCGCCCGATCCGCCGCTCCATCCGCGAGCTGCCTCAACCCCTCGAAGTAGCGCGCCAGCAGGCGAGCGTGCCTGCGCAGTCGCTCGAAATCCGCGATCTGGTCCTCGACGCCGGCGTGCTTCTCGAGCACGAGGCGGCGGTCGTCCCGGGACAGTCCCTGCGCTTCCGAAAGAGCGCGGGCCGAATCCGCGTCGACCGCGGTCTCCTCGGCGAGAAGGAGAAGCGCGTCCATCGCGCGCCCCCACGCGGCGCCCGCCGTTCCGACGGATACCGCGTGCTCCCTCCGCACGGACGCGCACCCGCAGGCGAGCAGGAGCCAGACGGCGGCGGACCGGGCGCGCAATTTCATCGGGAGTCGGGTGTCCGTTGGCGCGGAGCTTATCCCGGGCAACGACCCGGGGCTGCCCTATACTCTGCGCCTTCGATCAAGGAGGACTCTTGCTTCACCCGCGCCGGACGCTCGCGTTTGCGGGCCTGTTCGCCCTTTCCCTGCCGCTCTCCGCCGCCACGGGGTCCCGGTCCGCGTCCGCGCCGACGAAAACGACGGAGGAGAAGCCAAAAACCTTTTCGGACCTCTTCCCGGGCCTTCAATTCCGCAATATCGGCCCCTTTCGCGGCGGGCGGGTGACGGCGGTGACCGGCGTCCGACACGACCCGCTGACCTTCTATTTCGGATCGACGGGCGGCGGCGTGTGGAAAACGACCGACGGCGGCTCGAACTGGGAATCGGTCTCGGACAAGGACTTCAAGACGGGATCCGTCGGCGCGATCGCCGTCTCCGAATCCGATCCGAACGTCGTATACGTCGGGATGGGCGAGGCGCCGATCCGCGGAAACGTCTCGCACGGGGATGGCGTCTACAAGTCGACGGACTCGGGGCTCACGTGGACCGCGATGGGATTGAAGAACACCCGGCAAATCGCGCGCGTCCGCATCCATCCGACTGATCCGGAGCTGGTGTACGTGGCGGCGCAGGGCCACGTCTGGGGGCGAAACGCGGACCGCGGTATCTATCGTTCCAGGGACGGTGGCCGCACGTGGGCGAAGGTCCTGTACGTGAACGACCAGACGGGGGCTTGCGACCTCGCGATGGATCCGTCAAATCCCCGCACTCTGTACGCGGCCTTCTGGGACGCGGTGCGGCGGCCGTGGGAGCTCGTCGACGGCGGGCCGGGGAGCGCGCTCTACCGCTCGACCGACGGCGGCGACACCTGGAAGAAGCTCGAGGCCGACGGACTTCCGGCCGGCGTCTGGGGAAGGGCGGGTGTCGCGGCCTCCGCCGCGAGGCCCGGGAGGGTGTATGCGTTTATCGAGGCGAAGGAGGGCGGCGGAGTCTTCGTCAGCGACGACCGCGGGGAGAAGTGGAAGCACGTCAACGACGAGCACAAGGTCCGTCAGCGGGCCTGGTACTACGCCTGGGTTTATCCGGACCCGAAGAGCGCCGACACCCTCTACGTTCCGAACGTCAACCTGCACCGCTCGACCGACGGCGGCAAGACCTTCGCGAACGTCTCCTCTCCGCATGGGGACCACCACGATCTGTGGATCGACCCCGACGATCCGAACCGGATGATCCTCGGGAACGACGGCGGAGCGACGATCAGCTTCAACGGCGGGCGCACGTGGTCGACACAGAACAACCAGCCGACGGCCCAGTTCTATCGCGTCACGACGGACGACCGGTTTCCCTACTGGGTGTACGGCTCGCAGCAGGACAACTCGAACGTCTGCATTCCGAGCGGCGTTCCGGGCGCCGGAATCGACATGGCCGACTGGCACTCCGCCGGCGGGGGCGAAAGCGGCTGGATCGCTCCCGACCCGAAAAACCCGGACGTCGTTTACGCGGGCGAGTACGGGGGACAGATCACGCGGTACGACCACCGGACACGCCAGGCGCGCGAGATCGGCGTCTGGCCGCAGCTCGCGGATGGTCACGCGACGCGCGATCTCAAATACCGCTTCCAGTGGAATGCGCCGATCGTCATCTCGCGCCACGACCCGAAGACGCTGTACCACGCGTCTCAGATCCTCCTCCGCAGCCGCGACGAGGGAGAGACGTGGGAAGAAACCAGCCCGGACCTGACGCGAAACGACCCGTCGAAGCAGGGAGACTCGGGCGGACCGGTCGCGCGCGACATCACGGGCGTCGAGGTGTACGACACAATCTTCGCGCTCGCCGAGTCGCCGGTCGAGCCCGGCGTCCTCTGGGCCGGCTCGGACGACGGTCTGGTGCACGTCACGAGGGACGGCGCCAAGACCTGGCAGAACGTGACCCCGAAGGGGATGCCGGAGTGGATTCAGGTCAACGCGATCGACGCGTCGTCTCACGAGAAGGGTGTCGCCTACGTGGCGGCCACGATGTACAAGTTCGACGATTTCGCCCCCTATCTGTACAAGACGAAGGACTACGGAAAATCGTGGACGAAGATCGTCACCGGCATCCCGGGCGACGCCTTTACGCGGGTGGTGCGGGAGGATCCCGCGCGCCGGGGCCTTCTCTACGCCGGCACGGAGACGGGGCTCTACCTCTCGTTCGACGACGGCGCCAGCTGGCGCGCCTTCCAGCGGAATCTTCCGGCGACGCCGATTACGGACCTGACGGTGAAAAACGGAGACCTCGTGCTCGCCACCCAGGGCCGGGCCTTCTGGATCCTGGACGACTTGACGCCCCTGCGGCAGTGGACCGAGAAGATCCCGTCATCCGGTCCGCGGCTCTTCCCTCCGCGCAAAGCCGTGCGCATTCAGACGGAGCGCCTGGACGAAGAGGACGAGCCGCTCCGGGGCGTCGGGACCAATTTGTTGAACGGCGTGATCGTCGACTACTGGCTTTCCGAAAAACCGGCGAAGGGCGAGAAGGTCGCGATCGAGATCCTCTCCGAAGGAAAAGTCATACGGTCGTTTTCGAATCAGAAGCCCGAGAAGGCGGGGGATCTCAAGGAGCAGGCCGCGCGCGAGGAAGAGGACAAGGACCGCGACAAGCCGCTCGAGTTGAAGGCGGGGTTGAACCGCTTCGTCTGGGACATGAGAGTGTTCAAACCGACTCTCGTGCCGAAAGCCGTTTTCAACGAAGGGACGAAGACGCCGCCCAAGGTCGGGCCGGGCTCGTACCAGGTGCGGCTCACGGCGGGCGGCAAGTCCTTCACCGAGACGGCGATCGTCGAGCCGCACCCGGGGGGGTTCGCCTCCGCCGCGGACCTGAAGGCGCAGTTCGATCTCTTAGCTGCGATAAGGGACCGGCTGTCGGAGACGCACGCCACGGTGCTCAAGATCCGGGACGCGCGCTCACAGGCGAAGGAGCTCGGGGACCGCGCCGCGCGGCTCGGGAAGGGAGACGCTCTGGCGCGGCGGGCGGCCGCGCTGTCGCTGAAGCTCACCGCGATCGAGGAGAAGCTCATCAATCCGAACATCAAGGCCAACGAGGACGACTTGAACTTCGAGCCGAAGCTCGACCACGACCTCACCAATCTCGCCGGGATCGTTGCCAGCGCCGACGCGAGGCCTCTCGCGTCCTCGGCGCGGTATTACGAGCTCTTGAAGACCCGGCTCGCCGCGATCATCGGCGAGTTCGACCGGCTCATGGAGGGCGACGTCGCGGAATTCAACCGGGCCGCCGACGCGCTTCAAATTCCTCGGGTCGTGCCCGCCCCGAAACTGGACGCCGCCGCGTCCTAGGAGAGGAAATCATGCTGAACCGCGCTTTCATCACGACCGCGAACGACCTGCCGGGATATCGGGTCGTCCGCAACCTGGGCGTCGTCCGCGGCATCACGGTGCGCTCGAGAAGCGTCATCGGAACGATCGGGGCCGGGCTCCAGAGCTTGATCGGCGGGAACATCACGATCTGGACGCAACTTTGCGAACACACCCGCGAAGAGGCGTTCGACCTGCTGGCGGAGCACGCGGAGCAGCTCGGCGCCAACGCGGTCATCGCGATGCGCTACGACGCGAACGAGATCGCGCAGGGTGTCGCCGAGGTCCTCGCCTACGGAACGGCGGTGGTCGTCGAGGCGGCGCGTTAGGCGAAGAGGGGAACGAGGCGGCGAAGGGCGAAAGGCGAAAGGCGAAAGCAGGCCGGGACCGAGGTGCCGAAGACGCCTCCCGGCTTCATCGCGTCCACGCCTCTCCTTCGTACCAGCTCTTCGCCCCGACGAGCTTCAATTTCGAGGACGGCCCCTCGATGTCGAGCCCGACGTTCAAGAGCCCGCCCTCCACGAGAAGGGCTCCCTTCCTCGTCGTTCCCGTAGTGCGCAGGCGGCCGCGGATCCGGAACGCTCCGCCCTTCGCGTCGAGCCCTTCGATGTCCAGCAGGGATTTTCCCAGATCGACGTGCGCCGTCGCCTGCAGTCCCTCGAGCTTCAGGATGCCGCGCGCCCACCCCGGCAGGCTGGTGTCGAAGAGCGTGAAGAGCGGCCGCGCGTCCCGGCAGGAGAGAGAGACGCGCGTCCGGAACGCCGCCGCGCGATTCGAGTCGATATCCGCGGAAGGCAGGTCGAACTTGCCCCACCAGTCGCGCGAGTCCGGACCCGTTCCTCCCTCGGTGGCGTGCGTGAGCTCTATGCGCGTGCCGGAGAGGTTCATGCGGTCTTTCTCAAAAGTCCACGGGTCGATTTTCACGCGGAGGGCGGCGTCCGAGCGCAGATCCGACTTCTTGTAGTGGGCGAGGACGCCGCGGCTCGTCAACTCCACCTTCGCTTTACCGATACCTTCCTCGACGTCGACAGCCAGGTGAGCCATCCCGGCCCCTCCCGAGAGCCGCGGCTCTCCGTCAATGAAGTAATTCAGGAACTCGAGGCCGGCGAGGGGGCCGTCGAGCCGGATCCGGCCGCTGATCCGGGGCCAGACCGCGTTGCCGCGAAGCTGCCGCGGATCGTACTGACGGATCACCGCGTTCACTTCAAAAGCCGCGCGGCGGGCGATCACGTGTTTCCCGAGGGTCAGGTCGCCGCCGGAGAGAGCCAGCCGCGCCGGCCCGACCTGCGCGTGCCGTCTGGTGAGGATGTTGAAGGAGCCGTCCAGGGTCCCCTGGCCCCGGTACCGGTAGATGTCGATCCAGACCTGTCGGACTCCGTCAATGTGAAGGTTGTCGAAGTTCAGCCGGAAAGGGCGTGACGAGGACGTTTCCGACCCGGAGGACGCCGGCGGCCCTGGATTCTCCTTCGATTTGGACGCCCCGGCAGGTCCCGGGGCCGCTTCGGACTCCTCTTCCGCGATCAGGGGCCGTTCCGGGAACCCCGGAATCGGCGCCAGAGCCGCAAAGTGTTCCGGGGCCTTCTGGGACGGCTCCGGGCGGATCCGCAGCCGGTAATCGAGCCCGGATCCCCGAACGCGCGTGAAGTGCAGCTCGTGGGCCAGGAGGCCGAGGACGGAAAACGAGAGGCGCGCTTCGTCCAACCGGAAGTAGAACTCGACGTTCGGGTCGCGGTTGCGCAGCTCGAATCCCGAGACGTGGACATCCCATGGAACCCATCCCGAGGCGGAGGCGTACTCGATCCGGAGTTCCTCGGGATTCTTGTTCGCCCATTCCTTGATCTTTCCGGTCGTCAGGATGCGGTGGAGCGCGATCGACGCACCGCCCGCCACGAGAAGAAGTAGCAGCAGCACGCCGCAGGACACCCACAGCGCGATCCGGCCTCGCCGCCCGCGAGGCCCGGCCGCCTTCTTTCTGGAGGTTTTCGCCATTCTGTCCTGAGCGCGTCTCCGCAATCTGCGGGCCAATTGGCTCGGGAGCCCGACTCGTCGCGGCCCCGTGCCTCGTCCGCCCGGGAACTTTGGCGGGTTTTTTTCGTTATAGGGAGGCATGAGCGCCCTGCCCATCGAAGCGAGAGGTCTGCGCAAGACCTACCGCGCCGGCTTGAAAGGTAAGACGGTGCTCGCTTTGGACGGGCTCGATCTCGACGTGCGGCCGGGCGAGATGTTCGGACTTCTCGGGCCAAACGGCGCGGGAAAGACGACGACCGTGAAGATCCTGCTGGGGCTGACCCGGGCCACGGCGGGCGAGGCGCGCCTGTTCGGCATCCCGGTCGGACATCCGGAAAGCCGCCGCCGCGTCGGGTACCTCCCGGAGGGGCACCGCTTTCCCGGTTATCTGACCGCGCGCGAGACGCTCGCGATCTTCGGCCGGATGTCCGGCGTCGACCGCGCCGCCCTTCGGACGCGGATCCCGGCGCTTCTCGACCGGGTGGGTCTGGCGAACTGGCGGGACGTGCGCGTGAAGAAGTTTTCCAAGGGCATGACGCAGCGGCTCGGTCTTGCCGCCGCGCTCGTCCATGAACCGGAAGTGCTGCTGCTCGACGAGCCGACCGACGGCGTCGATCCGGTCGGGAGGCGCGAGATTCGGGATCTCCTCCGGGAGGAGGCCGACCGCGGACGGGCCGTCCTGGTCAACTCCCACCTGCTTTCCGAGATCGAGCGCACCTGCGATCGCGTCGCGGTACTTCGCGCCGGCCGGATCGCCGCGCAGGGAACGGTGGCCGAGCTGACGGCGCAGACCGCGAGGTACCGGCTGGCCGTTTCTCCGATCGACGATTCGCTCGTAGAGTCGCTGCGCGAGACGGGCTCCGTCGTTACGCGTGTCAACGGGCACCTCGAGCTCTCCGCTCGCGATCTCGAGCAGTTGAACGCCGTCGTCGACCGCGTCCGCGCTCGGGGCGCGCTGCTCGAAGAGCTCGCGCCGATCCGCGCGAGCCTGGAAGACGTCTTTGTCGACCTCATCGCCCCCGCGGGTGCGCCGACAGGGCCGAAGGTTCTCTGATGAGAGCGCTGGCGGCAAGCGTCGAGGAGGTTTTCCGGGAGGCGGCGGCGCGCTGGACTCTCGTGGCGTACTTCACCCTCTCGACGCTTTTCATCCTTCTCTTTGCGACCGCCGTGAATCTCGACATCGTCAACGGCGCTCTCGCCGGGGCCAAGCTCTTCGGCCAGTCGGTCGAGATCGGCCGCGGGTCCGTCGACATCGACCGTCTCGTGCTCGGGTTCGAGTCCGGCTTCGCGGGATTCCTCTACCTCGTGGGAACCTTTCTCGCTCTGTTCGCCACGGCGCACCTGGTCCCCCGCCTTCAGGAGAAGGGCACCATCGATCTCTACCTCTCCCGTCCCGTCGGGCGCGTCCCGTTGCTGCTCTCGCGATATGCGGCAGGCCTGCTCCTGTCGGCGGCCAACCTCATCTATCTGATCGGGTCGCTCTGGCTCATCATCGTGTGGAAGACGCATGTGGTACACGGCCGCTTTTTCCTCGCCGGCCTCTCGATCCTCTTCACGATCGCGACGCTTCTCGCGTTCGCTTTCCTCGTCGGGGTCGTCACCTCCTCGACGGGCGTCTCGCTGATGGCGACTTACGCGATCTTCTTTTTCTCCGCGATCCTGGCGGCGCACTCGCGCATTTCCGCGGCAATGTCGAAAGACTGGGCGGCGAAGCTGGTCGAGGCGCTCTACTGGATCTTCCCCAAGACGGCCCAGCTCGGCCGCGCCACCGTGGCCCACGTGGCGGGGAACCAGGCGTTCCGGGGAATCGGAGACATGAACCTGCTGGCGGTCTACGGATCGACTGCGATCTTCGGAATTGCTACGCTCACTCTCGCCTG
>JBDUBI010000239.1:0-15582 GCA_040004225.1 Acidobacteriota bacterium
TATCCGTTGACGTCGACGATGAGATCGACCGTTCCGCCCCCCTGCGCAGGCTGAACGACGATCTGGCCGGCTGCGCCCAACGTCACAGCGCCCGCGTTCGCCCGTTGCGTCTCCGTCGACGGATAGTTGATCCAGGCCGTCGTCGGAGCCGCGGCGATGCCGAGCTTCAGAGTTCCGTTGCCCCCCGCGCCCGAGATGTTGAAGATCGTGAGGTTCGCGGAGACGGCGATCGTGCCCGCGGGGATGCCACAGGGTGCTCCCGTCAGAGTGATCGTGCGATCCACGCCGGACGAGAGCGGACTGCCGGAGGAGTTGTACTGCCGGCAGGGAGTGATGGGATAAAAAGGCAGCGGCCCCGTGCCGAGCTCGCCCGCGAGGAGGTGCTTGCCGGCCGGCGTGTAGGTGGGGGGCGCGCTCCAGTTGGTCAGCGGGGGAGCCGCGCCGATCGCGAACGCGAGAGTCGAGACCGCGAACAGGGCAACGACGAAGAGTCCGAGTTTCTTGAGGTTCATCGAAACGACCTCCTTCAGAAAAAAACGTCTCGAGACGACACGAGATGATGGTTCGCCGACCCATGACTGTCGAAGGCGGGTACACCCTGAGTGAGACCGTCCTCCTTCCCGCCGAGCGCTCCCTGCGATGTCGCAGACAGCTGTCGAAATCCCCAGGAACGTTCGACTCGACTCGAATTGCGCACCCTTTTTCGCCGCGTTTGTGTCGAGGGAGACTAACCCCCGTAGTGAGGCTTCGCAACCCATTTCGGTGAAACGGCCGTCATGTGTCCGGGCAGCCGCATCGACGAGGTGCAGAGCTCGATCGTGCGGAACAACCTTCTCTAATTGGAAAGAAAGGCATCGGTCCGGAGCCGAGCTCGCCCGCCAGAAGGTGCTTGCCAAGCGGGCGAGTAGGCGGGGGGCGCCGTCCAGGTGATCAGCGCGGGAGGAGCGCTGACCCCGAATGCGACGGCGAAACGGCGAACAGCGCAGCGGCGAATAATCCGAGTTTCCTGTGGTTCATCGAATCAGCTCCTTGTCGTGAGTACGCGGCTCCGGACCGGAAAACGAGATGACGCACGTCTCAACGGCCTCGACGGGTCCAGCGGCCTCGTGGGAACGCGGCTCCAACCGAGTGCGGTTCTCCTCCTTTCCGCCGAGCGCCGCGGGTCTTCAGACGTCTCGCCGGTCTGAATACCAGGACCGCCCGACCTTGAGGATCGCAAACGAGGGAATGAAGGGTTGGAGAAGCTCAGCCAGAGGCGTCGCAAATTGAATCGAGAAGCTGAAACGAACACGCGAGCCCAAAAAAAAGGCCGCGGGAGTGCCCCGCGGCCCGGAGATTACTAGATCCGAAACTCAGTGTTGAGGATGCTGGGCTTCCTCGACGCGGTGCGCCGCTAGGGCCTTGGCGCGGGCTTCTTCCTTCACCGCCCAGGTTTTCGCCCAACCGACTTTTTCCGCGGTGGCCATGTTGACGGTACCGTCTTCGTTGTAGGTGCCGTTCGCGATGAGCCGCCGCTTCGCTTCGGCGGAGAACGTGTCCGGCATGCGGAAGGTCGGTGACATCGGCATGTACTCGTCGCCATCGACGATGGCCTGATGATCCTTGTATGCGCGCCGGACGCCGTTGACCAGATAGTGGAACTTGACGTCGCGGCTCGAGCGGACGACGATCGAGTTCAGGTCCTCGCTCACGATGTACATCGTCGCGGAGGCGCCGACGGGGGTGACCTGGACGGTCAATCCGTCGTCGTCCGTCACGATTCGGAAGTCTTCGGGAACGTTGATCGTGGCGAGGCCGTTGACCGTGCGGCCGGAGCCCCGGAAATACGTTCCCGCCTCGGGTCCTTCGAGCGAGACGTAGTCGATCACCTTGCGCGCATCGGTGGGATGCGGCTCGATGAACGATTTCGTTCCGGACGCGCCGAGATTGCCGATCGAGTAAACGCCGAAGGTCGTGTAACCGAGGATGCCGAAGGTGTTAATACTTCCGGTGTTGCTCAGACCGAGGCCCACTACGGCGCCGATCTCGGCGGTACTGGTCGCGACGATTCCGATGACCCCGTTCTTTCCCTCACCTCGGACGCCGCCGCTGCCGATAAGTCCCCCGCTGGCTGCAGGTCCGACGCCGTCCCGCCCGCGCACTCCGGCCGTGTCGTTTCCCGTGCCGGATGCCGTCAGCTCGCCCGAGACTCCGGCAGAGCCGGCACCGGTCGAAGCAGCCCATCCCCGGATACCGAACGAATTCGCGGCCGTCGGCTGGTCGTTGCGGCCGAACAGTACGCCGCCTCCGGAATAATTCCCCCAGATGCTGAAGAAGTCGCTGACGGGCATCATGTACTGATTGCCGTTGTAGTAATACCCGTTGACGTCCACGATGATGTCCGCAGTGCCGCCACCCTGCGCAATCTGGATGACGATCTGCCCGGAGTTGTTCAACGGCACCGCGCCCGCGTTGGCGCGCTGCGTCTCGGTGGACGGGTAGTTGATCCAGGCGGTCGTCGGTGCGGCGGCCGTTCCGATCTTGACCACGCCGTTGCCTCCGGCGCCGGAGATGTTGAAGATCGTGATGTTGACGGAGACGGCGAGGGTGCTCGTCGGGATACCGCAGGGCGCGCCCGTGAGCGTGATCGTGCGATCCACACCGCTCGTCAGGGGAGTGCCGGAAGAGTTGTACTGGCGGCACGGAGTAATCGGGAAGAAAGCAAAGGGGCCGGAGCCAATCTCGCCCGCCAGGAGGTGCTTGCCGGCCGGCGTGTAGGTGGGGGGCGCGCTCCAGTTGGTCAGCGGGGGAGCCGCGCCGATCGCGAACGCGAGAGTCGAGACCGCGAACAGGGCAACGACGAAGAGTCCGAGTTTCTTGAGGTTCATCGAAACGACCTCCTTCAGAAAAAAACGTCTCGAGACGACACGAGATGATGGTTCGCCGACCCATGACTGTCGAAGGCGGGTACACCCTGAGTGAGACCGTCCTCCTTCCCGCCGAGCGCTCCCTGCGATGCCGCAGACAAGCTGGTCGAAATCCCCAGGAACGTTCGACTCAAATTCCTCAACCGTTTTGTCCGATTTGTGTGGAAGAAGATTAACCCTCGGCGCTCACGGGTGCAATCGAATTCTCGGCGCTCCAGGTTTGACGTTTGGCGGTCTTTCTGACACGTTGCCGCAATTGAAAAGCGGGGAAGTCCTTCCAGGATCGTGGCTTTCGCGGGCGCCGCGTTTGCGCCCCTGCCCCCGGAATCGCGCCGCGTGAGGCTCAACCTCTCTCTCGGCGCCCTCGCGGCCGGGAACCTGCTGGTGGCGCTGGCGACCCAGTGGTACGTCGTCACGCGGCTGGGGGTGGGGGTCTCGACCGACGCGCTGTTCGCGGGGATGGCGGTCCCGCAGCTCGTGCTCGAGATCGGGAGCGGATCGCTCATGCACGTTCTCGTCCCCCTTCTCGCGAGCGAGGAGTCCGAGCGGTTCCGCCGGACGACCTGGGCGCTCTTCCTGGGGATCGGGGGACTCTTTTCGGTCCTGGCGGTCCTCCTCGCGATGACCGCCCCCTGGTGGCTCCGCGCCCTGCTTCCCGGGTTCTCTCCGAGCGCCCTCGGTCTGACGGTCTCGCTGACCCGGATTCAGCTCGTCGGAATGGTCTCGACGGCGCTTCTCTCGGTCCTCTGGTCCGCGTATCACGCGCGCAGCCGGTTTCTCTGGGCAGAATTCGCGCCCGTGCTCGCGGGGGTCATGGCGTTCGGCGTTCTCGTAATCGCCCTTCCCCGGTTCGGTGTCTCCGCCGCGGCTTGGGCGAACGTCGGGCGCAGCGCCCTCGCGGCGGCGATGCTCCTCCCGGTGCTCGGCGCCTGGCGCCGCCCCGACTGGCGCTCGCCCGAGCTTGCGCTGACGTGGCAGCGGCTCCGACCGCTTCTGATCGGAACGAGTTATTACAAGGCGGACCCCCTGGTGGACCGATACCTCGCGTCCATGGCGCCGGCGGGCGGGCTCTCGATTCTGTACATCGGGCGGCAGATCTGGGGGGCCGCCGGCCAGATCGCCAACCGCGCGATCGCGAGCCCCATGGTGCCGGTCTTCGCCGCGTACGCGAAGCAAGGGGCGTGGGTGGAATTTCGCCGCGGTCTGAAGGAGCGGCTTCTCTGGGCGGCGGTTTTGACGGGCGGGGGCTTCGCGGTCTTTCTGGTTGCCGGGCAGCCCGTTTTGCGCCTGCTGATCGGGCACGGCGGAGTGACCTCGGGGAACGTAACCGATCTCTGGCGGGTGATGGTCGGGCTCGGGGGGATACTCATCGCCGGAACGATGGGACAGCTCACCTCCGCCGCCTTCTACTCCTGCGGCGACACGAAGACCCCGACGCGCCTCGGCATCATCACGTTTTCGCTCTATATCCCGGCGAAGATCGCGGCGTTCTTCTATTTCGGCCTGATGGGCGTCGCGGTGGCGACGAGCGCCTTCTTTGCCGTCAACCTCGCCCTGCAGCTCCTCCTCCTCCATCGATCTCTCGGCTCCCGGATCGAGGCGGCCGCATGAAGATCAACGAGGACTTCACCCGCCGCTCGAGGCTGCTGGATCTGGGCCGGTGGCACATCACGGAGTTCGTCCGCTCGGTCGCGGCCCGGCTTCCGCCCGGGACGCGGCTCCTGGATGCGGGCGCGGGCGAGTGCGCCTACAAGCGATTTTTCAGCCACTGCCGGTACGTCGCGATGGATTTCGGGATGGGAGAGACGGGCTGGATCTATTCGAACCTCGACGCATTCGCGCGGATGGACGCCCTGCCGGTCCGGGACGCCTCGGTCGATGCGATCCTCTGCACGCAGGTCTTGGAGCACCTCGACCGGCCGTGGCAGGCCCTCCCGGAGATGCACCGGGTGCTGAAGCCGGGCGGCGTCCTTTATCTGACCGCTCCCATGGCGCACCCGGAGCACCAGGCGCCGTACGATTTCTTTCGATACACGTCGCACGGGCTGCGGTCGCTCTGCCAGGACGCGGGCTTCCGCGACCTGGAAATCCAGGCCTTCGGGGGACTTCCGACGCGGCTCGCCTACGAGATTCCCCGGCTGCTTCCGCTGTTTCCGGGCTCCGGCTTGAAGAGCGGGCGGATTCGTCCCGCGGGCCTTCTGATGCTTCCCGTCCGGTCCGCCGCCTTCGTCGCCGTCCGCGGGCTTCAGCGGCTGCTCCTCTGGGCCGACCGGTTCGACCGCGAGCGAATCGATCCCTTCGGTTGGTCCGTCATCGCGCGAAAATCATGAACGCGCCCGCCGGCGTCGAGTTGGAGCGCGCGGACTGCCCCCTCGGCTGCCCTCGGGACGACGAGCCGGTGCTGGTGGGGCGGGACCGCCTCCAGAATCTGCCGGGAGAGTTCACGATCGTGCGGTGCCGGCGCTGCGGGGTGCTTCGGACCGATCCGCGCCCGACGCCCGGGTCGATCGGCTTTTACTATCCGGATGGGTACGGGCCGTACGAGGGGACGCGCGTTTCCGTCCCCGGGACTCTGCCGAAGAGATCCCGTTGGAGGCGCGCGGTCTCCGCCGCCGTGCAGAGACTGACCGCTTCGAGGGGCGAGGAGATTCCGGACCTGCCTCCCGGACGGATGCTCGAGGTCGGATGCGCGTCCGGGTCGTTTCTCGACCGGATGGCGCAAAGGGGGTGGCAGGTCGAGGGGATCGAGTTTTCGGACGCGGCCGCGTCACAGGCGCGTTCTCTCGGATACAGGGTTCACACGGGGCCCCTCGAGACCGCCCCGCCCCCGAGCGAGCCGTTCGACCTGGTCGTCGGCTGGATGGTCGTCGAACATCTCCACGATCCCGTGGGCGCTCTTCGCCGGCTTCGGGACTGGACCAGACCCGGCGGATGGCTCGTGGTCTCGATCCCCAATGCCGACTCGTGGGAGCTCCGCGCGTTCGGCAACGCGTGGTACGCCCTGCACCTTCCCAATCATCTGTGGCATCCGGGACGGCGCTCGCTCGAGAGAGTGTTGGCGCGCTCGGGCTGGAAGCTCTCCCGTGTCGTGTACCAGCGCGACGTTCGGAACATCGTCGGGAGCATCGGGTATCTGCTCCGCGATCGGGGTCGGTTTCCTCGCCTGGCCGACTGGATGTCGACGTTTCCCGATCGAGGCGGCAGGCTGTATTACCTGCTCCATCCGCTGGCCTTCGCGCTCGCGAAGATGCGCGCGGCCGGCCGGATCACCGTCTGGGCCCGGCGCGATGATTGAGGTTGCGGCGCTCACGTCCGGGCGCCGCGTCCCATCGTCGCGCTTCCGGGTCCGCCAGTACGTCGAGACCCTCCGCGCGCTCGGGGTCCGCGTCTCGGAATATTCGGGGTGGATCGAAAAGTACACGCCGCCTCCCCGCGGATTTCCCGGGAAGCTCTGGACGGCGGCCAAGCTCGCCGGGAGGATGCCCGGGCTTCTGGCCTCGGCAGGGCGCGACGTGGTCTGGCTCGAGCGGGAGTTGATTGCGGGCCGGACCACGCTCGAAGGTTTTCTTCCCTCCTCGCGGACCGTCCTCGACGTCGACGACGCCCTGTGGCGCACGGGCTCGCCCGGATTTTCGGAGCGGATCGCGTCGCGATGTGCCGGCGTGATCGCCGGGAACGAGTTCCTCGCGGAGCATTACCGGCGCGCTTCCCCGCGGGTGTGGGTCGTGCCCACGTCCATAGACACGGACCGTTGGGCCCCGAGCTCCTCCGCGTCGACCGAGGGCGCCGGCGGCCCATGGACGGTCGGCTGGATGGGAACGTCGGGCAACTTTCCCTACCTCGACTCGATCGAGGAGCCGCTGGCGCGCTTTCTCGAGACCCATCCCGGAACGCAACTCCTCGTCGTGTCGGACAGGCCGCCCGCTTTTTCGAGGATCGCGCCGAAGGCGTGGCGCTTCGAGCCGTGGTCGCCGGATACCGAGGTGGCGCAGGTCCGGCGGATGGACGTCGGCCTGATGCCGCTCGCAGACGACGACTGGGCGAGGGGGAAGTGCTCGGCCAAGATGCTCCTGTCGATGGCGGTCGCGCGGCCGGTGCTCGTGAGCCCGGTCGGCAGCAACGCCGAGATCCTCGCCCGCGGGGCGGTCGGGCTCGGCGCGCGAACGCCCGCCGAGTGGCTCGATGGCCTTCACCGTCTTCATCAGGACCGCGCGTTTGCCGCCGCTTCGGGAGCCGCGGGCCGCTGCCTCGCCGTGGAGCATTATTCCGTGGCGGCGAACGCTCCGAAGCTGGCTCGAATCTTCGGAGAGATCGCTCTCAGACCGGGTGCAGGAGCCTGAACGTCCAGTAGGCCGCGGCGAGCGTCGCGACCACTCCCGCCTGCGCGACGAGGACCCTTCGGCGCCAAACCGGTGAAAGCGCCAGCCAGCCCGCCATCGCGGAGATCGTCAGGATGGGCAGGAGGTTCGAGGTCCGCTGCCGGTGCGAGACGGAGAATCCGACGAGGGCGAGGAACAACGCGGCGACCGTCGCGGACACGAACCACGCGTCCCACCGCGGCCGCCGGGCCAGCACGAAAATCCCCGCGATGCCGAAAGGAAAGAGGGCATACCAGATTGGCGCCTCCAGCCAGGCGCTCCAGTTGCCGATGAGAAACTGGAATCCCTGATCCCCGCCGGGGGGCGCCCAGAGGAAGGGACCGTAGAACCGCCGCAGCAGGTCGAAGAGGTAGTGGCGGACGGAGAAACGGCCGCCCGGTTCGATCTTTTTACCTTCCCGCAGGATCTCGCCGTTGTCACGGGCGGACGCTCCTTCGAGCATCGCCTCGAGCCGACCCTTCTGGCCGTCGAACGCCGCGCGCGCCTCGGGTTGCTTGAGCCTGCCGACCATCAACGCCATCTCGATGGCGATCGGGGGCTCCCGCGCCAGCCACAGCGCGCCCTCGCAGCCGGCCAGAGTCACCAGCACCAGAACGATCTTCATGGGAGTCGCGCGGTCCCGAGCAGAGGCCCCTCGCCGCCACGGGCGCCACCAGGCGACGAGCGGCAGCGCGACGAGCCCGCCCTCGAGAAGGGCACCCGCGTATACGCGGATGGAGCGGGTCACGATGAAAGAGCCGGCGAGCACGAGAAGCCAGACCGGACGAACGCGGGATGCTTCGTAAAATCGCCGCGCCGCCAGGATCGCCAGCAGAAAACCGGCCGTCAGAAGGCAGTCCTTCATGAGGTCCGCGGACGCGAGAAAGATCGCGTTCGGGGCGACGGCGAGCGCGAGTCCGCAGGCGACGGCCTTCTCCCCGAGGATCGGCCGCGCGAGCCGGAAGACGAGCCAGGCGGAAACTGTGCCGGCGAGCACCACGAGGACCTGTGCCGCCAGAAGGCTTCCCCCCGGTAAGCAGAGGACCAGCGCCAGGAAGTAGTGAAAGCCGACGTCGTAGGTTCCCGCGAGATGGTACGGCCGGATGTCGAGGAGCGAGGGCAGATCGTCCGCGATCTGCGCCGCCCAGAAGATGAAGGCGCGCACGTCGACGTTGTACGTGGCGATCCCGCGGGCCTCCTTTGCCGTGTACGCGACGATGGCGAACGCGCCGCGCAGGAAAAAGGCGCCAGGGAGGAGCGCCCCCTCGAGGGCCTTCCACGGACGGTCAACCTCGAGCGGCCGGATGCGAGAGACGGCCGTCCAGAAGAGAAACAGAAAGACGGCAACGAGGACGGATCGGTCGACGATCACATCGAGAGTGGCGAGGCTGATTGTCACGGCGGCGGCTCCGGCCCACGCGACGTCGACGATTCCGACTCGTCGCGAGGGGAGACGGGCGTCGACGGACCCGTCTTCGTTTCGGGCGACGCCCCGGCCGGATTTGAATGCCATCAGAGAGCGACGCGATCGTACCAGACGGTATATTGCTTTCGGATGGATGGGATTCATTTCCCGGCGGCGATGCGCGGGGTCCGCCGGGCTCGCGGGACTTCGCTTCCCGCCGGCTGGACGAAGAAAAAGGGAATCGCCGGCCCGAGTCGCGCCGCGTGATTCGGATTCTGTACGTCGTCGGCTCGCTCGAGGTCGGCGGTGCGGAGCGCCAGCTCGTCGAGCTGTGCACGCGGCTCGACCGCCGGATCTTCGATCCCCGTGTCGTGACGCTGGGCCCCCCCGGGCCTCTCGCCGCGGAGATCCGCTCCGCCGGCGGGACCGTGATTTCTCTGAGGTCCTCGCGGCGGAACGCGGCCGGCGCGAAAGACCCCCGGCGCGCCCTTTCCGCTGTCCGCGGCGTCTGGCGGCTGCGCCGCATCATTTCGGAATTCCGGCCCGCGGTTGTCCACGCTTTTTTGACCGAAGCGGCGGTCGTCGCCGCCGCGGCGAGTCGCGGCGCGCGAGCCCCGGCGCTCATCGTCGCCAAGAGGAGTCTCGTGCGTTCGATTTCGGCGATGCCTTTTTTCTTTCCTCTGGTGGCGTTCGCAAACAGACGCGCGCAGCGGATCCACGTGAACTCCCGCGCCGTGGGTGAGGACGTCATCGCAAGGGAAGGCGCGGACCCGGACCGGATTCAACTCATTTACAACGGTGTCGACACGAACCGTTTTTTTCCGCCGGCTGCGCGGCCGTGGCGGCCGGAACGGCGGGTCGGGATGATGGCAAATTTCATCCCCTACAAGGGGCATGTGGACGTTCTCGCGGCGTTCGCCCGCGTCAGCGCGCGGGTGCCCGGCCTGCAACTCCACCTCTTTGGCCGCCCCGGACCGAGCAGTGAAACCGTGCGGGCCGCGGTGGAGTCCTCGGGCCTCGCCTCCCGGGTTCATTTTCGAGGTTTGGCCGCCAATCCCGCGGAAGCTCTCCGGGAGCTCGACGTCCTCGTCTCCGCCTCGCACGAGGAGGGTTTTTCCAACGCGATCCTCGAAGCGATGTCGACGGGGCTCCCGATCGTCGCGACCTCCGTCGGCGGCTCGGTCGAGCAGCTGGAGGATCGCGTGTCCGGGATGCTCGTTCCACCCGATCGCCCGGAGGCTCTGGAACAGGCGCTCGAACGCATTCTTCGCGACGACAAATTCGCGGAACGGATCGGCGCGGCGGCCCGTCAGAGGGTCCTGAGTCAATTCTCGGTCGAGAAGATGGTCGAGCAAACCGCCCGGATGTACCAGGACGTCGCGGGTTGATGAGACGGGACGTCGCGTCCCGACTCTCGTCGGCCTCCTTCTCCGGCCTTCGGCTCGAAATCTGGCGAGAGGACCGGGAAGAGGTCGATGAGGGTGTTTTCCGCTGCGGGTGCAAGGAGTGGTCTCCGGTTTTCCGTGGAATTCCCGGATGCTCGTGAGTCCGCACCGCGAGGCGCTCCTGAAGCGCCCGGCAGCGGACCCCGCTTCCAGAAGTCAGCGCCGACCGGCGGGTCAACGGCGGCAAAGGGTCGAGGCCCGGTCCGGGGCCTGACGGGACCCGGTCTCGTGACCGCGGCGTCGGCGCGCCGGCGGGTAGAATGCGATCGCATGTGCGGAATCACGGGTTTCGTCTCCCCGCGCCCGCTCCCTCGCCGCCTGCTGACCGCGATGAACGCGACCCTGCAGCATCGGGGACCCGACGACGAAGGCGAAGGCCTCTGGGGTGGCGACGGCGTCGATCCGAAGACGGCGGAGAGCGGAAGGGTCGGTCTCGCGCAGAAGCGACTCTCGATCCTGGATCTCTCCCCGGCGGGGCGCAACCCCATGGCGAACGACGACCGCACGCTGTGGATCACGTACAACGGCGAGGTCTACAACTTTCGGGAAATCCGCTCCGAGCTCGAAGGCTTCGGATTCCGATTCCGCTCCCAGACCGATACGGAGGTCATCTTGAAGGCCTACGAAAAGTGGGGACGCGACTGCGTGCACCGCTTCATCGGGATGTTCGCCTTCGCGATCTGGGATTCCCGGCGCAGAGTCCTCTTCGCCGCCCGTGACCGGCTCGGGATCAAGCCGTTCTATTACCTCTGGGGCCGGGGGGAGTTCGCCTTCGCCTCCGAGCTGAAGGCTCTCGTGATCCACCCGGCGTTCGATCCGGCGATCGACCCCGACGCGCTCGCCCAATACCTGCGTTTTCAATACGTCCCGAGCCCGGCCGCCATCTACCGCGGCTCCTTCAAACTGCCCCCGGGTCATCGCCTGGAGCTCGAGAACGGGCGTCTTCTCACGGACAGGTACTGGGACCCCGTCGCTGTGGCGGAAAGTGGAGCGTTGCCGGCGCCCCCGCGCGAGCAGGCGGAGCAGCTGGAGGCGCTTCTTTCGAGCGCCGTCCGGTACCGGATGATCGCCGACGTCCCGGTGGGCGCCTTCCTGTCCGGCGGCGTCGATTCGTCGGCCGTGGTCGCGTTCATGAAGGAAAACGCGACCGGCCCCGTGAAGACCTTCTCGATCGGTTTCGAGCAGAAGTCGATGGACGAGTCGCCGCACGCGAAGGCGGTGGCGCGCCACCTCGGGACCGAGCACCACGAAAAGATCTGCACGACCCGGGACGCGATCGACCTCATCCCGCGCCTCGCACACCACTACGACGAGCCCTTCGCCGATTCGTCCGCGATCCCGACGATGCTGGTTTCCCGGTTCGCGCGGGAACACGTGAAAGTGGCGCTCTCGGGCGACGGCGGCGACGAGCTCTTCTGGGGTTACTCGCGGTATTTCGCGTACTCCCGGATGGAGTCTGTCCTGCGCGGGCCGGGGTGGCTGCGCCGGGCCGCGGGCCGCGGCCTGTCCCTCGTGCCCGATCGTCGATTTCGCCGCGCGGGAGCTCTTCTCGCGGAAGAAGGCGGGGACCGCGACCGGTACGTGCGCTTCGTCGAAATTCTAAAACCGCGGGAGGTGCGGGAGCTCGTCGGCCGCGACGCGGGCGTGCCTCCGCTCTATGAGGACGCGCACCGGCGGCTCGGAGACTCGCGTCGCGATGCGGTCTCGGTGCGGGACCTCGTCAGCTATCTGCCCGAAGACATCCTGACGAAGGTGGATCGCGCCAGCATGGCGTTCTCTCTCGAAGCGCGCGTGCCGCTGCTGGACCATCGCGTCGTCGAATTCGCTCTCCGGCTGCCCTTCGAGTCCAAGTATCGCCACGGAGTCGGGAAGCATATTTTGAGAGAGGTGCTCTACAAGCGGGTTCCGCGCGAGCTCATCGATCGGCCGAAGATGGGCTTCGGGGTGCCGCTCCGCGGATGGTTCGAGGGCGAGCTTCGCTCGTCCCTGCTCGACGTGCTTTCCCCGGCCGCGGTCGCCAGGGCGGGTCTCGTCGATCCCGCCGGGGTGCGCGAAGTCCTGGGCGACGGTCTCGAAGGACCGGCCGACCGGCCGGAAGCGATCTGGTCCCTCTACTCGCTGCACCTCTGGGCGGCGCACGCGCGCTCGGGCGTCCCCCTGCCCGCCGAGCTGCCTTCGCCTTCTCTCGCCGGGAGGTGACTGCCGCCCGCGGAGACCCGGTCCGGGTGCTCCGTGTCATTTCGCGGTTGAACGTCGGAGGTCCGGCCCGGCAGGTTCTCTGGTTGTCGCGCGGTCTCGAGAGCCGAGGGTATCGGACGACGGTGGTCTCCGGCAGGATCCCGGACAACGAGGACAGCCTGGAAGGCCTGTTCGAGCGGGAAGGCGTCTCGATCGTCCGATTCCCCGAGATGGAACGGGAGATTTCTCCGGGCAGGGATCTCGGAGCGATCTGGAAGATGAGGGCGCTGATCCAGGATTTGAAACCCGAAATCATCCACGTCCATCTGTCGAAGGCGGCCTTCCTGGTCCGAGCCGCGCGCGCGCTTCTGCCGGACGGGCCTCCCGTCGTCTACACGCACCACGGCAACCGGCTTCGGGGTTACTTCTCCGGTCCGAAAACGCGGATGGTCCGCTGGACGGAGAAGGCGCTCGCCCCGTGGACGGATCGCATTCTCGTCCTCTCCCCGCAGCAAAAGGAGGAGATCTCAGCCGAGATGGGAATCGGAAGGCCGGCGCAGTACCGGATCGTCCCGCTCGGCGTCGATCTCTCGTTCACGTCGCGGATCGCGGAGAATCGCGGCCGCCTGCGGCAGGAGCTCGGGCTCACTCCCGGGCGTCTTCTCGTCGGAATCGTCGGCCGCGTGGCGCCGATCAAGGCTCACGGCGTGTTCGTGGACGCGGCGGCCCGGGTCCTGTCGGCCTGGAAAGGCGCGAATCGGCCCTTTTTCGTGGTCATCGGGTCCGGCGCTCTCGAAGAGATGCGGTCTCTCGAAGAGAGGGTCCATGCCGCCGGAATCGCAGCGGATTTCGGTTTCCTCGGGACCCGCACGGATCCGGCCGCGTTTCTCGCGGACCTGGACGTGGTCGCGCTGACGTCCCGGAACGAGGGAACGCCGTTGAGCCTGATCGAAGCCATGGCGGCCGGGCGCGCCATCGTGGCGACGGACGTCGGCGGCGTGCGCGACCTTCTCACGCGGGAGGGGACGGGAACGGCCGGGGAGACCTGGCGGGAGTCGGAGATCGCTCGAGGGAAGCTGGTTCCCGCGGATAACGTGGAGGCTTTTGCCGGTGTCCTCGCGGAGGTGCTCCGAGATCCGGAGACCCGCGCCCGGATGGGAGAGGCGGGTCGACTCTTCGCGCCCCGATACCTGTCCGTCGAGCGGCTCTTTTCGGATCTCGACGCCGCCTACCGGGAGCTCCTCCCGCCAGGCCGTCTCCCTCCCCGCCGCGCCGACGGCGCTCCGGAGCTGGCTTAGGGGGCCGCCCGGCCGGATCCGGCTCTACTCGAGAATCGCCCGCCGCACCGAGAGTCCGAGACCCTCGCAGAGGCTCCGGATCTCGCGCTGACGGTCGGCGAGGAGTCGCGAGCTCGCGATGACCACCTCGTCCACGTTGTTCAACCGGATGATTTCTTCCAGGCGGTCGATGGGCCCGTCGACGGTGACTCCATGGAGGAATCGGCCGATCTTGCGGGGATCGTCGTCGAGATAGGCCACGATCGTGCGGTGCGAGCTCGGGTCCCGGCGAAGCAGCCGGGCGGCCGCCGAGCCGAGGTCTCCCGCGCCGATGATGACCGTCCGAACCGTGCCGCGTGCGCGGCCGCGAAACATCTCCGACAGGAAGGCCACGGAGGCGTGTCCGGCGACCACCATGCCAAAGGCGAGGGCCGCGTCGATCACGACGACGGCGCGGGAAAAGCCCTCGAACTTGAACGCGATCACGAGGAACGTGACGGTCACGAGGGAGGACGAGAGGATCGCCTTCGCGGCGGCGAGCACGTCGGGAATCGAGAAATGCCCCGTGACCCGGCGGTAGAGGCCGAAGACCTGAAAGCTCACCAGCCGTGCCGCGAGGACGATGGGAAGCGACCGGGTGATGTTCAGCAGATTTTCCCCTTCGATCCGGCCCTCGAAGCGAAGGAGGTAGGCCCCGATGTGGGCGACGAGCACCAGGGCGAAGTCGGCGAGAAGATCGAGGAGCGACCATTTGTGCGGAATGAAGGCGTTGAAGATCGCCATGCGCTTTTCGCGCGCTTCCTCGATTTCCCGGGGGCTTCGGGCGTAGATCGGGACGCGGGAGAGGAAGCTCCCGAAGTAATAGACGCCGAGCAGGATCGGGACGGCGGAGACGATGAGAAGCGCGAGCGACGCGCGAGGGATCAGGAGGGACGCGATCCCGCTCCCGAGCGAGAGCGCGTAGAAGAGAAGCGCGGTCTGGCGTTCCGTGAGACCGAGCGAAACGAGGCGGTGGCTGCTGTGGTCGGCCGCTCCGGCCGTGACGGACCGCCCCGTCGCGAACCGGTTCAGAGCCACCAGGGCCGTGTCGAAAATCGGAACCATCAGGATGAGAGCGGGACCGACGATCGCCGTCAACAGTGTTGTCCTGGGTTGCGCCGCGTCTAGGAGTGTCAGGGCGGCCAGCGTGTATCCCAGGAAATGGCTCCCGGTGTCGCCCATGAAGATCGAGGACGGCGGGAAGTTGTAGCGCAGAAACGCGACACAGCTTCCGCAGAGGGCCGCGGCGGCCAGAACGAGCGGCGCGTTCTGATTCTGAAGCCCGTGCAGGATCAGGAAGAAGCCGGCGATCGCCGCGATACCTCCGGCGAGGCCGTCCATGTTGTCGAGGAGGTTGACCGCGTTCACGACGATCAGGATCCAGCCGATTGCGATGAGCTGGCTCGCGACGGGGTGCAATCCGGGGATCCTCAGTCCGAAGGCGATGGGCACGAGGGACGCGATGAGCTGAAAGAGGACCTTGGTCGCCGGTCGGAACTCGAACAGATCGTCGAGGAAGCCGATCAGCGCAAAGGCCAGGTTCCCGGCGAGAAGAATCTTCCACCCCCACAGGCTCAGGTCATGCGCGCTCGCGATCAGGGCGATCCAGAATCCCGCCAGAATCGCGATTCCGCCGAACAGGGCTTTCGGCCGGGGGCCCGACGCCCACCGGTCCGCCCTCGGCCGGTGCATGAACCCGGTGGCGAACGCGATCTTGCGGACGGCCGGGACCAGAGCGAACGTCACCGCGAACGCGAGGCCCGCGGAGAGGAGGATGTAGGGGGCGGACAGGTATTTCATCGGTCAGGAGGACCCGGTCCGGAGGGACAGGCGTGGGTTTCCGCAGACTCCGACCGTCGCGGTTTCGTCCGCGGGAGAGCGCCGGACTGGCCTCTCCCGATTTCGCGCGCGCCAGCCCCTTGTGCCCGGTCCTGCGGCATGGCGTGCTCGGGTTCTTTCGTGAGAGACCTCGCG
>JBDUBI010000079.1:0-15398 GCA_040004225.1 Acidobacteriota bacterium
TTCAACCCACCGCGACAGCGGGGGGAATGAGGAAGGTGAGGGGGCGAGGCGCAGCGCGACGCCTCGATCACCAGGGAGACTTTCGCTGACCCCCACCCTCTCCCCGGGCGCGGGGAGAGGGTGATGGCTGAACCCTCCCCGGGCGCAAGGAGGGCGAGACGCCGGTCTACACTGTCCCTCGCGTGATCGCCGTCGACAACGTGTCGAAAAGCTATGGCCGAAGCGGCCGCAAAGCGAAAGCTTTGGGCGGCGTGAGCCTGGACGTGGCCCGCGGGGAGACGCTCGGACTGATCGGGCCCAACGGCGCGGGCAAGACCACCCTCCTTTCGTGCCTGCTCGGATTTCTCCGGCCGGACCAGGGGTCGATCCGCATCGACGGGCGGGAGCCGGACGATCTGGCCGTGCGCGCGCGCAGCGGTTACATGCCGGAACGACTCGGCTTCGATCGCGAGCTCTCCGGCCGCGCCTTTCTGGCGCACCACTGGAGGCTCTCCGGGGGAGATCCGGCGCGCACGGAATACGAGGTTTCGGCGGCGGCGGAAAAGGTCGGCCTCGAACCCGAGGCGCTCGCCCGCCGGCTGAGCACGTATTCGCGCGGCATGCTTCAGAGAGCCGGTGTGGCTCAGGCGCTCTTCGGAGATCCGGAGCTCTTGTTTCTGGACGAACCGGCCTCCGGGACGGACCCTGTCGGGGTGGCCGTCGTGCGCGACCGCATCCTCGAAGCGAAGGCACGAGGGGCCACGATTATCCTGAACTCTCATCAGCTCGCGGAAGTCGAGCGGGTGTGCGACCGCGTCGCTTTCCTGGACCGGGGACGTCTCGCCGGAGTCGAAACGCTTCGGGGCGCAAACGCCGCGCCGCGGGCCGCGATTCTCCGGACGGATCCGGAGCGCGCGCCGGAGGCGGCGGCCCTCCTCGCCTCGGAAGGCTTCGAGGTCCGGACGGAGCCCGACGGCACGATTCATGTCGCCGCCGCTCGCGACGAGGACGTTGCCCGGGCGGTGCGGTCCCTCGCCGTGGGAAACGTTCCCGTGTTCGAGGCGCGCTCGTCGGCGGACCTCGAAGGACTCTTCCGGGGCGCAAGATGAAAGAGATGATCCGCCGGTACATGGCGCAGAAGGTCGGCTCGCCCGGCGCCTGGGTTTCGCTTCTCCTCTTCGCCGTTTTAACCGCCCTGCTTCTGCAGAATGGCCGAGGGGGGTTGACGGTCCTGGCGGTCTTCGTGCTCGCCTCCGGCATCGTCTCCCGCGATGCCTCGAGCGGCGCTCTTCAGATGATCCTGTCGCGCCCGATCCTCCGGGTGGAATACCTTCTGGGACGTTACTTCGCCGTCGTCCTCGCGCTCATCGGTTACCTGGCACTGACCTTTCTCCTCGCCGTCGGGATCGACATGGTGAGGCACCTCGCCGGATGGAGCGCCGGGTCCAGTTTTTCGGCGGGGCAGGCGCTCGCCCTCTGCGCGGAGGAGCTCCCGAGGGGGGCTCTGTACGCGGCGGTCCTCCTGTTCTTCTCCACGTTCCTCCGAGGATTCGGAGATGTCCTCGCTTTCGTGATGGCGTCCGCGATCTTGAACGTGGTTCCGCAGATCGCCATGGGTCTCCGCAAGGCAGGCGTGGTCCGGCTTTTCCAGTCCTTGAATGCAAACCTCTCGCCGGAACCGGAGTGGCAGCAAATCCTCCATGGCGCGCTCCTGCAGCCGGCAACCGGCCGATATGCGCTCGCCCTGGCGGGTTATCTTCTGCTCGCCACCCTCATCTTCAACCGCCGGGAGTTCTCGTATGGCGCCGACTAGCGCCCCTCCGCCGCGACGGACGGGCCCGCAGGCCCGGGTGCCGCTCCTGCTGCTGATTCTGGCAGCCGCGGCGCTCGTCTACCGCCTGGCGACGGGGATCGCCGACCGCGGCGCCGCCGAAACGGGCGCCGGCCTCGTCACCTGGCGTCCGATGATTTCCGCACCGCGCGCGGCTTCCGCCACCGCGACCCCCGTCCTGTACGACTTCACCGCGGCCTGGTGCCCGCCGTGCCGCCGGCTCGACTCGGAAGGGTGGAACGACATCACGATCGCGCGGCGGGTGAACATCGAGTTCGTCCCGGTGCGGGTCATGGACCGACAGAGAGAAGATGGCAGGAACGTACCGGCGATCGACGCGCTCCAGCGTAAGTACCGGATCACGTCGTTTCCGACTCTGATCGCCGCGGACGCTTCGGGGAGCGAGCTTGCCAGGATGGAGGGATACCCGGGGAAAGATCGGCTCGAGGCTTTCTTGAACGAAGTCAGAAAGAAAACGAAGTAGGGGCCGGACTCAGTTTTCCGTTTTGAGTTTCTCCGCCGTCGCGGGACGCGATCCAGGCTCGACGACTTCCGGGGCAAGCTCCGCGAGAAATCGTCCCGTGACGCTCTCCTCGATCCGGCGGACATCCTCCGGGGAGCCTTCCGCGACGATTCGTCCTCCCTCGCGCCCCCCGCCCGGGCCGAGGTCGATCAACCAGTCGGACGCCGCCAGAAACTGAAGGTTGTGCTCGATCGCGATGACCGAGTGCCCGAGCGAGATCAGGCGGCGCAGCGTCTTCAGCAGCCGGTCGACGTCCTGCGAATGCAGCCCGGTGGTCGGTTCGTCGAACAGGAAAAGCGTCCCGCGCGATGTCGCCGGCCGGATCTCCAGGAAAGACGCGAGCTTCAGCCGCTGCGCCTCACCTCCCGAAAGGGTCGCCGTCGGCTGCCCGAGCTTGACGTAGCCGAGACCGACCTCAATCAAGGGCGCGAGCCGCTTGCCAATCCGGGGCTCCTCGGCGAAAAATCGGCCCGCATCGGCCACCGTCATGTCGAGCACGTCGCCGATGCTCTTGCCCCTGTACCGCACCGCCAGGACCCGGCTCTGAAAACGCCGCCCGTCGCAGGCTTCGCAGCGGACCGTGACGTCGGCCAGGAACTGCATGTCGATCGTCTGCCAGCCGGTCCCCTTGCACTCTTCACAGCGGCCGCCGGCGGAGTTGAAGGAAAAGTCGCGCGCCGTGATGCCGCGGGTGACCGCGCGGCCGCTCTTCGCAAACTGCTGGCGGATGTCGTCCCACGCCTTCATGTACGTCACCGGATTCGAGCGCGCGGAACGGCCGAGCGGGGACTGGTCCACGAACTGGATGTCGATCACAGACTCGGTCCCCTCGACCCGGTCGTGCTCGCCGACCTCGCAGGAGACGACGCCCTTCACGCGCCGGGCATAGGAGTTGTAGAGGATGTCGCGCACGAGGGTCGACTTTCCCGAGCCCGACACGCCCGAGACCGAGACGAGCCTTCCCAGGGGAAACCGGGCCGTCAGGT
This sequence comes from Acidobacteriota bacterium, assembly GCA_040004225.1. Lineage (GTDB taxonomy): Bacteria > Acidobacteriota > Thermoanaerobaculia > UBA5066 > Gp7-AA6 > JALYUA01. Next base: position 3,320 of record JBDUBI010000079.1, read on the forward strand.
TGCGGAGGTTGTGCTCCCGCGCACCGACCACCGTCAGCGCGCCTTCCGCCCGGCGGAACGCGACGATCCGTCCTCCCCGGCCCGGCGTTCCCGACGGGTTCTTCCCCTCCGTTTCGTCCGACCGCGCCAGGCGCCGGGCCAGCTGCGCCCCGGTCGCGGAGGAGCGCACGCGGGAGAGCGCGCGCGGAGTGCCTTCGAAGAGCAGCCGGCCGCCGAGCGTTCCCGCGCCGGGACCGAGGTCGATCACGTGATCCGCCGTTTCGATCACCTCGGGGTCGTGCTCGACGAGCACGACGGTATTTCCGCGATCCGCCAGACGGCGGAGAATACCGAGCAGCCGCCGGGTGTCCGCCGCATGCAGACCGATCGTCGGCTCGTCTAGAACGTACAGGGTTCCGGTCAGCGCCCCCCCGAGCGCCGAAGCCAGCCCGATGCGCTGGGCCTCTCCGCCGGAAAGGGTCCGCGCCGATCGCGAGAGAGTCAGGTAATCGAGCCCGACGTCGTTCATGTACCGGATCCGGGCCTTCAGCTCCGCGATCACGGAGGAGAGCCGCGCCTCCTCGGCGGAAGAAAGAGTCAGGCTCTCGAACCACGCCTGCAGGTCCGACAGGGCGAGCTCCGCCAGCTCGGAGATCGTCCGGCCGCGGAAAAGAACCGAAAGGGCCGCGGGACCGAGGCGCGCGCCGCGGCATTGCGGGCACAGCGTGTATGCCCGATACCGGGCGAGGAGAACCCGGACGTGAATCTTGTACCTCTTCGTCTCGAGCCACTCGAAGAAGCCGTGAATCCCGTAGAACTCGCCCCGGCCCCGATAAAGCACCTCCCGTTCCTGGGTCGAGAGCCGCTCGACGGGAACGTCGGTCCGCACGGAATAGAGCCGGCAGGCGCGGAACAGGTCGTCGTAGGTGGATTCGTAGGCCGGGGTGTTCCATGGCGCGATCGGGCGGTCCGAGAGCGTCTGACCCGGATCGGGAATGACCTTGTCGAGGTCGACGCCGATCACCCGCCCGAATCCCTGGCACGGCTGGCAGGCGCCGAGGGGCGAGTTGAAAGCGAAGAGCGCCGGGGTCGGATCGCGGAAGTCGACACCGCATCCCGGGCAGTGCAGTCCACGCCGAAATGTCCGGGACCGCCCATCGAAATGCGCAGACAGGCAGCCGGCCATCGCGAAGCCGGTCTCGGCGGCCGCCGCAATCTCCAGCCGCGATTCGGGGCGGAGAACAAACCGGCCGACGATGACGCGCAGCTTTCCCTGCGGATCGAGGAGGCCCGAGATGTCGTCCCCGATCTCGACGGTCTCGCCGGCGGGCGAGAGAGCTCGAAAGAACCCCGCGCGCTTCAGCTCCTCGACGCGGAGCTTCGCCTCCTTCTCCCGCCGCCTTTTGCCGCCGGCGGGCCGCCCTTCCCATCCGAGAGGAGCCACGAGGATGACGCGGGAACCGGCCTCGGAGGCCATGAGCTCGTCAACGGCGCGCTCCACGCCGCCGGGGACCGCGGCGACCCCGCAAGCCCGACAGAACGTCGTTCCGCCGTGCGCGAAGAGCAGGCGAAGGGAATCGTGGATTTCGGTTTGTGTGCCGACGGTCGAGCGCGCGTTGCGAACACCGTTCTTCTGCTCGAGCGCGATGGCCGGAGGGACCGGCTCGATCGAGTCGACGTCGGGGCGGTCGAGTCTTTCCAGAAACTGCCGGGCATACGTGGACAGGGACTCCGCGTAGCGCCGCTGTCCCTCCGCATACAGCGTGTCGAACGCGAGCGAGGATTTACCCGACCCGGAAACGCCCGTCACGACCGTCAGACGGCCCGTCGGGATCGACACGGAGACGTCCTTCAAGTTGTGGGTCCGCGCGCCGCGGATTCGGATCGAGGGGGAGGGGCTGGGGATCCGCATGCGGCGGCGACTCCGGGAACGAGAGGATGGGAGTTTCGGGAAGTCGTTCAGAACGTCCCAGTTTATATGACGAGGCGAATGGCGAATGGCGAATGGCGAATGGCGAGAGGCGAACGCTTCGATATCTGCCGCCGGACAGAATCAGAAAACAGTTCTGGAGCCCCGCAATTCCAACCCCAATCAAGAGTCTCGCCCGCTCTGCGCCCTTCGCCTTTCGCCTACCCCGGCAACTCCCCCGTCTCCTCGAACGACCGGTACTGATGGACGGGACACTCGGTCACAGGAGCCGTTCCGGAGATGAACACCTCGGTCATGTGCCGCGGGCACAAAGGGCCGGCCAGGTAGCCTGTCCCCGGATCGATGTCCGCCGTGACGATGTCAGACGGCACCGGAAAGTTGTCCGAGAACGCCTGCGCGGGGACCGCGCGCGTGAAGTCGGCGAACAGCGGGATGGCGGCCTGGGACCCCGAAAGGTGGACCGCCCGGTTGTCGTCGTACCCGACCCAGACGGCGGCTAAGAACCGAGGGGAGAATCCCACGAACCAGGCGTCGCGGCCGTCATTGGTCGTCCCCGTCTTCCCGGCCAGCACTCCCTTGACGCCCCCCGCCCGGGCCCCGCCGCCCGTCCCGCGGTCAACGGCGCCGCGGAGCAGGGAATCGACCAGAAAGACGGCGTCCGCGGGAAGCGCCGGCTTCAACGCGGTTTCCTTGCGGTCGAGCACCGAACCGTTCGAGTTCATCACGCCGACGATGGCATTCGGCTCGATGCGCACGCCGCTGTTCGCGAAAACGGAATATGCCGACGCGATCTCCATCGGCGAAATCTCGAACGCGCCGAGGGCAATCGAGGGATAGGGGCGCAGATCCGATCCGATGCCGGCAGCGCGCGCCGTCGCGAGGACCGTGGGAAGCCCCGCCGCGAGGGCCGCGCGCACCGTCGGGATGTTGATCGAAAGCTCCAGCGCCTGGCGGGCGGACATCGATCCGCGAAAGGCGTTGTCGTAATTCTTCGGCGTCCACTGCTGCTCCGACTGCTGGCGGTCCCAGGCGACCGTGATCGGGGCGTCCTGGAAAATCGTGGCGGGCGTCACGGGCTTCGCGAGGTCCCGCCTGGCGAAGGCCGCCAGGTAAACGAAAGGCTTGAACAGCGACCCGGGCTGGCGGTGCGCCTGCGTCACGCGGTTGAACTGGGACCGCCGGTAGTCGCGGCCGCCGACCAGGACCCGGACGTTTCCGGTCTGCGGTTCGAGTGCGATCAGGGCGCCCTGCAGAGGCGCCTCTTTCGAGGCTTCCGCGAGCCGCCGGTACTTCCTTTCGAGCCCCGTCAGGCCCTCGGTCACCGCGCGCTGTCCCGCCTGCTGCAGGTCCACGTCGAGCGTGGTGTAGATCTGCAGCCCCTCGCTCTTCAATTTCGCGCCGTAGCGCTCGGCGAGCTCCGACTTCACGAAGTCGACGAAGTGGGGGGCCTTCGTCTTGAACGAGGCGCGAGAGACCGGGCGGAGCGGCTCGGCAAGCGCGAGCCTCAAAGCGCCGTCGTCGATCTTCTTTTCCTCCCTCATGAGGCGCAGGACGAGATCCCGTCGCTGGAGAGCCCGGGCGGGGTTGCGCAGAGGGGAATAGACGTTGGGGGCCTTGATGATCGCCGCCAGCGTCGCGGATTCGGCCAGATCGAGGTCGGCCGCCTCCCTCCCGAAATAATGGCGGGCGGCCTCGCCGACTCCGGTGATCGCGATGGCGCCCTCGCGGCCGAGGTAGATCTCGTTCAAGTACGCCTCGAGGATCTCGTCCTTCGAGTACCGGGCGTCCAGGATGATCGCGAGCACCGCCTCGGTCGCCTTGCGCTTGAACGTCCGCTCCGGCGAGAGATAGAGGTTCTTGACGAGCTGCTGCGTGAGGGTCGAGCCGCCCTGTTTCGCTCCCCCTTTCATGTTCGAAAGAAAAGCCCCGAAGCTGCGCTTGATCGAGACTCCCGCGTGGCGGTAAAAGTCGCGGTCTTCGGTGACCAGGATGGCGTCGGTCAGCGACCTCGGGACCTCGGAGAGGCGCACGAGCGTCCGGTCCTCGACGTCTTCGCCGAACACGGAGCCGAGAAGCTCGGGCTCGACCACGACGGCGGGTATGGCCGCGCCCTTCTCGTCGCGGACCGAAACGACCCGGCCGCCCGAGAACTGGACCGAGGCGGCGAATCCCGGGAAATCGTGCCCCGGGTAGCGGAACCGGCGGGTAAAAAGCTCGACGGTTTCGCCCCTACGGCGGTAATGGCCGGAGCGCGCGGGAAGGGCGTCATCGCGCCGGTAGAGGAGACGGTCGAGCTTCGCGGTCAGCTTCTCGGAAGAGCCGGTGTCTCCAGTCCGCACAGCCAGCATGTCGGAGTAGATCCTCGAGGGCAAACTCCACCGGCGCCCTTCGAAGCGCGACACCACGATCGACGTGAAGTACGCCACGAGGAGAAGCCCGGCCAGGACCGTCGCCCCCACCGCGGCCAGGATGGGCAGGCGGTGCCGGTAAATCCAGAGGTGGAGCGACACGCGCTTGGGGCGGGGAGAAGTCCAGGTCTTCCGCATGGCCGGGCGAGGAGCATACCGTCTGCGGGAGGAGCACGCGGGACGAGAACGTCGGGAACGACCGTGCGGTCCGCCAGCGCCTTCGTCCTTCGTTTCTTCCGGTCCTGTTCTAATGCGCGGCATGGCGAAGAAGGGCAAGGCGCGCCCGGCAACCGGCGCGGGGAATCCGCGGACGAAATCGCCGACCAACGCCCCGCGGCCCCCTGCCGCCGCGGCGGAGGCGCGAGATTTTCCCGCGGCCGTCGCCGCGGTCCTGCTCGCGGCGGCGTTCGCCGCGGCGGCGCTGGCGGTGGACGTCTCCGCGGACGCCGCCTTCGACGCACCGAAACGCCTCCTGAGCCTGTTCGCGATCGGCGCGGCGTGTCTGGCCGCCTTCGGGTTCGCCGGGTGGGAGAACCCCGCCGCGGGAGGCCGTCTCGCCGGATGGAAAGACCGGCGCCTTCCGGCGCTCCTTGCCGCTTTCGCCCTTCTCGCCGCGGTTCTGTCAGCCGCGGCCTCCCCGAGGCACGCTCTGGCGGTCGACTCGCTCCGCCCCCTCCTCGTCATGGCGGCGCTCCTGCCGCTCGGGGCCTCGCGCGTGTTCTCGCGGCACCGGGGAGCTCTCGCCGCGGCGTTTCTGGCGATCTGTGGAGTGGATGCGGCCATCTCCCTTTTACAGGCGAGGCAGCTGTTGACGTTGTTTCCCCTGCTGACGCAGGGCGACCGCGAGGCGACCGGCGCGCTGGCGGGCAACACCGGCTATCTCGCTCTCGGGCTCGCGCTGGCGACGGTCGTCGCTCTCGGCGGTGCACTCACGGCGCGCCGCCGGGCCGTCCGGATCGGGGCGGTCGGAAGCCTCATTCTTTTTTCGGGGGCGCTGCTGGCGAACCGGAACCTGACGTCGTTCTCGGCGCTCGGCGCCGGCGCGGCCGTTCTCCTCTTCGGGCTCTTCGGGCGGCGGGCCCTCCTCCCGCTGGCCGCGGCAATTCTTCTGCTCGTCGGCGGCGTCGTCCTGTATCGGCCCATGCGGGAGCGCGCCGCGGCGGCCGCCGCCTCGGCGCGGTCCGGAGACTGGGACGTTCTTCTCTCCTACCGCCTCGCGCCCTGGAACGCCGCCGCGAGAATGGCGCGCGAACGGCCGCTTCTCGGTTACGGGCCGGGAACGTTTGGCTCCGAATACGTGACGCACCGGCTCGACGCCGAGATCGCGGCCCGCAAGCGCTTCGTCAGCCCTCTCGCGACCAGCACGTACGGGGAGGCGCACTGCGACTACCTGCAACCGTTCGCGGAAGCGGGCTTTCCTTCCGGTCTCGCAGCCCTCGGCGCGGCCGCCTTCCTGATGGCGGCGGTGGCGCGCAAGGTCCGCGCGTCGCCTCCGGGGCAACGAGAGGAAGCGTTGATCCTCCTCGCGATCCTGGCAGCGGGCGCCGTCGCGGCGCTGACATGGTTTCCGCTTCAACGCCCGATCACCGCGATTCCGCTCCTCTTGGCCGCGGGGCGCTCCTGGCGCGTGGCGTTTTCCGGAGGCGCCTCGTGAGACTGGCGCGGCCCCTGTTACTCGCGGGCACGCTGGCGCTCCTCCTCTGGCGCGAGCCCGCGCGCTACCACGCGGAAAGGGAGATCCGCGCCGCCACCGACGCGCTCCGTTATGTCCTGACCCACTCGTCCGAGCTGCCGGACGCCGCCGGGGCGCTCGAACGTATCGCCAACATCGGCACCGCGGCGCGCGCGGCCCTCCCCGGCGATTCGCGGCCCCTCGTGCTCGAGGGCTCCGCGCGGCTCGTTCGCGGCGAGCCCGACCGCGCCCGCGAGATCTACGACCGCGCGAACGCGGGGGGAGAGCGGGCGGAGACGGACTTGAACCTCGCACGCGCGCTCGAACGGCTCGGTCGGGAGGAAGATGCCCGCGCGGCGTACGTCCGCGCGGCGTGGGTCTCTCCCGCGCTTTTGAGCGCCATGCTCCCGGATGTTGCCGGCCCGACGCGGGCCCGCGTCGAAAAGCTCGAGGAGGACCTGAAGCGGGGCCGGCTGAACGCGCCGCCCCCGCTGCCGAGGTAATTTCGGCCGTGGCTACTTGAAAATGGCCGCCGACCAGATTCCCCAGATGTGCAGCTTGTAGAAAAGCATCGTCTTCAAGATCGCGAATCCGTATCGGACGGACGGGCCGAATGCGATCTGCGACGCCTCGTCGAAGTAGCGGGTCTCGATCGGGATCTCCCGGATCGTCAGCCCCTTCGCCATGGCCTGGGCAATGATCTGCGTGTCGAACACGAACCCGTCGGAATTCGCCTCCAGATTCACGGACTCGAGATAGCGCCGGCTGTAGGCGCGAAACCCACTGTGGTACTCCGTCAGATAGATCAGGAACGTGGCGTTCTCGACGGCGGTTAAGAAAATGTTGCCGAGGTACTTCCACTTCGGCATGCCGCCCTGGATCGGGCGCCCGCCGAGCATGCGGCTCCCGAAGACGGCGTCGCACCGGCCGGCGAGCAGAGGCTCGAGCAGGTGCGGGATCACGGTCGGGTCGTACTGGTGGTCGGGGTGCACCATGACCACGATGTCCGCGCCGCGGTCGAGGGCCGTGCGATAGCAGGTTTTCTGGTTCCCGCCGTATCCCCGGTTTTTCGTGTGTACGACCACATGGAGCCCGAGGCGTCGCGCCTCTTCGACGGTCGAGTCTCGCGATGCGTCGTCCACGAGGATCACATCGTCGACCGCGCCCTTCGGGATGTCCGCCCAGGTCCGTTCGAGGGTCTTTTCCGCGTTGTAGGCCGGCATCACCACGGCGACGCGCGCCCGCGCCCTCGCCGCCGGACCCGGCTCCGGCGCCTGCCGAACAGGTTCCGTCACCTCAGACTCCGCGGCGGGTCAAGACGACCGGAAGCGTCCTCAACAGGATCGCCAGATCGAGCCCGAACGACCAGTTATTCAAGTAGGCCAGATCGTAGCGCAGCTTGATCTCGGGCTCCGTCGCGTAATCCCCCGAGATCTGGGCAAGACCGGTCAGCCCCGGCCGGACGGAGTGGCGCAGCGAGTACCCGGCGACGCGGCGGGCGAATTTTTCCGAAAACTCGGGACGTTCCGGCCGGGGGCCCACCAGACTCATGTCCCCTCGCAGCACGTTCCAGAGCTGCGGGACCTCGTCGACGCGCATGGCGCGGAGAAGACGCCCGACCAGCGTCACGCGCGGGTCGCCCGGCACCGAAAGCACCGCCCCGGTCTCGATCTCGGCGCCGACCCGCATCGTGCGCAGCTTCCAGAGGGAAAAGTCCACGCCGTCTTTGCCGACCCGGCGCTGGCGGTAGAAGGGACCGCCGCGCGAAGTCGACAGCACGGCCACGGCCGCCAGGGTCAGGAACGGGAGCGCCGCGACCAGCAGCACGGCCGCGCCGCCCACGTCGAAAATTCGCTTGGCTCCGCCCGGGATGCCTTCCAGCGGCCGCAGCTTCGCCTCGAGCAGCGGAAGATCGCCCACGATCCGGAATCGGAGCCGGCCGATCATGGTCTCGAAAGGGGAGGGCCAGACGAGAAGGTCCGTGTCGCCGTCCCGCGGCAGCACCTCGCCGATGCGGTCGCGCCAGCTCGTCTCGTCGGGGGTCAGGATGATCTCGTCCGCTTCGAGCCGTCGCGCCGCCTCTGCAAGATCCGCCAGCGCGCCGACCCGGGGGACTTCGGAAATCGTGCTTTCGGAATCGGCGACGAGACCCACCACCTCCACTCCCGACCACGGGTGGCGCCGGATCGTGTCCGCGATGAGTGCGGCGGCGCTACCCGTTCCCACGATCAGCGCGCGCCGGCGCGGCTGGGGAAAGAGCCGCTCGAGGAGGATCCTCCAGAGGGCGACCATCACGCCGTTCACCACGACGAAGACGACGAGGACGGATCGGGGAAACGCGTACGCCTGCGCGAATGCGAGGAAGAAGATCGACGAGAGCGCCAGGAGCTGAAAGAAGAGCGCCGGGATCAGCAGTCGGCCGAGCGGGTCGCGGAAGCGCTCGCGCGCTCCGTAGAGGCCGAAGAGCGACAGCGAGATGGCCTGGGCCGCCGCGACCAGCAGGACGTTGGCGGGCGTGAACTGGACGTTTTTCGCGGGCAACAGGGTTTCCGTACCGGGAATCCAGATCCGCGTGCGGATCCAGAACGCGGCCGCGAGAGCCGCCACCGCGATGCCGACGTCGCCCGCCAGTGCGGTCGCCCGGAAGCGGGAGTGGGATCGGCCGCTCACGACCGGTCCACGGGCTTCCAGGCTGCCCGGCTGTAGCCGGCCAGCCCCGCCGCCACACCCGCTGCCAGGGCGAGATTGATCACGGCGAAATAATAGAGCGCGCCGGCCGCGCCCGCCCGGGAGCGGACGCCGAGGCGGACCGAGAGGGCCGCAAGAACCGCCAGCAGCAGCACTCCCCCGCCCTCCGCGCGGAGGGCCGGGCTCAAAAGCGCCGCGGCGGCGGACACGAGGAAGAGTAGCGGCGAAAGCCACCGGGCTGCCTTTCGCGACAGGAAAACGAAGGAGAGCAGCGGCCGGCGCGCGGCATTCCAGAGCCACGTTTCCCGGCGAAGGACCTGAGCCGCGCCGACGCCGATCCGGAAGCGGCGCGAGGTCTCCGCCCTGGCATCCCGCCCGGCCCCCTCCCGGGCCACCGCATCCTGCGCAAAAACGACGGCACCGCCGCGCCGGAGCACGCCCAGGGGAATCAGGAAATCGTCCATCGAGGTGGTGTCGGCCGGCAACACGGGGACTTCGGAGCGGAGCGCCGCGTAGATCGCGCCATTGGCCCCGAGACAGACCCCGAGCCGCCCCTCCGCCGCCTTCAGTTCGGTCTCGCGGTCCCAGAAGGCGCTCTCGGGGCTCTTCGCGCCCTCCCGCGTCTCGAGGATGAGCCGCCCGCAGGCCGCGCCCGCTCCGGTCCTCTCGAGCGCGGCACAGAGAGCCCCGACGGCCCCGGACTCGAATCGCGTGTTGGCGTCGGTGAAGACGAGGACTTCGGCGGTGGACCCGGCGACCAGATCGTTCAACACGCTCGCCTTCCCGCGCCGCTCCGGGAATTCCCGCACGGAGACGCGGGCGCCGCCGGCGGCCCTGGCCAGAGCGGCGGTGCGGTCCGCGGACCCGTCGCAGCCGATCGAGATCCTGTAATCGCCGTCCACCGCCTGCTCAAGCAGGTTTCGCACGCGGTCTGCGATCACCCCCGCTTCGTCCGCCGCTGACACCAGCACCTCGACGCTCCTCCGGCTCCGAGAAGACCCGGCGAGATCCGGGGCGGGCGCCGACTTCCGCGCGAGGCGGCGCAGAATCGCCGGGTACATCCCGTAGGACCAGATCGCGAGAGAGAGTGAGAGGGCGAAGAGGGCGGCCGCGAGAACCGTCACGTCCGGCCCCTTCGCAGGAGCTCCCCCGCAAACGCTTCGCCGATCCGGCGCCAGTCGTAACGCCGCTCGACCCGCGCCCGGGCGGATGCGGCGAGGGTTCCCGAGAGCGACGCGTCCCGGAGCAGCCGGACGAGCGCATCCGCAAAATCGGGCGGGTCGTCCCGCAGAAGAATTTCGCGTTCGTTCTCGAGCTCGAGCCCTTCGGCTCCAATGCTCGTGGAGACCACCGGGACGCCGCACGCGGCGGCCTCCAGGATCTTCAGACGCGTTCCACCCCCGGCGCGCAGCGGGACGATCGCCACGTCGGCCCGGGCCCAGTGCGGCCGGGTATCGCCTCCCTCACCCAAAAACTTCCAGCCGGGGGTGCGCCGGACGAGGGACGCGGGCGCTCCGCGGCCGAGCACCTCGACCCGGGCTCGAGGCGCCCCCGAGGCGACGAGCGGCCACACGCGATCCGCAAACCACCGCAGACCCTCCGCGTTCGGCGGCCACGACAGGTCCCCGACGAAGAGAACGACCCCGTTGCCGGGGCGGCCGGAGTGAAATTCGTAGCGGGAGAGATCGACGGCATTGGGGACTACGACCGGAGAGGACGCGGGGACCAGCCGGAGGAGTTCGCTGGCATCCGGGGCAGACACGCAGGACGCCCCGTCCGCGCCCGTCAGCAGGCTCCGCTCGAACGCCCGCACCCGCGGAGCCTGAAGACCCGCGAAGACCCGGACCGGCAGCCGCGATGCCGTCTCCGACATGCGCTCCCAGATCAGCGAGTCGAGGTTGTGAAAGTCGACCCAGGAGGGGCTTCCTCGGCCGATTGCGAGGGGAGCGACGTGGTAGGAGTGGGCGACTATCCACGAAGGGCGTTCGCGCGCCGCCTCGCGGGACAGCCGCGCGCGCAGCTTCGCCGACCGGTAGAGCCGCGGGGAGTACGCCCCGCCGAAGACGAGGCTCGCCGCGGCAGCACGCGCCTTCCGGAAAGCGCGGGGGGCCTGGCTGAACTCCTCGACCTCGACTCCGTCCGGATATTCCGCCGCGGCCGCCAGATGCGGCGCGCGAAGGACGAACGCGCGCACGCGATACGACCCGGCCAGCGCCCTCAGGAGATGGAAGTTGCGTATGGCGAGCCCGTCGCGCGTCGGATGCGTCGGGCGGGGAAGCACCGAGAAGAGAAGCGGCTTCATGGAGAGACCGCGAGTATAGGAGCCGAGCGACCCAGGAGAGCGAGACGGCCGCGGTCATCCGCGGTCAACTTGGGCCTCACTGCTCCGATGCGGTCAGGACAGAGGGGGCGGGAGTGATCCACGCGCTGAGGGCGGCTGAGGCCGGCACGCTCAGTCTCCCTGTCGTTTCCCGTCGCATCTCCGGATTCCCGGCTCCCTCGGGGGGAGCGGAGCCTCAGGAGAAAAAAAGGCCCCGGCAGAGCGCCGGGGCCGAAGATTCGAGACTTTCGTCGATCGATCAGTACATTCCGCCCATGCCGCCACCGCCGCCCGGCATCCCCGCGGGAGCCTTGTCCTTCTCCTTGATCTCGGAGATGAGGGCTTCCGTGGTGAGCATGAGGCCCGCGATGGACGCCGCGTTCTGCAGCGCGTTCTTGGTGACCTTGGTCGGGTCGATGATACCGGCCTTCAGCATGTCTTCGACCTTCTCCGCGTTGGCGTTGAATCCGAAGTTGCCGCCTTTGGCCTTCAACTCGTTGATGATGACCGAGCCCTCCATCCCCGCGTTGGCGACGATCTGCCGGGTCGGCTCCTCGAGCGCGCGAAGAAGGATGCGGGCGCCGATCTGCTGGTCGCCGTGAAGACCCTTCACCACGGAGTTGATCGAGTCGACGCAGCGGAGAAGGGCCACGCCGCCGCCGGGGACGATCCCCTCCTCGACAGCCGCCTTCGTCGCGTGCATCGCGTCCTCGACGCGGGCCTTCTTCTCTTTCATCTCGGTCTCGGTGGACGCGCCGACCTTGATCTGGGCGACACCGCCGACGAGCTTCGCGAGCCTCTCCTGAAGCTTCTCGCGGTCGTAGTCGGAGGTCGTCTCTTCGACCTGGGTCCGGATCTGCTTGACGCGGCCCTGAATGGCTTCCTGCTTCTTCTTGGAGCGGTCATCCACGACGAGCGTGGTGTTGTCCTTGTCGACATTCACCTTCTTCGCGTCGCCCAGATCCTCCCACTTCACGTTCTCGAGCTTGATTCCGAGGTCCTCGGAAATGAGCTTGCCGCCGGTTAAGATCCCGATGTCCTCGAGCATCGCCTTGCGGCGGTCTCCGAAGCCGGGCGCCTTG